>NZ_JBTNCT010000013.1:0-117658 GCF_054511355.1 Arthrobacter tecti
TCAGGGTCTGGCGTTCATCATCAGTCAGTGTCAGTTCGGCTTTGGGGCGACCGGTTCGTGGCATACCCCATTCTACAACTTATAGAACTAATTTACGGCGCAGGACACTAGCCGCGTGTACGCCGTGCTACTCAGGAAGCTTAGGGGGCGGTTGTCGTTTTGAGAACCGCCTGCACTGCAGGCATCGCAGGCGTTGAGAGCACAATGCATGCTGCCTGCACTTTCCGACAAGGACCATAAGTCCCCTGTGCCTATGCGGCCAGGAGTGAGCGCTCCAGGACGAAATCGGATTCGACGTTCCTGCCAAGCTTGAACGTCTTGGTTCCTACCTTCGTGAAGCCGTGCTTTTCGTAGAAGCGGATGGCACGGGCGTTCTGGTCATTGGTACCCAGCCACATGCCGTGGGCGTCGTTACCTTTTCCGGCGATATCGAGGGATGCGTGCATGAGTTTCGACGCCGCGCCCTGGCCGTGGTGCGAAGGGTGCAGGTAGAACTTGCTCAGCTCGATGGTGGGGAAAATGGAGAGGCAGGAGCGCACATGCTCATCCTGCGGGAGTCCTTCGACGAGCATGCTCCAGCCCAGCAGATGGCCGTCTTCGCGCAGGCACAGCAGGATCTTGGTGGGATCGGCGATGTGCTGGGCGAATTTCTGTTCCGACAACTCGGTGGCAACGTACTGCCGGATGTCTTCCGGGTGCGAGGTCGGCGGGCACGCGAGCGGGAAGGTGATGCTGGCGAGGATGGCGAGCTGGCCGGCGTCGTTCGCGGTGGCGTGGTTGATGGAAACGGTCACGGAAGCAAGGTTAGCGCTTTGGCTCTTCACCACGCTGGTCTGTGGGCGCAACTACCGTGATCCCAGCCCTGGTTGCAGCCTCATTGAGTTCGAGATCATACGCAATAAGCTGATCGCATTCGAGGCGAATCGCTGTGGCCAGATGGATGGCGTCCGCGCTCCGCAGGCTGCCGGGAAGCGCGGCAGCGTACATGAGATCTGCTCGCGTCACATCGACGAGCGTAATCCTGTTCAATACCGTGTTGATAGACGCTGCCGGAAGGCGGGCGCGACGTGCAGCAGCGCAGTGTAGTTCCGTGTGCAGCAGCATCGAAGCCACGGGACGGGCGCCGCTGGATACCGCAGTTGTCAGGTACTTGCCGACATGCTCGGACTCTGGTTCGTCGACGAGAAGCTTTAAGGCGGCCGAAGTGTCGACGTAAATGATCATCGATCACCGCGCACGTCGGCGAGGATCTCTGAACTGGTTGAGGTGCTCTTGACTCGCGGGATGGCATTGAAATCGATCGGCCCTGTAGTGGCTGGCTTAGCGTGGCCGGCAAGAAGTGCCCGTTCGAGTGGCGAGGTTGCCGGAGGGATGAGGGTAGCTGCTATCTCTCCGTTATTTGTGACATCTATGGTTTCGCCATTCTTGACACGCTCCAGAATTTTGCTGCTTTGGTTGCGCAGTTCGCGGTGCGGAATTGTTGTCATAAGTACTCCTTGCGCATGTGTAGCAAGTGTAGCAACTCAGGATGGAATGAGTCTACGAATCACCCGTTGCGCTTACTATCGCAGTAGGACGTGGAAAGGTTGCGATGCAGTTAGCTCGGGGATCCGGCGCCGGCGTTCGGGCGCAGTCGCGCGGTTCGTGGCCGACTGCGGTTGCTGCGGCCGCGCTCGTGGCTGTCCTTGTGCCCGTTCTGATTCTGTTGATTTCCGACGACGGCGGCGCCACCTTCATCGGGTGGACGTTGCCGCTTGTGCGGGTGCTGGTGCACCTGACAACTCTTACGGCCGTAGCGCTCCTCTGCGTCGGGGTGCTGCTTCCGGCGGCTTCAGAGGAGCTTTCGGCTGAGGAGCTGTCCGCTGAGGCACAAAGGCTCGGGCGGCAAGGCTGCGCTGCGGCGGTGATCGCAGCACTCGCCTGTGTTCTCCTCCTGTTCTGGACCTATTTCGATGTGATCGGCTCGGGCCCTTTCAAAGGCGCGGACCTCAGTGATCTGGGCGCTTTCCTGAATGAGCTGGCCTCCGGCCGGGCGCTGGTGGCGCAGGTGAGCCTGCTGATCCTCGGGGCGGTCCTCGCGTATCTGGCCCGGACCGCGGTTCCGCTGCGGATGGGGCTGGTCCTGGTGATTGCGGGGACCACGACAATGGGGCTCGGCGGCCACTCGGCATCGGAGTCCGGGCACGGTGCGGCGATGTTCAGCATGACGGGGCACATCGGGGCGGCGTCATTGTGGGTTGGTGGCCTGGCCGGGCTCGGCTGGCTGGCGCACGCGCATCCGAACCTCCTGCGCCCCACGGTTGCGAGGTTCAGCAGGCTGGCGCTGATCTGCGCTGTGGTGGTTGGCGTGAGCGGTGCTGTGAGTGCAGTGGTGCGCGTCGAGAGTCTGGCGCTGCTTCCCGGATCGTTGTACGGGACGGTTCTGCTTGCAAAGACCGTAGCGTTCATCGGGCTGATCGTGTTCGGTGTGCTGCACAGGCGTCGGCTGTTGGCGCAGGACAGCTTCACCGGGCGAACGTTCCTGCAACTTGCCGCGGGCGAGGTGTTCATTATGGGCGTGGCGTACGGGCTCGCCGTTGCGCTCGTGCGGCTGGATCCGCCGGTCGCCTTCTAGCTGCCGGCTGCAGCGGACAAACACGAAGCAGGTTTCGCAGTTAGAGCCCCGGCACGCACGGTCCGGTTCCGAGGATCGCCAGCCCCGCGCGGTCGCCGTCGCCGAGCGACGTCCTTACACTGCGCTCATACATCAGCTCGTTGGGATCATCCACGTGGTCCAACCCGACAACGTGCGCCAGTTCATGCACAATGATGGCCTTGACCTGCTCGCGTCCGCCGGGGAAAAGCAGCATCGTCGCAAGGTCCGGCGCATCGAGCATGGCCTGACCCGCTACATAGACAACGGGTTTCCCCGGCCGCTGTGCAATCTGGCTGCCTCCGAACCCAGCAACCGCCCCTTCGAGTGCCGGAATCTCGGTTGGGTTCGTCCACGTGATCAGGATCGGTGCCCATCGTTCGCCGTAGAGCTCGGGCTGATATGGGTCTCGCTCTCCTTCACTCGGCGGTTCAGTGGTGGAGCCGCTGTACACGAACTGAAGCCCGGTCGCCGCGGAAATTTCCGCGACGGCCTCCTCGATCAGACCCTCGGTTCCCGCAGGCGCGTTGTCCGGGCGAACGACGTAGTGAACTGGACGGCACGGATCATAGGCGACGAAGTCCTGTGCCAGATCCGGGTAGGAGTACAGCGCGTACTGCGAGGATCCGGTCGACGGCGGAGGCGCTCCCAACGGCGCGTCTGCTGCGTCAACGCCCCGCGCCGGCACATTGGACCCCGGCAGGTACGGCAGAACATCCGGCAGAATATCCCGCTCGAAGACGGTTGGCGACAGATACAGTGCAGCGACAAACGCGATGAGCACACCGGTGCGGACACGGAGCTTGAAAGCAGAAGACCGAGTACGACGACGGCGGGCGCGTAGGCGATTCGGATCCTCGCCTTCCCAAACTCCCATGTGCCTTCACTTCTCATACTGGATGCCCTGGCCTGCTGTGCCAGAAAGCCAATCCTGTCAGAAATTCCTGAAAGGAATCCTCTTCGTCCGCTCCTGACTGCCGCACGGAATGGGGAGTGAACTCATCGCGTTGGCAGAAGAACACCAACGAAGAGGAGTTGTCATGTCGCGTATTGCCATCATCGGAGGCCATGGGAAGGTCGCGCTTCAGCTGGCCCGCATCCTGACTGGGGGAGGGCATGAGGTAAGTTCGATCTTCCGCAACCCGGACCATTGGGCGGATGTGGAGTCGACCGGCGCCCAGCCTGCTGTTGCGGATGTGACCCAGCTTTCTGCCAGCGAATTGGCTGATGTCCTGCGCGGGCACGACGCCGTCGTATGGTCTGCCGGTGCTGCCGGCAGCAGTCCGGAGGACACTTACGCGATTGACCGTGATGCCGCTATCCGTTCGATGGATGCGGCGAAAGAAGCGGGTGTTGACCGCTATGTCATGGTGTCCTACCTCGGTGCGCGGAAGGACCACGGCGTTCCGGAGGACAACGGATTCTTCCACTATGCGGAGGCTAAGGCAGCAGCTGACGACCATCTTCGTGGGACGGACCTTTCCTGGACCATTCTTGGGCCGGGTGCGCTCACCACCGACCCTGGGACAGGGAAGATCGAGGTATCGACCGAACCGGAGCAGGACTCGGTAGCCCGCGAGGACGTCGCCCAGGTCGCTGCCGTCGTGCTGAGCAATCCAGGCAGCGTGGGGAAGTTCATCCAGTTCAACACCGGCACCACGCCTATCCCTGAAGCAGTCGAGGTTGCGTAACCACGCCGTCGGGGCGCTGTAGTCCTCACTGGGTGAGGATTACCGGACCGTCCTTCGTTATCGCGATGGTGTGTTCGCTGTGAGCGGTCCGCGCACCTGTAGTGCTCTTCAACGTCCAGCCATCTGCGTCAGTGATGAGTTCGGCGGTGTCTGCCATCACCCACGGCTCGATCGCCAGCAGCAGCCCCGGACGAAGGCGGTACCCGCGTCCGGGGCGGCCGGTGTTGGGAATATGGGGGTCCTGGTGCATGGTCGATCCGACTCCGTGGCCTCCGAACTCGGTATTGGTGAGGTACCCCGCATCGGTCAGCACCGAACCGATAGCGTGTGAAATGTCCCCGATACGGGCTTCCGGGGTGGCTGCTGCGATTCCCGCCTGAAGTGCGCGTTCAGTCGCATTGATCATCGCGAGGTCGGAGGGGGATGAGGAGTTTCCGACGATGAAGCTCATCGCTGAATCCGCAACGATGCCTCCGAGCGAAACCGCGAGATCCAGCGAAAGGAGGTCTCCGTCCTTGAGTGTGTAGTTGTGCGGCCGACCGTGAAGCACCGCGTCGTTGACCGATGTGCAGATGTAATGCCCGAAGGGTCCCCGACCGAACGAGGGGGAGTAGTCGACGTAGCACGAGCGTGCTCCGGCTTCGCGAATGAAGTCGGAGGTCCACTGGTCAATCTCCAACAGGTTCGTACCGACGGCGGCTCTGCTCTTCAGTGTTTTCAGGATCTTTGAGACCAGCTTCCCGGTGGCGGCTGCCCGTTCAAGTTCGGACGTGTTCAAGATTTCGATCACAGGATTCCTTCCAATCTGGCCACAAACTATCCCGGCGAACGCTCGGCGTCCTAAACCTGGGCTCCCTCGCTGCTTGAGCACAGCCCGATGAACGCCCCCAGTTCCTCCAACTGCTCAGGCCGCGCCGGCATGTGCTGCGTCAACTCCGGGGAGCGGACGATGACCGCCCGCCACTGCCCACGCGAGATCGCCACATTGATCCGGTTGCGGTTGAGCAGGAACTGGATGCCGCGCGGTGCTTCCGATGCAGCCGAGCAAGCCATCGACACAATCACCACGGGTGCTTCCTGGCCCTGGAACTTGTCCACTGTGCCTACCCGGGTTCCGGTGAGCCCAGCGTCCTTGAGCTTCCGCCGGATCAGCTGAACCTGAGCGTTGTAGGCAGCGACCACGAGCACATCTGCATCGGTGAGCGGACGAGGCTCGGCGGAAGCATCGTCCCAACGAAGGCCAACGTGCTGCTGCACCTGCCGCACTACCTCCTCGGCTTCCTCCGAGGAAGCGCTCTTGTTCCCCGTGTGATCGACGAGCACGCACTCGACGCCGGCGGGCACACCGTCAAGCACCCGCTTCGTGGCGATAACTGCGGACTCCAGTTTGTCGTCATAGGCCAAGCGCGAGACCGCCCGGCACAGCTCGGGATGCATGCGCCAACTGTCCGCGAGGAAATACCCTCGCTCCGGCCGGAGTGTGGCATCACCCTGCGACAACCAGCCCAGCGCGGACTCATCGACCGGCTCCGGGTGGTTTGCCTGCGTCACCTGGGGCAGTTGCTGCGGGTCGCCGAGCAGCAGCAGCCGCTTCGCAGCCCGCGAGACCGCCAGCGTGTTCGCCAACGAGAACTGCCCGGCTTCGTCAATCACCAGCAGGTCGAGCGACGACGGCGGGACCTTGCTCCCCGTCATCGTCCAGGCGGTGCCGCCCACCAATACGCCGTCAGCGCCGTCGAGGAGGGAGGCGACGTCGTCGTCGGTCTTGTAAGTCCACGGCGCATCCGGATCGTCTGTCTTTTTCGCAACCTGATGCGGCGGAACGCCGGCTTTCAAGGCTGCCCTCAACATGTTCTCGACGACGGCGTGGGACTGCGCCACCACGCCGACCTTCCAACCAGCCGCCACCAGCGCGGCGACGACGTGGGAGCCGACATACGTTTTGCCGGTGCCGGGAGGGCCCTGGACGGCAAGGTAGGAGCGGTCCAGCAGCCGGACTGCTGCGGTGATCGCTGAAACGTAGTCGTGGTCGAGCAGTTCGGGAAGGCTGGCGCCGCCCGTCAGGTTGGGATTCGCGCGGCGGAGGATGTCCAGCCCGGGATTCCTCGGCAGCCCCGGGAGAGACGCACCCACCTGCTGAGCGAGCTCGGCGAGGGCTGCACGAATGGACTTGGTGGAGATCGGCCGGTCAGGAGTGAGCGCCATTGGAGTCTGCTCGTAGGCCTCGCCCCCGCGCTTGAGCTTTTCGCGGATGACGAGGTGCTCGCCGTCGCGGTCAGCGTAGGTGTCGGTGACTTCGGTGCCGAACCAGCCCTCCCGGCCGCCGACCTTCCCATCGAACGGTTCGAGGCCCTCCGGCAGCGGTTCGCCGTACATCCGGAACCAGGTGCTGCCTGGCTTGAACTCCGAGCCTTCCGACGCAATGCCGCAGAGATCCAGCACCCGCACGTGGTTGCTGCGCGCGTTCGGTTTCGTCCAATCTTCGAGGACGGTTGCACGCCGGACGGCGAAAACGTCACGGGTGTCGGACCAGTCTTCCAGCGGGGATCCGAGGCGGTCGAAGTGTTCCCACCAATACTGCTTGTCCTCGCGCCGGTGGTAGCCCACTGCCGCAGCGACCATGGCGATTGCGTGCTCATCTTTGGTCAGCGCACGGTTGGTCGGCAGTGAAGTCACATGGTCCAGCAGCAACTGTTCCTCAGGTGACGGAGGTTCGGACTTGTCCACCTTCGGTTCCCGAGGCTGCGCGAGCGCGATGTTCCGCGCTGACGCCAGCCCGAGCAGCCAGTTCCGGAGTTCGAGCGTGGAGAGGCAGTCGTACTGGTTGTAATCGCTGATCCCGGCGAGGATCTCGGCGGCTTTCTCAGTGTTCCCGCTGTCCCTCGCCTCGCAGTACTGCGCGTAGGCGACCACCGAGGCGCCGGCGTCGGTCACGTCCCCCGACCGCAGGTTATCTCCCATGTACAGCGGCTCGAGCTTCTTGATGCTGTAGGACCGGTCGGAAATTCGCAGGCTCGTCCGGACGGTCTCATAGAGGTCCACCAGCACGCCCTCTCGGAGGAGCGTATCTACGGACTCCTCGCCGATGAGGTGAATAAGGGACAGGTTCCGCAGGGCCGATTTCTCGTAGGCCGCGTAATGGTAGATGTGCAGGTTGGGATAACGACGACGGCGCTCGGCGACGTAGTAGAGGAAGCTCGCGAAAGCCTGGCGCTCCTCCGCGCGGTTGTGCGCCCAGAACGGAACGAAGGGCGGCTCGGCGTCCGGCGAAGGAGGGTTCTCGACCACGCCGAACAGGTATTCAATGCCCCACCGGCCGGTCAGTGGATCCTGCCACAACGGGTCGCCTTCGAAGTCGAAGAAGATATCGCCCTCGTCGGGTGCCGGCAGGTTGGCCAGCGAGTTCTCTTCCAGAACCCGGTAACTGAGGGTCTGAGTTTCCCCGTGCTTGTTCCGGTATTCGACGCTCCCGTCGACATCCGCCACACCGGTTTGCATGCGCGCCTGATCGATGAGGGGGCGCAAGCTCTCATCTTCTGCGGCTGGGTCGAGGGCAGCCAGCTCGTCAATGGTGCGGATGTTCTCCTGATGCAACTTTGCCCGGCGGGTGGTGCTCATCCGCCCGACCAGCAGCAGGTCACGGGTCTCTTCAACCATGAGTTGGCAATACTCACACCGTCCACAAGCCGCGTAAGAATTCCCACCCCACATCACCGGATCCGGCTGCGCGCGATGGTCCCCAACCAGGGCAAGGAACCGGTCCCGACGCTCGCGGTATACCGGCAACAAGTCCGCAAGCCGGTGGTCGCTGTGCTGCTCGTTCCCGAGCACGAGCGTCACAAGCGGTGCCGGCTCAATCCCTGCCTTCAGCATCTGGTCACCGTAGGCGGCGAGCTGCAGCAGCGCGCCAACCTTCGCGTGCCGGGCGAGCTTCGTATCCCAGACGGCGTACGCGCCGTCGATCTTCACCAGGAAGTCGGACCGCCCATGGAACTGTCCGTCAAAGAACGCCGCCTGGAACACAACATCCGCGCCGCTACGCAACGCCTCAACCGACTCCGAGTGCTTCTGAAGCAGCAGCGAGCGCTCCATGCCTGCGGCGGGAACGACGTCGTACACTCCTGTTCCCCGCGTGGGATCCCACTCGCCGTGCTCGGCAAGGAAGCGGTCCAGAATCCTGCGTTCGTGGACGTCGCCAAGCTGGGCGGTGCGCTCAAGCATCTCGTCGACGTCGAACTCTGGTTTGGTGCTGCGGCCCAGCTTCTCGTCGAGGACGCGCAGGGTCCGGTACTCGCACACCGAGGCGTTGACCAGGTTCGTCGCGGAGAAGACAAGATCAGGCTCGGCGTTGGGGGTTGTCGATTCGAGCAGGAACATGGCGCCTTCCGTGGATTTCGCGTTGGAACCATCGAATCATGTGCCGGTGACAATTCGCCGGCGAGACCGGATTTACTCGTCCGCCGTAGGCAACTGATCGTTCGGAGCGAGGTAGTCCGCGAGCACCAGAATGGGCAAATGGTCCGAGCCACCGCGCGGCAGGGTCTCCACTTTCTGGATCTTCAGCCCGCGTGAGGTGGCGAAATCGAAGTGCCCGCGGAACACCATGTAGCGGGTGTAGGTGCGGCGGTCGCTGAGCGAGAGGTCGTAGCCGGCGTCGTTCATGTGTTCGGTGAGCCGCTGCGTGAAGAACGGGTAGTTGAAGTCGCCGACCATGAGGGTCGCCTGGCCGGTGCCCATCTCCAGCAACTCGGCGTGCGCTGCGTCGATCTGCTTGCGGCGCAAGGAGTTCGACGCCGTCAGCGGGGCCGCGTGGAAGGACCCGGCAACCAGTTCATGGTCCGTCTCCAGGTCCAGCAGTTTCACGCCGATCAGCCGCTCATGCGCCGGCGTAAGGACCCTGTCATGGAGCGACTTCTTCAGCGAGAACGAGTCCGCCCGCACCATGTCGAACCGGTCGCGCCGGTAATACATCGCGAGCCCCAGCCGGTTTTCCTTGGTGGCGGTGGCCATCTGCAAGCCGCCGACGACGTCGGGCAAGTCAGAGGCATCGCATTCCTGCAGGCACAGCAGGTCAACCTCGTGCTCGTACACGAGGGCCTCAAGCTCCCCGCTCGCCTTGTGCTCGCGAAGGTTGTAGCTGATGGTGCGTATCAGGGCCGTGCTCCTTATGCATGGACGGCAGAAAGCAGGTTCAGTCTAACCACCGGTCGGGAAGACCGACGCCGGTGGCTTGCTAATGAGCAGTATCCCGCTCGGTAAAGCCCCTAGTGGACAGGATGTTGTCCATAGCGTTTAGGTGTCCGCAGCCAGCCGCCGTCGTAATTCTGCTGCTGTCGGTTGGATCGCGCCGTCGTCGGGTAGGGGTTCCCGGCCCCACAGCCAGAGCAGGAGGGTGTTGGGCTCGCCGGCGATGTGGGCGTCGGGGGAGTCGATCCCCTCACCGGTGATGGTCACCCCGTCCTGCTGCAGGTAGGCGGTCCAGGCGAAGCCCTCGCTTTCGAGGACGACGGTTCCCGTCTTCGACCCGCCGGTATCCGTTCCGCGACCGAGCATGACCGTCAGTACTTCATCGATTCCGTCGAGCGCCAGGTCGGCGTCAATTGGCTGAGGTCGACCGAGCGCGGCTTCGATGTCGTAGCGGTGGATTGCGGTCTCATGGGCGAGCCGGCGGATCCAGAACCCCACGGTCTGGTCCTCAACCACCCAGGATTCGGCAACGTCGGCGGGTTCGTGGGAATCGAACTCTTCGCTGAGCCGCCCGAAGCACGTCTCCAGGATCTCCACCGGGCCAAGCTGCAGGATCTCCTCCGGAACCCAGCGGCCCTGCGGCTTGACCCCGGTGCGGATGGTTTCGGCTTTCTGGAGGTAGACCAGCGCCGTGTGCCGGACGAGGGCCTCGACGTCCCACTCAGGGCAGCCGGGGACCTGCGCTGCGAGCCGGCCCTCAGCGGAACGCGTCAGCTCCAGCAGCCGCGAGAAGTCCTTCTCCATGAGCTCCCGGTAGCGGATGTAGGGGAGTGCGTACGGGTAGGCGGGCTTCACCGGAGGGCTCCCTTGATCAGTTCCGGGACGTCCCCGGCGCGCATTGCGTTCAGCAGTTCCCGCACGTCCTCGAAAACGCGCAAGGCCCCGGCGTCGCGCAGTTCAGCTTCGCTGGTGCCGCCGGTGGTGACGGCGAGAGTGGGCATGCCGAGCTTGTTCGCGGCGATCACGTCCCACACGGCGTCGCCAACGAATACGGCCTCGTCCGGATTCAGCCCCGCAGCTTCCAGGGCGGCCTCAAGGATGTCGGGGGAGGGCTTGCTGATGCCGGTGTCGGTGGCGTTGGTCGCGCCGGTCAGTGCGGCGTCGGCGTCGAGCACTTCCTGAAGTACCGCCAGCTCTTCTTCCGAGGCGGAAGTCGCGAGTACGACGGCGAGACCCGAGTCCGCGCAGTGCTGCAGTAAGTCGCGGGCGCCGTCGAACGCGCGAAGCGACGGCCACTGGGCTGAGAAGAGGGCGGCGTGGGTGTCCTTGATCGCATCGTCCTGGCCGGTCTCGCGGTCTGTACCAAGGAGATGCTCGATCAGGGTGGTGCCACCCATCCCGATGGTCCGGTGGATGGCGGACATCGGCACGTCGTGTCCGAAGCGGCGGAAGGTCTGCCACCAGGCGACGGTGTGCAGGTAGTTGGTGTCGACAAGGGTTCCGTCCACGTCGAAGAGGACGCCGCGCTTGCCGCCGCCGTCGTGTTGTTCTGCCATGGTGCCGCCTAAATCAAAAAGTGCATGTTCCAACTTTGGTGTACCGCCAACCTTGTCCCAGAAGGAATGCCGGTGTCGAGTTATGCCACCCATCCAAGCGGGCAGCTCATTTGTGGGGGACCCGGCTCCTAGGATGAGGGCATGGTTTTGGTGGGAGTGTTTTCGGCATCGCTCGGTGTCATGGTAGGGGCGGATTGGTTGGAGGTCGCATTCCAGACGGGCTCTGGAGCAGAAGGTTGAAGCCGATCGATTGAACCTGGAACAAAGGGCTTTGGCCGATCAGAAGAACCAGTGGTGGGAGAGGGTGCAGTGGGCTCTCGACTCCGCATTCTCGGATACTCCGGAGCGCCAGGCAGCCGGTATCGCCATGATCCGGGTACTCAGCCAGGCTGAGTGGTTGACGGAGGAAGAGATCATGCTCCTTGACGCAGCGTGGCAGGAAGAGCTCGAAGAAGACAACGATGAAAACTTCACCTATGAGCTACCGTTGTTCGAGCGTGGAATAGGGGAACCTGGGGAGGTTGTGGACGACCTCAGACAAGTTGGAGACAATGGAGAGCAGGACGAACCGGAGGAGACCGGCCATGGCTCTACACGCTGATAGATTGCGCGCCGCAGAGGAAGCCTGCGAACAAAATGATGCGCCTCTTACACGGTCAGAACGACGCGTGAAAGTGGAAGCTGCCAAACTCCGGGTTGTCCTCGACCGTCGTCTCGGCCGCACCACGCCGGAATGGGTGAGCGCGTTGGCTGAAGAGAAACTGTAGTTCTCGCCCCTTTCGTCTCTACCTGACTGAGCGGAGTGATTTCGACTGAATCATCTGCTGTAGTGGTAGCGGCACTGGGCGATGCGAATCTCCCCCTCGATCATTTTGTAGACGAGCCGGTGCTCATCATTTATTCGTCGGGACCAGTAGCCCTGGAAGCCATGCTTCAGCGGTTCCGGCTTGCCGATTCCTTCGTTACCGTTTCGCTGTACATCCCGGATCAGAGTGTTGATGCGTTTGAGGATCTTTCGGTCCTCGGTCTGCCACCGGATGTAGTCTTCCCAGGCAGTTTCATCCCAGAGCAGCTTCATTCGGCAAGCTCGTGTGCCGCACCCCTACCGTGCTCAAGGTTTTCGATCGCGTTAAGCAGCCGCCGGGCATTTTCAGGGCTTCGAAGGAGGTAAGCGGTCTCCTTCAGGGACTGGTAGTCCTCGAGCGAAACGATCACGACCGGGTCTTTTCCGGCACGGGTAATCACGACTTCTTCGCGGTCGTCGAGCACAGAATCGAGCGTTGCTGCGTAGTTTGCCCGGGACTCGGAGTAGGTCATCGTCTTCATTGCATGCTCCTCACGTACGCAATATTGTACCTCGCACATGCCTGTGCTGGTACCCGCCCCGAACTGATGTCGCTACCGCCCAGTGCGGGGTGAGATGGGTTGTAGCGTCCACCCCGGGAAGCCACGGTATTGTTGGTCCGATGGCTTTCGCTGCTCCTCCCACCGCGAGTCCGGAACAGATCGTCAAACTTGTGGGGCCCGCCAGCTTCAAGCGTGGCAGCACCTATGCCCGCAAGGGTTCTGCCTACGACCTGTCGTGGAACAAGAAGTTCACTGAGTTGAGCGGGAAGGTCCAAGGGTCGCGGGGCTCTGCCTACCGGACAGCCGTCAAGTTCTCCACTTCCGACCTTACTCCTGGACCCTCGTACGGCCTTTGTACCTGCCCGATGCGAAGCAACTGCAAGCATGTCGCGGCGCTGCTTACCCACAATGCGGGATCGCCCGACGAACCGGCCAAGGTGAAGAAGGAGGCAAAGGCTGCCGTTCAGCCCAAAGCCGAGTCGAAACGACCAGCGGCGAGATCGCCGCAATCGGCGGGCTGGCAACGGCAGTTGGACGCGCTGGTGAAATCCAGCACTCAGCGGGGCAACTCCTACTCTGCAAGCGGCTATTCTTCCCCCTCCGTACGTGAGGCGGTACCTCTTGCTCTGCTATTCGAGTTGCGAGAGGGCGCCGACTACAAGACGAAATATGCCCAACGCACTTCCAGAACACCTAGGACCGTGCAGCTGCATGTGAAGCCCGTGCAGCGGAGTGCCGCGGGGAACTGGGTGACGGGTCAACTGCGGTGGGAGACCTTCAACGTGGGCTACTCGCCAGGAGAGTTGAACCAAGTGCACTGGGACTGGATGTGCACGTTCGCTGCGCTTAGCCAGCAGGGCCATCGGTATCACAGCTATGGCTCTCCGATGAGGCTTAATGACTTCCGGTCGCCGCTTTTGTGGGAGTTGCTGAAACGTGCTCGTGTAGCCGGTGTGGAGCTCGTCGGAGCAGGGAAGGGTGCCAAAGTTACCCTTCACGATTCGGCCACTGTCCATCTGGACGTGAGCTCGGAGGACCAGGGGATGACGCTGGCCGCGATTGCCGAGGCTGACGGGCAAATGCTGGACCGGATGACTCTGGGTCTCATAGGTTCGCCCGCGCATGGACTCTTCTGGTGGGACGGCACTGCGCCGCTCGCTCACCAGAGTATCGAACTGGCTCCAACCGCGGCTGAAGTCCCCGAAGCCGTTCGCCCCATGATCGTCGCGCAAGACCCGCTGAAGATTCCAGGGACAGGACGTGACGCCTTCCTCGCCGACTACTACCCACAACTTCGTCAACAGGTAAACGTTGTCTCGCGCGACAATTCCGTTGAACTTCCCGAGATCCTGCCGCCCACACTGGTACTCAAAGTCACCTACGTGCCCGCATCGCCGTCAACGTCCCGCCGTGGCTCCCTCGACGCCGTCGGCAGCAACGGTCTCGTGCGTCTGACCTGGTCCTGGGAGTACACCCACGGGGAACGACGACGACGCACCCGCTTGCGGACGGCAGCAACGGTTATCGCGACCGCACCGCAGAGAGTGCGATTCTGACGGCGGTTGCCGGTGTGCTCGATAATTTCCGTGCAGCCTGGTTCGAGGCTTTTCCCCGCTCAGTGGATGGCTTTCCGGGCAGGTCTGAACCGATCGAACTGCGCGGAGTGGCTGCAGCCCGTTTCGTGGCTGAACTGATTCCGGAACTCGTTGCTCTGGAGCACCTGCAGGTTGTGCAGAGCGAGGACGTCCCGGAGTACACCGAACTGACCCAACAGCCGATGGTGTCGGTGAGCACCACGGAGACCGAGGAACGAGACTGGTTTGGCTTCGGCGTCAGCGTTTCATTGGGCGGTATCGACGTTCCGTTCGGTGCCTTGTTCCGTGCGCTGGCCCTCGATGAGCGGCACATGCTGCTACCGGATGGCGGCTATTTCGCCCTAAACCAACCAGAGTTCGAGCAACTTCGAAAGCTCATCGAGGAGGCTCGGTTACTACAGGAGAAAGATGACGATGAGCTGAGGATCAGCCGATTCCAGGCCGGTCTTTGGGAGGAATTCACGGACCTTGCGGCAGTCGCGGAGCAGGCGGAGTCGTGGAGGGAATCGGTTGCCGCCCTGCTTCAGTTGTCCGAGGTTCCCGACAGGGATGTTCCGAAGGGGATCAACGCGACGCTGCGTCCTTACCAGCAGGAGGGATTTAGTTGGCTGGCCTTCCTCTGGGAGCACGGGTTGGGTGGCGTCCTTGCTGACGACATGGGATTAGGCAAGACGCTGCAGACGCTTGCGCTGATCTCCCATGCACGGACCTCGGGGGAGGGTAGTCCGTTCCTTGTTGTTGCTCCTACCTCAGTGGTGCCGAACTGGGCCGCCGAGGCGCACTGATTCGCGCCCCTACTGCGAGCGGAAGCGGTGATGGATACGCTGCGTCGTAGTGGTGCCGATCCGGCCGAACTCGCGGCGGGCAACGACGTCGTCGTTGTCTCCTACACCCTCTTCCGGCTGGATTACGAGGCATACGCCGCGCAGACGTGGGCCGGACTGATTCTGGACGAGGCCCAGTTCGTGAAGAATCCGATGACGAAGGGCAGCCAAAATGCCCGTAACTTTCCGGCACCTTTCAAACTCGCGATAACCGGAACGCCAATGGAGAACAATCTGATGGAGCTCTGGTCGCTTTTCGCAGTCACTGCTCCCGGACTGTTTCCCAGTTCAAAAAAGTTCGTCGACTACTACCAAAGGCCTATCGAAAAGGACTCTGACGGCGAGCGGTTGGCACAGCTGAGACGTCGGATCCGTCCGCTGATAACCAGACGGACAAAGGAGTTGGTGGCGAAGGATCTTCCACCCAAGCAGGAGCAGGTGCTGGAACTTGAGTTGGCTCCGCGGCATCGCACAATCTATCAGCGGCATCTGCAACGGGAGAGGCAGAAAGTGCTCGGCCTGCTCGATGATATGAACAAGAACCGGTTTGAAATTTTCCGGTCCCTGACGATGCTGCGCAGATTGAGTTTGGACGCATCGCTGGTGGATGAGAAGTATGCGTCGGTGCCGTCAAGCAAGTTGGACGCCCTTTTCGAGCAGCTTGAAGACATTATTGCTGAAGGGCACCGTGCACTGATCTTCAGCCAGTTCACCGGTTTTCTCGGCAAAGCGGCCGAGAGGTTGGAGGCTGCAGGGATGGAGTACGCGTATCTGGACGGCAAGACCCGCAGGCGCGCTTCGGTGGTGGAGAAGTTCAAGTCCGGACGGGCGCCGGTGTTCCTGATCAGCCTCAAGGCGGGCGGATTCGGGTTGAACTTGGCCGAGGCAGATTATTGTTTCCTGCTGGACCCGTGGTGGAATCCGGCCAGTGAAAATCAGGCGGTGGACCGCGCGCACAGAATCGGTCAGAAGCGCAACGTGATGGTCTACCGGCTGGTGGCGAAGGACACCATCGAGGAGAAGGTGATGGCGTTGAAGGAGAAGAAGGCCAAGCTATTTACCGCCGTGATGGACGACGACGCCATGTTCTCCTCCGCCCTCACAGCCAGTGACGTGCGAAGCCTGTTCGAGTAGAGAGCCTTTGACGGAACCCCGAAGGAACACTTATGCTGTTCTGAATCGATTCAATAAGTCGGGGCGCAGACCCGGCTCCTTGCCAATGGCGACGAAGGAAATCAGCAATGAGTAGAACGACCACCGGAGATATCGGTCCGGTCCGTCAGGCCGGTGGCGGCCAGAGGGATCCGCGGAGAGCTGCGATGAGCGGATGGATCGGAAGCGCGCTCGAGTATTACGACTTCGCGTTGTACGGGCTCGCCGCGACCCTCATCTTCCCGGCAATCTTCTTCCCGTCCGAGAATCCGACCGTCGGGATCATCGCCTCCCTCGCCACCTATGCCGTGGGATACGTTGCCCGTCCGGTCGGCGCGGTTGTTCTCGGCGCGTACGGGGACCGGCACGGGCGCAAGCACGTGCTCGTCGTCGCGATGCTGCTGATGGGGTTCGCGACGTTCGCCGTCGGCCTCCTGCCGACGTACGCGCAGGTGGGCCTGCTCGCGCCGGTGTTGCTGGTGGTCCTCCGCCTGATCCAGGGGTTCGCGGTTGCGGGTGAACTCGGCGGCGCCAGCGCGATGATCGTTGAGCATTCCCCGGATGCCAGGCGCGGCTTCTTCGCGAGTTTCAGCCTTCAGGGCACGCAGGTTGGTTCCATCCTGGCCACCGGTGTGCTGCTTACGCTCGCTGCCATCCTTCCCGATGAGCAGTTCGAGACCTGGGGTTGGCGCATCCCGTTCCTGCTCAGCGCCGTCGTGATCCTCGCCGGGTACTACATTCGCAGGCGGGTGCAGGAGCCTCCGGCCTACCAGGCGCAGGCCGACAGCGGCGGGACGAAGCGTCGGTTCCCGCTGGTCGAACTGTTGCGCAGCTACCCGTGGGTGGTGCTTCGCTGCGTCATCATGACGTTCACCAACGTCATCGGTATGGCGACGCTCATCTTCGGGGTATCCTACGCAACGCAGGACGGCTACGGCATCGGGTACTCCAGCGATGATTTCCTCTGGGTGACCCTCGTGGCGAACGTGGTCGCCGTACTGACCATTCCGCTATTCGGCGGACTGTCGGACAGGATTGGCCGGCGCGCACTGATGGTGGCCGGCGGGCTCGGTGGCGGTTTGCTGGCAGGTGGTTACCTGTGGGCGATCGAGCAACGGAGTCTGCTGCTGGTCTTCGTGTGCGTCGTGATTGTGCAGGGGCTCCTTTTCCAGATGTGGAACGCGACCTTCGCGACGTTCTTCCAGGAGCAGTTCCCGATGCGCATCCGGGTGACAGGTTTCGCGGTGTCGCAGAATGTAGGGCTCATGATCGCGTCATTCTTCCCGAGCATCTTCACGGCGATCGCCCCGCCCGGTTCCACGAATGTGCCGATGGTCATCGGGCTGACCACGTTCGGCATCTGCCTTGTGGCGGCGGTGGCTACGCTCCTGTCACCTGATACCAGGAGCAAGTCGCTTGAGGACCTGGAAGGTTCCCCGGTACGCGGCGCCTAGCGCCAGAACACCGCCACAACGATGTTCAGCAGCGTCAGCCCGCCAATAATACCGAGAATGGCGGACGGCACGGCGTCCTTCTTCCGGTTGAGAAAGGCCAGTACGACGACGGCGACCATCACCAGCAGCTTCACCGCGATTTTGAGGTTGTCGACTTCCGCCAGGTCGCCTACTTCGATGACGCCGACAAGCCCCAGCCCGGTGACCAGTTGCAGCCAGCTGCCGTGCAAAATCCCGGGCGTCACCACGGCGCCGCCGGTGCGCATGCTGCGGATCTGGGCAAGCACGCCGCCGAGGATCGCGGCCAGGCCAACGAAGTGCAGGACGAGCAGCACGTTGCGCAGAAACTCCATTCGAATAGCTTAAGCGGACCTCGACGCGGCGCGCCGACACTGCGCGGCGCGCCGAGACTGCCGGAATCGGCGGCAAGCTGCCGGTCCTGGGTAAGAAGGCGGACAGCAGGAGTCACACCGACGTGATCGGCAGCTTCATGCTGATTAAGCCTGATCGACTCCGTAACTCCTCGTTTATCAGGCAATTTCGGCAGTATACTGCCGGAGTGAACCGCAGTGAGAAAAGCGCCTCAGTGATTGGCGAGCGCATGCGCGCGGCAAGAAAGCAGGCCCGAATCACGCAGGAAGATCTTGCGGATCTTTCGGGCGTCTCGGAGCGCACCATCCGGGCAATTGAGACCGGGACGGGAAATCCGTCATTGGCTGCTGTGATCGCGGCGGCGAAGGTACTTGGTCTGCGCCTGGAGGTTTCTTGATGGTGAGAGATCTGCAAGATATCCGGTTCTTTCGAAAGGCGGACGTCTACAAAAATGGAGTGCTTGCCGGATACTTGGAGCGAACGTCTAACGGGGGGACACGCTTCTCGTATGATCCGATCTATTGCGGATCAGGCGGGGCTTCGATTGCAACCACGCTGCCGTTGACCGCGAGCCCGATCGAAACACCGGCGGGCGCCCTGCCTGCGTTCTTCACCGGGCTTCTGCCGGAGGGCTATCGCCTGAGACTTCTACGAAAAGCAGTGAAGACCAGCTTGGACGATGAGTTGACCCTCCTTCTCGCTGTGGGTGCGGACGTGCCTGGCGATGTGCAAGTGGTTCCAAGCGGCGAGATACCCAGTGAGCCGGACGTTTTGACCGATGCATCGGACCCCGAGGACACCGACTTCGCATCACTCTTCGAGGCGGTGGACCTGCACGCTCTGCCGGGCGTCCAGGCGAAAAGCAGCGCGTCGATGCTTACCGCTCCGCTGTCGCTTCGAAGGGAGCGTTTCATTCTGAAGTTGAATCCTCCGGAGTACCCGCATCTGATTCGCAACGAGTTCCTGCACCTGGCTGGTGCGAAGGCGCTGAAGGTGCCCATCGCCAAGAGCCTCCTCGTGACCGACCGGAATGGTCTGCCTGGACTGCTGATTCAACGATTCGATCGCAGCTGGACGGCAGGGAGACTACATCGCTCCGCCCAGGAAGACGGCGCTCAGGTGTTGAACCTTCCGCCTGCCGCGAAGTATGGCGTGAACGCGGAAGAGGTGGTGCTTGCGCTTTCGGGCGTCTGCAAGGCGGCAGTTGTTGCCCGGCGCAATCTGTACTTGCAGTTTGTTTTCGCCTGGCTCACGGGTAACGGTGACCTGCACGCAAAGAACGTTTCCGTGCTCGGGAATGAGAGCGGCGTGTTCGAGATAGCACCCATTTACGACATTCCGTGCACGCTGGTCTACGGTGACGACACCCTGGCTCTCCCCGTTGCAGGCAAGGTCAAGAACCTGAAGGCAAAGCATTGGGCAGGATTCGCCGCTGAGCTCGAACTACCTGAGCGCGCGGTACAGGCTGCGAACGCGCTCGCGCTTACGGCAGCGCAATCAGTCGACCTCGACGAGCTTCCCTTCAGCGGATCGCCTATCAACGGAGCGAAGCGGGAGTTGCGATTCCGGTGTCTTGAATTGGCCAGCTGAACTACCGCCACCTACAGTACCGCCCCGGACATGTTCACGACCAAAACCACCCCGAGGATCCCCACCAGCCAGGACAGCGTGTTGGTCGAGTTGCGCGCCAGCCACCCGTCCAGTTTCCGCAGCACCGGATCCACCAGCCGCGCAGCACCCAACCTCAGCACCAGCAGGATCACCGCCGGCAGCACCATGAGCAGGCAGTACCCCGCGAGCACACCGCCGGAAACAGGCCACCCGATCTCCGAGGTCGTGATCAGTCCGATCGCCCCCAGGTAGGGCAGCATCGTTGCGACCTCCACGGTGGTCGCTGCGAGGGCGAGTCCCACCAGGGCGAGCGTGCCGCCGGTGGCCGTGCCGCCGTCGTCGTGCCCTACCGCCCGGGCCCGCCACCGTAGGAACCGGCCCGACGGCGCTGCCCCGGCAGCCTTCTCGCGCTTGGCTTTCGCTTCGAGTGAGAAGCTCCACGCGACGAGTCCCAAGCCCGCGGCGAGCAGGCCGATCTGCGCCGGCCGGGTGGTCAAAAAGTCTCCAAACTGTTCGACGGCGAGCTCGGCACCGAAGTAGACCGCCACGCCTACGCCGAAGTAGAAGACGCAGACCGTCAGCAGGAACACCAGGATCCGCGTTACGCGCAGCCGGCCGGGTGCGAGCATCAGCCACAGCGGAATCACCAGGGTGCCGAAGCTGGTGGAGTCGATCAGGGCGAGGACCGCCAGGATTCCGGCGAGGGTAAGCGTCATGCCGACGACGCTACCCAGCACGCGCCGCAGAGGGAGTCTGTCGAAAGGCCGATTCCAAGCCCGCGCGTACACCTTTTGGCTGACTCCTCGCCGGGCGCTGTGTGGTGCAATCGAGGGGTGAGTTTAGGGACCAAGCAGGCTCAGGGGAATGACAGCGATCCCATCGGCCCGTCGATAGGCAGCCGGGCCGGTGGTGAGCACGGCAGCATCCGCCAGGCGATCACCCAAAACACTCCGTAACCAGTGCAGGTGATTGACGTCTCGGTCGCTCACTGTTGCAGCGAGCTTTATTTCCAGTGCTACGAGCTTGCCGTCGTACCGTTCCAGCACCAGGTCCACTTCCCGATCACCGTTGCGGGTGCGAAAGTGCCCTACAGAGGCTTCGGCTGCCTGCGCGAGGACCCGGACGGACAGTGTTGCCAATGATTCGAACAACTGGCCTAGCCATCCGCCGCCTGCAAATCCCCGTGTGGAGCCGATTGATTGTTCGGTGGTCCCCGTGAGGGCGGCGGCAAGTGCAGGGTCGGCGAGTTGGTGTTTCGGCATGACAGCCAATCTGGTGAAAGGGTTTGGGGACGGAACCCAGGCGGGCAACGGGTCGAGGATCCAAAGTCGCGTGAGCAGGTCTCGATAGATAGCAGTAGTCACTTTCGACGGCTTGTCTGAATCCCCCGTGGTGGCGTCGTCCAAAATCCGGCTGTACGACGCCGTCGTTGAAGTCGCCGCCGAATATGCTGTAAGCCAAAGCCGGAGGGATTGCGGTCGCCGCAGGGCGTAGCCCTGTTCAGGAACGTCCCTGTCTACAATCCGGTCCACGTAGCCCGCCAGCTGGAGGCGACGAGCTCGTGGTGGCAGCGTACGAATTCCGGGGAAACCCGATGCAAGTATCTCCCTGACGTAGTCGGGCAATTCCAGAGTGGATCGGCCTCTGATTGCGCTGTCTTTAGTGAACATGGCTGCCAGGGAGACTGTGGGTTCAGCCAACCGACGTTCGGAAAAAGCCAGAGGGCGCATACGCAGGGAAACGATTCGTCCGGCACCGCTATGCGTATCGGTCCCCGGCTTGGGTGTTGCGCTGCCTGTGAGCAGAAAACTCGCTGGAGCGGCGCCGTCGTCCACTGCCCTGCGCACAACGTCCCATAACGGTGGTTCAAACTGCCATTCGTCCACGAGGACGGGGGGACGCGCTCGGAGTATGGCGCGAGGGTCGGCCCGCAGCAGCTCCCGCTCGGCTGGCGAATCGAGAAAGAACGTTGACGCTGCTCGCCGGGCTGCCGTCGCTGTCTTCCCCACCCCCTTGGGTCCATCAAGGGCAATCGCGCTCAGCGTCGGGAATAGCTCATCCAATTCCTTGTCCACAACCCGTTCTACGTACGATGCCATTGCGTCTCCAATACTCTAGTATCCTATTAGCAGGTACTCTAGTATCCCAATAGCAGCTACTCTAGTATCCCAATAGCAGCTACTCAACCTGACCGTTGGCAGCATATCCAGCATCCAGTTAGCCCTACGTCGAGCACGGACGCTGGTGACTTGGCGCAGTGCTTCGTCACCCACCGCTGGTGCGCATGGTCGCTTTCACCGGTTCCATCGCCAGGGTTCCGTGCGACGACGCTACGCAGCACGCCGCTGCCGCGGACGCAGTCTGCCGAAGAGGTGCTGATGCAGCGAACGCCGCTTGTCAACGTTGCAGGTTTCGAAGTGGGAATCGGGGGAGTGGATGCCGACGACAACTGCGCAAAGTGGGAATCAGGGAGTGAAGTATTCCCACTAATCATTCCAAGTGGGAGTATTGGACCTGTAAATTCCCATTTGAGGAGAGCCATTGGAACATCCGCGTGAGAGATCAGGAATTCCCAGCGGCGGAAGGTACGCGCAGCGTGTTGCGTCAGAAGTAGGGACCGTTCCAACGTCAGCGGATGCGTGGCCACCGGTAACTTACGAAGAACGTCCATGGAAAGCGGACAGCGATCCGGGCATTTCACGCAGGCAGCGTCTGCGCGCGAGAGGTCCGTACCAGGCGGCGGTGCTCGAACCTATCGCTGATTGCACGCCCCACCTGGATTCTCGAACCCATGCCATGGCCGAGCAGGCCATCGTCGAAATGGTGCGGTTTGACGCCGAGATGGGCGCCGGAACAGCACCGTTTGCGAACCTTCTGCTCCGCAGTGAGTCAGCGGCCAGTTCGCAGATCGAGAACTTCACAGCAGGGTCGCGAAAGATCGCTCTGGCTGGGCTGGGTGACACCTCCAGCGGGAATGCGCGCCTCATCGTGTCCAACGTCGCCGCCATGAAGGCAGCCCTGGACCTCTCCGATGACCTGTCGGTGCAGAACATCCAGGCAATGCACCGGGCGCTGATGCATGAGTCCGAGCCCAATATTGCAGGACAGATTCGGGAATCGCAGGTGTGGATTCGCGGCAACTCACCGCACACCGCGGACTTCCTGCCTCCGCATCACGAGCGGGTGACAGCGGCCCTCGAAGACTTGGCTGAATTCATGCAGCGCGACGACGTCCCAGCGCTGACACAATCAGCGATCACCCATGCCCAGTTCGAAACCATCCACCCGTTCGCCGACGGCAACGGCCGCACAGGCAGAGCCATTGTTGGGTCAATCCTGCGAAACAAGAATGTGACGGAGAAGGTCACCATACCCGTATCCTCGGGACTCCTCACCGACACCGCAACCTACTTTGAGTCGCTGACTGCGTACCGCGAAGGCGACATCCAACCGATCGTAGAGCTCTTCGCTGAGTCCACGTTCCGTGCGATCGACAACGGCCGGCAACTCGTTGCCGAGATTGAGGAGGCACGAAACGAGTACAAGGGCCGCGTCATGCATTCGAAATCCAAGGTTGCCCACGACGTCGTCGACTTCCTCACGAGCGAACCAGCAATCACCGCGCAGATGCTCAAGCATCGTACAGACGCCTCAGAATCAGCGGTGTACCGCGCTATCGAGGTGCTGCTGGATGCGGAGGTGCTGAAGCCGGCAGGCAAGGTGAAGGGGATGGCGGTCTACATTGCGACGGACATCATTGATGCGCTGGACGACTTCGCTGCACGCGCCGGACGCCGCCAGCGTCACTAGCCGAAGGATGAGGTGACATTCCCGGCTCTCATGGCAGCGCTGAGTCTTCGTAGTCCTCGTGGCCGGCACAGTAGATCGCGAAGGGCCATGTGTTGGCATACGCTGCCGCGCGTACACCTTTTGGCTGACTCCTCGGCGGATGCTGTGTGGTGCAATCGAGGGGTGCGAAAACTCCCGATCCGCCGGCTGACTCCCCAGGAACTGCGTCACGATGCGCAGATCGCGGCCCTGACATTCGCTGTGGCGCTCGCGTTGATCGCGCTCGGGCTGACCGGGCTGTGGGGTGGGGCGGGGTTCGCGTCCCTGGCGTCCGACGTCGAGCGTTGGTGGCATGTTGCGCCGGTGCTCATCGCCTCGGTTGCGGTGGTGTTCAAGCGTGCGGCGCCAGTGCCGGCGCTGCTGGTGGGTGCGGGGATGTTCGGCTGGGACCTGGCGCTGGGCGGCAGCGTGGCCATGCTCCTTCCGCTGTTCGACCTTCTGTACAGCGCGGCGCTGTATTCCGGGGCGCGTACCCGGCGTGTGCTGTGGGGCGTTGGGGCGGTGCTGGTCATTGTGCCCACCACGGCGCAACTAGTGGATTCCGGGAACCTGCAGTGGACGGTGCTCACTGCCCTGCAGCAGGCCGCGCTGTTCCTCAGCCCGCTGTGGTGGGCGAACGATGTGCGCCGCAAGTCCGAGCTCGCCGAAACCGCTGCCGCCCGCGCCGACGCTGTGGAGCGCCTCGCCGAAG
This sequence comes from Arthrobacter tecti, assembly GCF_054511355.1. NCBI lineage: Bacteria > Bacillati > Actinomycetota > Actinomycetes > Micrococcales > Micrococcaceae > Arthrobacter > Arthrobacter tecti. Next base: position 23,962 of record NZ_JBTNCT010000013.1, read on the forward strand.
CCGACCGTCAGCAGGCCGTCCGAGCCGAACGCGACGCCCTGGCCCGCGACCTTCACGACGTCGTCGCCTCCCACCTTTCGGCCATCGCACTGCACTCCGGCGGCGCGCTCGCTACCCCGGCGGAGGAGGGCAAGGACCGCGCCGCGCTCACTCTGGTGCGCCGCTCCGCCCTCGAATCGATGGAGGATATGCGCGCCATGATTTCCCTGTTGCGCGCGCCTTCCGGCTCTGTGGAGGACGCGAACGACGACGGCGCCAGCTCGCTACCGCGGCTGTCCCACCTTGACGCGCTGGTACAGACGGCACGGTTCAACGGGAGCACCGTTGTGGTGACTGACGAGCGGCGCGATATGCGGTTGCCGGACGCCGTGGATCTGGCCGGCTACCGGATTGTGCAGGAGGCGTTGACCAATGCGGTGAAGTATGCGCCGGGCTCTGATGTGTCGGTGACCGTCCGTGATGGTGATGATTCGGTGGTGGTGGAGGTTTCTAATCTCCTGGCTCCTGGGCCGCTGCCTACTGTTCCCGGCATGGGACTCGGTTTGTCCACGATGGAGGAGCGTGCGCGAGCTGTCGGCGGGAGCCTGAGCGTGCAGGCCGAGGACGGGTACTGGACGGTGCGGCTGGTGCTGCCGGTTTCCGTATTGAGCGGCGTTGGTTTGGACCGTCCTTTGGGTGTGGGACTGTGAACGGGTCCTTGGTGCGGGTACTCATCGCAGACGACCATTCCTCGATCCGCGCCGGTCTGCGGTTCATCCTGCAGTCGGCTATGGGTATCGAGGTGGTGGGGGAGGCCGCCGATGGAGCTGCCGCCGTGCAGAATGCTGCCGCGTTGCGGCCGGATGTGGTGCTCATGGACGTGCGGATGCCCGGGGTGGACGGCATCGCCGCGACGCGCGAGGTGACGGCGGCGGGGTGGGGGCAGGTGCTGGTGCTGACCACCTTCGACGTGGACGAGTACATTTTCGGAGCGCTGCGTGCCGGTGCAGCGGGCTTCCTGTTGAAGAGGGTTGAGCCGCCGGCGTTGGTTGATGCGGTACGTCGCGTTGCGGCCGGGGACGCGGTGCTGGCTCCGGAGGCGACGCGGCGGTTGCTACGTGAGTTCGTTGCGCTGGACCGGGAGCGCGTGGAGGCTTCGCGTCCTGGGTTACGGGTTCCTTCGGGCGTTCCCGGTGATGAGCTGACGCAGCGCGAGGCGGAGGTGCTGGCCTTGATTGCCGAGGGCCTTTCAAACAGCCAGATCTCAGTGCGCCTGAGCATCTCCGCAGGGACGACCAAGACACACGTCTCCCGGGTGCTAACAAAACTCGGCTGTGCGTCACGGACGCAGGCGGCGATTATCGCGAGGGAAGAGGGTCTGCTGTAGGGGGCCCTCGGTGTGGATAGGCCCCGGGCGTCGACGTACCGACCCCGTGTTGCTGCGCTACGAGACCGAGGACTTGTACACCGACCACAACCACCAGGAAGCGATGAGCAATATCACCTTCAAGACCGTTGAGACCGACCGCGGGAGCGCTGCGGGTGGGTGCTGGCGGGATAGGTAAGGCCAGGCTCTGGACACTTCAGGCGAACGACGACGTCGAACGGGCCGGTCTCGAGGAACTTAACCTGGGTGCCGCGCAGGCCGGTCGAGGAGTTCAGCCTGCGCGATGTTGCAATTAACACTTTCGTGTACGAGGCTGCTACTGGGCCGGTGCTCACACCGTCGTCAACGTAACGGTGCCGGCGGCGCATCATCGGGGCGAACGTGCAGAAAGTCTCCGCCGGGTTGCCGGTGCTGTGATGGTAGCGGAGGATCTTGGTCTGCTCGCATGAACAATCGTATTCGAGGGTTATGGCCTGTCTTGAGTAAACCGATCCCTGCGTGTTGCCCGCAGCTGGGCTGAAGCTACAAGCGATACTGAGGGCATGGCGATTCAAGTGCTGACAATTCTTGTGGATGACCTAGATGGAACGGCTGCTGCAGATGAGACAGTGCGTTTCGCCATCGATGGAACCCACTATGAGTTGGACCTGACTACGGTCAACGCCGCTCAGTTTCGATCCGCCATGAATATTTATGTGGGAGCTGCACGGCGGCTGCGCTACCGCCACTAGTAGTCGCGTTGAATCGGGTGCTTTGAATCAATTCTGTCAGTGCTTGAACGTAGAGTCTCGGACTGCAAGCAACTATCGGCCCACTACGAGGAAGGACCTGCATGGCCGACCTGATTTACATGGATGCTGCCGCGACGACTCCCATAGCTCCGGAGGCGCTGCAGGCTACCGTCCAAGTACTTGAAGAGACGGGTAATGCCGGTGCGGCGCATGCCGCCGGACACGTGGCAGCTAGCCGAATTGCGACGGCTAGGGAAGTGGTCGCCGAACTGTTACAAGTCGGACCAGCGGGCGTCATTTTTGTCGGGAGTGCGACTGAAGCGAACAATCTGGTCCTGAGGGGCATAGTACGTCAACCTGGCACCGGCGATATCGTCGCAACAAAGGCCGAACATCCGTCGGTGCTCGCGACGGTTAACGACGTCACATCTGAGCTGGGCCGTGCGCACTTGGTCGATGTTAGCGGTACGGGAGAAATTGATCTCGATCATTTGGAAGCAGTCCTCTCGCCGGCTACCGCGCTAGTTTCCATTCATGCGGCCAACAATGAAACAGGTGTTATCCAGCCTTTCGATGAGATAGTTGCACGAGCGCACAAGGTTGGAGCGCTCGTACATGCAGACGCGAGCCAACTGATGGCCTGGGGACCGAACACGATGTTGGATGACTGCGATCTAGTAACAGTCAGCTCGCACAAGATGCACGGGCCCCAAGGAGCTGCCGCGCTGATCGTTCGTCCGATGGCGCGAAACCGCCTTCGCCCTCAAGTGACGGGGGGTGGTCAGGAGCGTGGGTTCCGAAGCGGAACAGCCAATGTCGCCGCCATCGCGGGTTTCGGTGCAGCGGTGGAGCTTGCTTTGTCCTCGGGAGCTGAGTGCGCCGAGGTGGTTCGGGTGCTGCGCCGGCGATTGCTCATTGGGTTGAAGATGAACATCGGCGATATCGTCGAGCATGCTGCCAATTCAAGTCAACGTCTGCCTGGAATCTTGAATGTAGCGGTCGGACTGGACGGGCCTGAGAGTGTCGAGGCTGATGCTCTGCTTGCGCGGCTACCGCGGTTAGCTGCATCGACCGGGAGCGCCTGTCATGCTGGTGCGCCCACCCCCTCTCCAGTTCTGCTCGCTATGGGTGTCTCCGCTTGGGAGGCCGCACGTTCGATCCGCCTGAGCCTCAGTCGATATACCAGCACGGCGGATGTCGACGCAGCAGTGGAAGAGTTAAGGCGTGGTTACATTGAGTTGGTCCATATGCTTTGTGGTCCTGGGTCACAAGAGAGGTATGCACTATGAGTGGGGCGTTGTTAGCTGCCGCAGCCGATTCAGGGTTTGCCCGGCACGAGACCTTCCACCTGAGGTTCGGCTGGCTCCGGAAGGGCTTTACTGCCGCCCTTGCGGATCCCGACGCCTTCTCGAAGCCAAACGCCACGGTTGAGCTCGGAGTCGGGAAGAATATGGTGAACGCCATCCGGTATTGGTGCCAGGCGTACAAGATCATCGAACCGACTCCGAATGCACAGCGACCTCGTACGCCGCACCTGGAGCCCTCTACCTTCGGGCGCCAACTCCTCAATGAGGAAGGGTGGGATCCGTGGTTGGAGGACCCAGCGAGCCTGTGGCTACTACATTGGAAACTGCTTGACCGTAAGTGCACTGCACCAGTGTGGTGGATCGCATTCAATCTCTTCGCTCCCGAGCAGTTCGAGGAGTATCAGCTGACCGATCTGGTCATTGAATTAACGGCTGCCGCCGGTTGGAAGAGTGTGATGGAGTCGTCAGTGAAGAAGGATGTCGATTGCTTATTGCGCACCTTCGCCGTTCGTCGTACAGGTCGCCAGACTATGGACGATCTGCTGGACTGCCCCACACGGCAGCTCGGCTTGATCATGCCTGCGGTCGGGGAGACGAAAAGCTGGCGGTTCGCCACTGGTCCTAAGCCGACGCTTCCAGCGGCAATCGTCGCGTATGCCTGCCTTGACTTCCTCGCTGATACCGGGGCGAAGGAACAAACGATCAGCGTTGCACGATTGGCCAGCGATGTGGGTGCTCCAGGTCGTGCATTTCGATTGACGGAAAGCAATCTCTACGACGTCCTTATCGAAGCGACGAAGTTGGTACCAGAACTGCGCGTGACCGAACCAGCCGGACTGAGGCAACTCATCGTGGATGGCGATATCGAAACGCTTCGTGACCGGATAGTCAGCGACTACTACCGAGTGAGCCAGGAGCAAGCAGCATGACCGTTGGGGTGAGACTGAGCGATCACATCCGGCCCAAGGAGCGGTATCTTCGTGCGGCTAACCTAGAGGCTCATCAGCAGCAGGTGGAGCACTACATCCCAACGAGTCGCGCGCTGCAAGTGCTGCGGCGGCTTGTGGATTCGATGGGTGGCTCAGGCACGGGACGCTCGTGGTCACTTACCGGCCCATACGGGGCGGGCAAGAGTTCATTTGCCCTCTTCCTACGAGCGCTACTCGGCCCCGTTGGTGAGCTGCGGGAAGCCGCCGAGCGTTCACTGCGAGAGGCTGACGGGGCTCTCTATGAGGCGCTGACGGAAGCACGGCGGCTTGTCGGTGCCTCGGATGGGTTCGTGCTGGCTACAACCACCTGCCAGCAGGAACCACTGTCTGACAGTCTGCTTCGGGCCCTCGTCAATGGAACGCAAGCTAGATGGCCCAAGCGTGCGCCGAAGGCCGTGTCTGAGGCCCTCGACTCTGCGCATGCTAAAAGATCAGCGCGCGCTGTTGCGGCCGCTGCTCGTGTCATTTCCGAGTTGACACCTGTGCTGCTTGTGCTCGATGAATTTGGCAAGACGCTTGAGCACTTCGCCTCTCGGGCGAGCGATAGCATGGAAGCTTCCACCGACCTTTTTGTTCTCCAGGAGCTTGCCGAGCAGGCGACTGGTCAGCAAGCTGCACCGATCTTCACTTTTACCTTGCAGCACCTCGCGTTCGATGACTATGTGCGTCAGGCATCTGCCCAGCAGCGTCGTGAGTGGGGAAAGGTCCAGGGACGCTTTGAGGATGTAGCGTTTCTCGATTCCGCTGAGCAGTCCCTCCGGCTAGTGGCCGGAGCTTTGGACGCTAGTGGCATCTCACCAACCCTTGCCAAACGGCGTCAGGACTGGGCTGACGCTGCTTTTGTCGCTGCCCGGGCCGCGGGAGTCGCCAACCATCTGCCCGGCGGCGCCCAGACTGTAATGCAGTGCTACCCGCTGCATCCAATCGCATTACTGGCGCTACCCGAATTGTGTGGTCAGCTTGGTCAGCATGGTCGAACTCTTTTCACCTTCCTCGCCAGCACCGAGCCGGGAACGACGCGAAGCTTCTTAGATTCGACGCCGGTACCGAAGCAATTGGAACCGCTCCCTGTCATAGTGTTGAGCGACTTGTTCGATTTCTTTGCAGGCTCAGGCCAGGCAATGGCACTAAGCATCGGCGGGAGCCGTTGGCGCGAGATTCATGAGCGAGTGCGCGAGGCAGCTAACTTGGACCAGCAGGATCAGGCAGTACTGAAGACCGTCGGCCTGCTGAATCTTATGGGCAATGCACTAGGGCTACGCGCATCTTCCGACTTGGTATCGTTCGCGCTGAACGACCCGTCGGGTCCTGAAGACGCGACGTGGCGTAGACGTCTGGATGACCTAGAGGGTCGTGGATTTCTGACCTTCCGTTCATTCGCGGATGAGTACAGACTGTGGCAGGGCAGCGACGTTGACCTTCGTGGGCGGGTCGCCGACGCTCGAGAGCAACTCCGCAGCACCAATGTGTCCGACCTCTTATCTCGGCTTCATTCAGATACACCGATTATCGCCGCACGGCACAGCCAGCACGTTGGCATGCTTCGATACTTCTCGGTTGCATATACGGATGACAGATCTCGCGTTCTGCCGAGATTGGCAGAGGACAATCCTGCAGACGGTGTCTTCATCTACCACCTAGGGTCGGCCGAAACTGCTACCCGGCTGGAGATTAATGCGGACCTTCGTCCGACGATTCTGGCAACCAGCAACCGTGCCCGACGCGTTCGTGATGCGGCCATCGAAGTGGCGGCCGCGCTCGCGGTTCTGGACCAGCAAGACGTCATGGCAGACAGTGTCGCGCGACGCGAACTTCAAGACCGCGTAGCAGACGCTAGGAACCGCCTGTCGCAAGCCCTGGCAGAAGTGTTTCAACCTGGCGCCGATGGTGTGGAGTATCGAGTGGTCAAAACCGATGGGCTCGGCGAGCCGCTCCCGTGTCCACACGGCCTTTCACGTCTGCTTTCTGACGTGTGCGATGAGGCCTATAGCCAGAGCCCGCACATCCGAAACGAGATGCTCGGTCGTCGTGAGTTAACTAGTCAAGGTGCTAAGGCGCGCCGGGAACTCATAGAGGCGATGATTGAACACAGCACGGAGGAACGCCTCGGCCTGAAAGGATACGGGCCAGAACGGGCCATGTACGAGGCTGTTCTCAAACACACTGGACTGCATGCTGAGCGCGGGGTGGCCTGGGCATTCGGTAGGCCCGGCCCGAAGGGCTCGCTCCAGTACGCTTGGGGCTCGATCGCTCAATTCATCGACGCTGCGAGCGATTCGCCGGGCTCAGTCGCTCACCTCTACAAGCGTCTGGTGGCGCCACCAATTGGGTTGAAGGAGGGGCCAATTCCGGTCCTTCTCGTGGCATACCTCCTGCAAAGAAATGATGATGTCGCAATCTATGAAGAAGGGACGTTCCAGCCCAGCCTTACACCTGACCTTGTGGAGCGTCTTGTCAAGGCGCCACAGCGTTTTTCCCTCAAGTCGTTCAGTACGCGGGGTAACCGTGTGCAGATTCTTTCGGCTATCTCGAAGGCGACTGCCTCCCTGGGGATAGGTGGCTTGAGCGCTATGTCATCCCAAACCCTTCGGAACGAAACGGTGCTCGCGGTGGCTGCGCCGCTACTCAATCTCGTGCGCAGCATGCCGACCTACACGAAGCGCACTAGCAACCTGTCGGAGCAGGCGCTCGCCGTGCGAAAGGCGCTGCTCGACGCACGCGAACCTGACCGGCTGCTGCTCAACGAGCTACCGGAGGCATGTGGGTTGGAAGATAGCGAGTGGAAGAACCCTTCCGCTGACACTGTCGCGAAGTTTGGAAGGGCGCTGCACTCCTCATTGGAGGAGCTGCGGGGGGCCTACGAGCGCCAGCTGCTGGAGATCCGCGACCTTCTTGCTCACGCGTTTGATCGGGCGGCGGACGTAGCGGCGCTGCGGAAGGCGTTGCAGGTTCGTTCCGAGCCGCTGCAGGGGAGGGTGCTCAATCCCAAACTCCAAGCATTCATTTTTAACGCTTCCGACGAGTCGCCGGACGATGTCGGTTGGCTTGGTCGGATGGGTCTCACGCTGACCGGCAAGTCGGTGGAGCTCTGGTTGGATGAGGATGGCAAACGCTTCCGATCTATGTTGACTGAGACGGTCGCGGCGTTTCACCGTGTTGAGGCATTGCATTTCGATGCGCGTGCGAGATCGAGGGAAGGCACCTTCCAAGCTCGACGCTTGACCGTGACGAATCCCGAGGGGGAGGAGACCAGTCGTGTTGTTTTCTATGATGACAACGCTGTCGCGGCGCTTGCCGGACTCGTTGATAACGCGCTGCAGCAAGCGGAGCAACTTGTCGGGGGTCCGCACGGTCGTGATGGCCTTACCGCTCTCCTTGTCGAACGGGTGCTTCAATCGAACCCACAACTGGAAATCGACTTAGATAATTCCACCCCAAACACACACGACAGGAAGGCTCGCAGTGGCAACTGACAAGCTCAACATGACGAGCGTCCCGCTCCACGAGGCGCTAGCTGATGTAGGAGCGCGCCATGTCCTTGGCATAAGTGGTGGTAAGGACAGCGCGGCATTAGCGATCTACCTCAAGGACCGCATTCCGAACCTCGAGTATTTCTTCACCGACACAGGGGCAGAATTGCCCGAAATTTACGAATATTTGTCAAGTTTGGAGGCAGTCCTCGGTCAGCGCATTGTGCGCCTCAACGCCGAGCGCGGATTCGACCACTGGTTGCAGGTATACGGTGGGGCGCTACCAAGTCCGCAGATGCGTTGGTGCACGAAGCAGCTCAAGATCAAGCCACTTGAGGCATGGCTGGGAGACACCAAGACATACACCTACATCGGTATACGGGCGGACGAGAACCGGAGTGGGTACATCAGCACAAAACCGACGATTCGTCCCGTCTTTCCTTTCAAGGAAGACGGCATCACCAAAGACCAAGTATTCAAGATCCTTGATGATGCCGGTGTTGGGCTACCGGAGTACTACGAGTGGCGAACACGTAGCGGTTGCTCATTCTGCTTCTTCCAACGCAAGTCAGAATGGATCGGGCTTTCGGAGCGTCATCCCGACCTATTTGATGAGGCTATTGCCTATGAGGAGAAGCAAGGTTTTGAAGACACGGCGATGAAGGGCCGCCAGTACACCTGGTCGGCTGGAGAGACGCTGCGCGAGATGCGTGACCGCTCGGACGAGATCAAGGCTAAGCACGCTGCGGCTATGGAGCGAGCTGCGAACCGCCGAACGAATTTGCCACTCGTTGATGTTCTCGACGACGTCCTTGCTGAGGATGGTGGCGACGAAGCCTGCTTGGCCTGCCACATCTGATTGGAATCGCACGGCCCATCACCGAGTCCCACTAAACCGAAGGATTCCGCATGCCAACCCAAGCCAAAGAGATTTTCGAAGCTCAGAGCAAAAGTCTTCGCGAGCTGCTGTCTGACAACGGCCTTGGTCTTTACCTGCCGCCCTACCAGCGCCCGTACGGATGGGGGAGGGACAAGGTTGAGAAACTCCTTGACGACACACTGCACGGTCTGAAGAACCTCGGTGACGCCCCGGACAGCTTCACGTTTCTCGGCACGGTGATCACAATCCATGACGTTAATCACGTCACCGTAAATCCTGTCGTGAAGCCCGATGTGCCATCCAAAGTGCTCACCGTGATAGACGGGCAACAACGCCTTTCCAGCCTACTTCTGCTGCTGGTGAGCCTTCACAACCTTATCCGCCAGCGCTCATGGAAGGTGTTCAAAGGCAAGGAGCCGGACGCGGCAGAAGGCCCTCGAATGCATCTCTATTCAGAAACAATCACCATCCTGCAGATGCTGGGAACCGCCTTCTATGAGAGGAACAACTACGGCACAACTCCAATCTACCCTCGCTTGATTCGGGCGTTTGTCGACCAGTGGGCCAAGAACGAAAAGCTCAAGAAGTATCAGTCCCCAATCGCGAACCTTCTCTATGAGTACTCGGTGATTGCCGACAGCGAAGCGAGGACGACGAAACCGACGGATTTCAGGCCGAAGGCACGCGTGGGGGTTGGCGAAGGAGAGGATGATCTCATCAAGAGGTTTGGAGAAATTCGCTCCGCCCTCAGCAAGCTCGCGACGCGTAAACAGATCGAGGAGCTAGAGGACTTACCGCCACTTTCGGTCCTTACGACCCAGATAGAATTTCAACGCGCGTTGTTCAATCACGAGCTCGACCCAGAGCTGTGTGAGTGGTTGGAGGAGCTGGACGACGATCCGGAGGCGGAACTGATGCGGCTCGTCATGCTTGCCGCGTACGCGCTAAACCGTATCGCGCTTACGGTTGTTCAAGGCAAGAATGAAGATTATGCCTTCACCATATTTGAGTCGCTGAATACCACGGGGGAGCCCTTGACAGCGTTTGAGACCTTCCTGCCGCGCGTTGTCATGGCGGAGACGATCCAGGACTACAAGGATTCCGATGCACACCGGTATATGAAAGCTGTGCAGAGCTACCTTGACCAATTCGGTGTAGGGGATAAGCTCCAAAATGTGACCAGAGAGTTGCTGGTTAGCTTTGCGTTGGCTGAGACAGGCAAGAAACTATCGAAGCGGCTTCCCGATCAGCGTATTTACATGAGGGATACCTTTGACAGCCTGAAGTGCGTCGAGGATGAGCGCGCGGCCTACTTGCGGCATTTGAGTGATACTTCCGCCTTCATTGGGACGACCTGGGAACCGGTTGCCGGAACACCCCGTCAACTGATTGGGCTGGATGCATCGGCCATGACAGACACTGTTAAGTTGTGCCTGTCCTTTCTGAACTCACTCAATCACACGATCGCCATCGCGCCTCTGGTTCGCTTCTACTCCGAGGCCGTCCATGCCGAAGAGGGCGAGGATCGAAGCAAGCGTATCGCCGAATTCGAAACCGCGATCAAGGCGATCACGGCCTTTACCGTTTTCTGGCGTGCGACCCGGCGCGGAACGGGAAACATCGATAGTCAGTACCGATCGGTGATGGTCGGTGACTCGCTGACCGGCATCGGCCCGCTAGCACGTCGGCGGGCAGTGTCTGACTCGACGAAACCCAATCCGATGGTAGACGCGGAGGGCCTAAAGAAAGAGCTCGCTGCCCGTCTGTCCGATACCAAGCACGGGGGAATCGCTAATCTCGCTTCATTCTTGGCATCAGCAGGGGCTCTGCCTCTTTACAAGATTAGTCGGCCGCTTACTCGTTTCTTGCTCTTAGCCGCCCACCACGACACAATCGAGGATCACGACATACCTGGTCTGGTTGTCCGTGGTAAAGCTGGACTGGCGTCGTGCTTTAATTCGGACGGTTGGGCCGATGAAACACATCTAACTATCGAGCACATAGCGCCGCAGCAGGCAACAGACGGCTGGGATCATGACTTCTACAAGCACAAAGAGATTGTTCACAAACTCGGCAACTTGGTCCTCGCACCGGGCGCTGCCAACACGTCGCTAAGCTCGAGACCCTGGAGCGAGAAAAAGATACTATATGCAGCGCTCGGTGCCTCGACTGCGGACGATGCGAAGTCCACCCTCAACAACTCAGGATTCATCTTTGCACAATCAACGGAAGACTTGGCGCAGATGTCTCGTCATCTTCCGCACCTTCGAGCGCTCGGGGAACGAGCTGATGACTGGGACCTAGATTTTATGGACCAGCGTGCTGAGGTTCTTCTTCGACTCGCCTACATGCAGCTGAAGGACTGGCTTGGTCTTACGTGGTCAGAGTCGAGCGAAGACCCAGTGGTCGGAGTGGGCAATGACGCGGACGTTGATGATGAGGAGCTGGAAGACGAATTTCAGGAGGAGGTCTCAGAACCTGCCGGCCAGTAAATCCCATCTCGCTAGGCCCGGAATTCGAGGTCAGTGGGTGCGTTGCCGTCCGATCGAGTTCCACTTGATTTTATTCATCTCCAGAGTCAAACTTCTCGTTGCTAGCAAAGGAGGATCCTCGACTCAACACGGTGGATCTTCAAGCAAAAACTGCTGTCAACCCGCCGGCGCCCGCAGCGCTTACTGCAGCCTTGGATCTCGGTCAAGCGCGTTGAAGCGATGCCAAATCGCTGAGCCCCAATAGATTGACCTACCATGGATGATATGCGCAAGAAACGGCCGGATATGAGTGATGAACGATTCATTGATCATATTTCGAACCTCACCGACTTGTATGCTCGTATGCACTTCTGGTCTCGCTTCTGGAGCCGTGGTCTTCTTACGCTTACGTTGGCCGTATCGACGGTTTCGACGGCAGTTGTATTTATGTCGCTGACCGGAATCGGATCTGTTCCCGTAGCGGTTTCAGTATTGAGCGGCGCAAGTTTCCTGCTTCTTCTCACTTCTATGGCTTCGGTGGTTTGGGGCTGGGATCAGCGGGCGAGTGACTGCGAGTACGCTTTTCGAAGGTTAGTTTCCCTTAAGATCAGGTTGAGATCTGCTAATCGCCGCGATGTGCGACGGATGCGTGAAGAATTCGAACAGTTCGGTGACGATATGCCGCAGACGACGCCGTTCTTATTTCCGAGAACCTGGAAAAGCATCAATAAGAATCGGAAGGATCGGCGAGCGTTGCGCATGCAAAAGCCCGAGGGAGCTGCTGCTGACGCCAAGTCCTAGGCATCGGCGTGGGCTCTCGTGCTACACGGCGCCCCACGACTGGAGCACCTCGAGTCGTCGCTCCCGGGATGGATCAGGCCACTCAGGTGCCGAGAGAATGCGCTCCAGGGAGAACAGCGCGGTCATCAACGACTGTTGCGACCGCATTTCTGGCCGCCAGAGGTCTTCACTGATATGCGCGCCTCGGCCGAACACGTTCGCTTAGATCATGTCTCACGAATCTGTCCTTCTGATCGTCCGTTGACCTCGGGCTCTCCTCCGGGCTTGTAGCTCTGCAGAACCCAGTGCATCTCTGAGCACGTTGATCTGCTCAACCGGCAGGTCCCAGCGCTCGGTGTCGAGAACATCACGATGCGCTTGTCGAAGTCTCGAACGGCTCCGAGTGCTGCCTTGGCAAGGTGGGTCTCCGCGAAGTGTCTCTCAAAGAATTGCTTCACGGAGGAGGCGGAAACTTCCGACATGATCTGAGGGTCGATTCCGGGATAGGCCAAGCCCATAGGACCTATTCGAGTTGCGTTCCACCGCTCCAATGCGATGCGGGCTTCTCGAATGAGCGCGATTTCCGCTCTCCTTTCGGCGAATCGGTTCGAAGCCCAATTGGACAAGATACCACCGAGCAATGCTCCAACAAGCGCTAGCACAGGAGCCACCCACCAAAAGCCGTTCAACCTTCGTCCTCTCGTTGATAACGGAGCATTTCCGCACCGGTCCGAGCGTTGTGCAGGCGGCCGCTCACCAGGTTACAGAGCAGGGTTACGATCGGGTGACAGCTCACGCAAGAGTTTCACACCGCTGGCCTCTCTGTGTTCGTGTTGATCCAATACAGTCTCCACCACAACCCGCTCCAACCAGTCGCGATACCGTTTCTCCGACCATCCGGCCTCCACCACTAGAAGGTCGTACTGATATGGCGAGGTCAGCACCCACAACGTTGCAGCGAGTTCGTCGGCGGAAACGTCTGTTCGAGCCCCGCCCTTCGCGACCTGCGCCTCAGCCACCCTCACGAAGTCCGCACAGATCCGCGACTGCAATCCCGCATACGCGGCAGCGATCTCCCCATCACCCTGGGCCGCAGCCGCCATCGCCTGCCATAGCCGCCCAATCCGCGCATTCAGCGAAGCCGCGAAACGCGCCAACCCGACCAGAGCCGCGCGTGGATCAGGCTCCTCCATCACTGCCCGCGCCTCAGGCACCTCAAGGATCGACTGCACATCCGGCACTCCCGCCGAACTTGACTCCAGCGCACCCAACAGCAGCTTCTTCTTCGGCCCATGGATCTGCACCGTCTCCACAGACACCCCCGCCGCTTCCGCGATGGCGCCCAGCGTCGTCGTCGTAAATCCCTTCTCGGCAAAGCAACGTCCAGCCGCATCGAGCACGCGTTGCCGTGTGAGGAGCGCCTGCTCTTCCCGCAGTGCCGACCGGTACTGCCGTGGACCAGAAACTGTGGAAACCATATTGACTACTGTGCCACAGTAATGAACACTGATGCAACGTAACCACTTCAGCAGGAGCCCATCATGGCATCGATACTCGTCTGTTCCAGCCCACTCGTTGGCCACGTCACCCCGATGCTCGCGGTCGCCGCCGGCTTGGTGAACCGCGGCCACGCCGTCCGCTTCCTCACGGGCCAGCGGTACGCCGACCGCGTCGCCGCCGTCGGAGCCACCTTCCTCCCGCTGCCGCCCGACGCCGACTTCGACGACAGCGCCATGGACCAGGCCTTCCCCGGCCGCGTCGGACTGAAGGGTCCCAAAGGCATCCGGTACGACATCACCGAAATCTTCATGCGCCCCGGCAAAGCCCAGTACGACGCCGTCCAGTCGGCCATCGCCACAATGCCCACCGACGCTGTGCTCGCAGAGTCGCTTTTCATGGGCGCCTCCCTGCTGCTGAACACCCCACGTGCCGAGCGGCCCGCCGTGATCAACTGCGGCATCGTGCCGCTCAGCCTCGCAAGCCGCGACACAGCCCCGTACGGACTAGGCATCCAACCCAAGCCTGGATCACTCGGACGCATCCGCAACCGCGCGATGACCACGCTCACCCAGAAGGTGGTCTTCGGCCCGGTCCAGAAGTTCGCCGACACCGTCTCGCGCGAAGCAACCGGCCAGGCCTACCCCGGCTTCTTCATGGACTGGCCACGCCGGGCCGACCTCCTCGCCCAGTTCACCGTCCCCGAGTCCGAGTACCCGCGCTGCGACCTCCCCGACACCGTGTACTTCGTCGGACCAGTCTCGCAGGGAGGAGGTAAGGACGCCACGGAGGTAGCGCTGCCCGAGTGGTGGGACGAACTCGACGCCGGCCGCCCCGTCATCCACGTCACCCAGGGCACTGTCGCCAACCACGACTTCGATGACCTCGTCCGCCCCACCATCGACGGCCTCGCGAACGAGGACGTGCTCGTCGTCGTCTCCACCGGCGGTCGCCCCGAGTCCGCATTGACCGGGCCGCTGCCGGCCAACGTCCGCGTCTCCTCCTACCTCCCGTACGACCAGTTGCTGCCCAAGACCGACGTCCTCGTCACCAACGGCGGCTACGGGGGAGTGCAGTTCGCGCTACGCCACGGGGTGCCGCTGGTGGTCGCAGGCCAGACGGAGGAGAAGGTCGAAGTGACAGCCCGCGTTGCGTGGTCAGGGACCGGAATCAACCTGCGCACCAACCGCCCCAAGCCCGACGACATCGCCAAGGCCGTCCGAGCGGTCTTCGCCGAACCTTCCTACCGAGAGAAGGCGGCGCGGATCGGCGAAGTGATCAAGGCGTCACGCGGCGTCGACGCGCTGGTCGATTTGGTGGAAGCTCTCGAGGTGCCTACGGGCCACGCGCCGTCGTCGTAAGTTGCGTGCCTGCGGAAACACCCACGGATCTGCCGTGGACCCGACGAATCTACTTCTTTCTGTACGTCCGCTTCGGGCTGAACTCGTCTCCCACTCCGACCAACCAGCCATCCGACACTAGCTGTCTTAGGGCTCTCCGAACCGTGTTGATATGAAATCCGGTTACTGCAGAGACTTCCCTGCTCGACAACTGATCACCCCCGTCGAAACGAAGCCGTACAGCTGCCAGGGTGCCAGCTTCGCCTGTTCTGCGGAGGTGCGGGGAGTTCTTTTCAAAGGGGAGTAGTGAAGGTTGTTGTAGGAGTCTGCGTCCAGCGGGGTAGGCGTCCCCCCTTTTGGGTGGATAGTCCAACCACTCATCGGCAACCAGCCTCTCAAGTACATCGCGAACCTCTTCGCCGTCCATGGCGAGCCTTTGCCGTATAGCTGAAACAGCGAGGGGCTCTTTGGCTCTGTAAAGCGCCAAAATCCGTTGGTGGTTGATGGGAAGGCTGTTCGCTCCCAAATCGTCCAACCATAAACGAACGTCCTCATTCATCAATCCATAGCGCGGCAGAATGATCTCAAAGTAGGCTACTGAGTCGCTGATGATTGGCGCGTCAAGCCCCATTTCGTTGAGGCCCGTAACGATGCGCTGGATCCCTGTCCCAAAGTTCTCTGAGACTCGCCCGCTACCCCCGGGCAACGGCACATCAGGAAGGATCTTCGAGAGGACCGAATTCCTGGAGCTGGAGATGCCCTTCCAAAGATCAGCGGGTTTAAGTCCCCCGTAAATCCCGCCGGGATTCGTGATGACGAGACGATCTGAAAAGAGCTCGATACGTACCTGCTGACCCACGGAGTAGGAGCTGTAATCGCGGTGCATGAGAGCATTTGCTACGGCTTCGCGTATGACGTCAGCAGGGATCTCAGGAACTTCCTCGATGCGGCTTCCGCGTTGCACGCGCTGGACTTTCAGAGATCGGAGCACCGCTGCTACAGCTGAATCGATCATGATCGGAATCGACCCGTCCAGGGTGGCCCTGTTGACTAATCGGATTCCGTCAACAGCAGCGCCCTTTTGGGTTCCAGGGAATTCGGCGAACGTGACCATGAGTTGGGGGAAGAACTGCTGGGGAAAGACGCCGAAGCTGAGCAAACCAGCAAGGGAAGGGTGCCTCCCGGACTCGTCCAGGACCCTGGTGCGCACAAGGATTTCTTCGCGAGTCAGCTTCTGAAAAACCATAGGGCGTGAGCTTTGCAGTTGGCCCAGGAATCCCTCGACCGCTTCTGGATCCAAGTCGTCGCGAGCGGCTTGCTCAACGGTTTGGCTGTCGTCTTTCGGTGGACGTTTTGTACTCTGAAGAGAGTACACTTCAAACTCGCTGAACAGATGGTCCCCATCATGGAGCCGGTAGTAACTGCCGTTGATGGGCCCTGCGCTAACGACGAAACACGGTTTTTGGTCTTGGGCAAGTTCGGCCACATCGATGAGTACAACGGGTGCACCTTCGAATTCAGCGATATCCACTTCGGCAACTGGGACAGGCGAGAGTCTGCCCCCTTGGTCTTGGGAGCGTCGTTGCCTGACCAGGTCCTTGGCCGCATCAGCAATAGCCTTCGGGTCGAATCCCGGAGCTGGATGGAAGTCATCATCTTCGGCCAATCCCAGTATCACGAGCCCGCCACCCGAACTGTTACTGAACGCGCTCAGGGTTGAGGGTAGTGATTTCGGAATACGGCTCACTGACGCCTTGACTTCTACGTGGCGGGTGTCGGTACCGATCTGTCGTAAAGCGGCGATGACGTCCTCAAGGCGACCCTGACTGGTTTCGAACCCTACACCGTTACCCACACTCACCATGCAACCCACACTAGCTGTTAAGTGTGAGTGTGGGTAGCGTGTTTGGGTTGAGTTCGATGCCGTGCTTGAGTGAAGTTGTGAACCGTCATGCAGTGGAAGTCGTCAACGCTTGGCGGATGACCTCGGAACGTGTCTTTCCGGCACGGTCCCGCCAGCCCGTCGATAGCGCGAGCACTTCCGAGGTGCGACGGCTTGCGAGGGGTTCGGCGCCTCGCTCGCGGCGGCTCCTGATCCCGTGCGGCCGCGGCCCAAACGCTAAGGGCGTTCAAACTATTCAGTCTGCTTACTATTCCCAGTAGTGTGGAGATGGCGGCCTGAGGGACCGTCCGGGACGCCCACCCTAGACGTAGATGGAGAGCCAAGCCATGACTGAAAGCAGCAGCAGCAGCAGCGCGGACAAGCCTTACATTCCCGGCGCTCCGGGTGTGGAACCGCCCAGCCTCGAAGAACCCATCGACCCGCGCGAGCCGCTTCCGCCCAAGCCGGACCAGACCGGGCCCGAAACTGTCTCACCCACCGGTGCACCCACCGGAGCGGCAAGGACAGTCAACTCACAAAGCGGCCGTTTCCTCACGAACGCCCAGGGAACCCGGCTCTACGACACAGATCACTCCCTGAAGGCCGGTCCTCGCGGGCCGGTCCTGCTGCAGGATCACCACCTGCGGGAGAAAATCACCCACTTCGACCATGAGCGCATCCCGGAGCGCGTGGTTCACGCGCGTGGAGCAGCAGCGCACGGGGTCTTCACGGCCAACGGCGCGGCGTCGGGAGTCACCAAGGCCGGCTTCCTCGCCAAGGACGTTGAGACGCCGGTCTTCGTTCGGTTCTCAACGGTATTGGGGTCGCGCGGCTCGGCGGACACCGTCAGGGACACCCGGGGATTCGCCACCAAGTTCTATACCGATGAAGGCACCTATGACCTGGT
This sequence comes from Arthrobacter tecti, assembly GCF_054511355.1. Taxonomy (NCBI): domain Bacteria; kingdom Bacillati; phylum Actinomycetota; class Actinomycetes; order Micrococcales; family Micrococcaceae; genus Arthrobacter; species Arthrobacter tecti. The sequence goes on from NZ_JBTNCT010000013.1 coordinate 41,582, forward strand.
GGGCAACAACATCCCGGTCTTCTTCATCCAGGACGCCATCAAGTTCCCGGACGTGGTTCATGCGGCCAAACCGCAGCCAGACCGGGAGATCCCGCAGGCACAGAGCGCCCACGACACCTTCTGGGACTTCGTCTCCCTGCACAGCGAGGCGCAGGCTCACACTATGTGGAACATGTCCGACCGCGGCATTCCGCGATCTTTCAGGACCATGGAAGGATTCGGAGTCCACACCTTCCGGCTGGAGAACGCGGCAGGCGAGACCACGCTGGTGAAGCTCCACTGGAAGCCGAAGCAGGGCATCCACTCGCTGGTGTGGGAGGAAGCGCAGATCATCGGCGGTATGGACCCGGACTTTCACCGCCGGGACCTCGCCGACGCCATTGAGGCCGGCGCATACCCGCAGTGGGATCTCGGCATCCAGACCTTCCCGGACACTCCCGAGGAAATGTTCGAGGGCATCGACCTGCTGGACCCCACCAAGATTGTGCCCGAGGAACTGGCGCCGGTGCAGATCATCGGCACCATGACTCTCAACGCCAATCCCACCAACTTCTTCGCCGAAACGGAGCAGGTTGCCTTCCATCCCGGCCACCTGGTGCCGGGTATCGATGTCACCAATGACCCGCTGCTGCAGGGACGCCTGTTTTCCTACCTCGATACGCAGATCACACGGCTTGGCGGCCCTAACTTCGCGCAGATCCCCATCAACCGACCGCACGCCCCGGTCAACGACATGCTGCGCGACGGCATGCACCAGACGGCCGTCCACGGCGGAGTGGCGCCGTACCGGCCCAACTCCCTCGACGGCGGCTGCCCGTTCCTCGCCGGTGAGGACATGAGCGCCTACATCGAGGTGCCGCAGCAGCTACCCGCATCCACGAAGATGAGGGAGAACCCTGCCACTTTCGAGGACCACTTCAGCCAGGTGCGCCTCTTCTTCCGTTCGCTGACTCCGGTGGAGCAGGACCATGTGATCTCCGCCTACACGTTTGAACTGGGCAAATGCTACGAAGAGAATATTCGCCTCCGCCAGCTGCAGAACCTGGCCAACATAGACGATCGACTGTGCAGCGAGGTTGCCAAGGGACTCGGACTTCAGGCGCCGGACGCCAACGAGGCGGTGGAGGATTCAGACCCCAGCCCGGCACTGTCCCAGGTGCGCGGGACCTGGCCGGTGGCGGGAAGAATGGTGGGCATCATCACCGGTCCTGGCGCCGACCCGGCATCGGTGCTCGCCCTGCGCACCGCGATTGACGACGCCGGTATGGTTCCGTTGGTCATCGCGCCTACCGGAGGCAAGCTCGACGGCGGCGTGGAGGCGCAGCGCACCTACCTCACGGCACGCTCAACGGAGTTCGATGCGCTGATTGTCGCCGGACCGGCGGAGCCAGCCGACGACGCCGCCAACAGTCGCGATGCAAAGGCAGGCTTGCCCGGTGGCGTGGATCCGCGCGTTCAGCTCATGCTCGCTGAAGCGTTCCGCCACTCAAAAGCCATCGGTGCGGTGGGTGATTCTTCAGCTGTGCTGGACGCCGCTGGAGTTGAAGGGTCCGCCGCAGGCGTGGTTGAGGGGGAACCGGACGCCGTGGTGACCGGAATCGTGGAATTGCTTGCCAAGCACCGGGTCTGGGATCGGTTTCCGATTCCGCCGCAGTGAGCGGTACTCGGCAGGCACGCTCGTTGAAGGACCCCGGACGATAGGACCCCCATGACCCGCACGTACGTCATCGACTCAATTCCCGGCGACGGCATCGGCGTCGACGTCACGGTAGTGGCGATGCAGTGCGTCGACGCCCTCGCCGAACGCCACGGCTTCACGGTGCAGTGGCGTATCCGTGACTGGAACAGCGACCTGTACCGGAAGACCGGCCGCATGATGCCGGTCGACGGGATCGAACAGCTCAGCGACGGTGACGGCATCTACCTCGGTGCGGTCGGAACACCGGACGTGCCCGACGACGTCACCCTCTGGGGACTCCTCATCCCCATCCGCCGCGAGTTCGACCAGTACATCAATCTCCGACCGATGAGGCTGCTGCCCGGCGTAGTCGGCGCCATGCCCGGCATCGAAGACCTGGACATCGTGGTGGTGCGGGAGAATGTCGAGGGGGAGTACTCGCAGATCGGCGGCAGGTTCGGGACCGGAACAGACGGCGAGTTCGCCGTCCAGGAGAGCGTCTTCACACGGAAGGGCGTCGCCCGGGCCGCCCGCTACGCCGCTGACCTGGCAGCAGAACGCGGCGGCCGGCTCGTCTCGGCGACCAAGTCCAACGGCATCATCCACACCATGCCGTTCTGGGACGAGGTGGTGGCGGAGGCCGTGAAGGAGGTTCCCGGCGTCGTCGTCGACAAGGTACTCATCGACGCGCTGGCGGCGCGGCTGGTCATGAAGCCGACCAGCGTGCGCACCATCGTCGCATCGAACCTCTTCGGGGACATCCTCTCGGACCTGGTGGCGGGCGTCGCCGGATCCATCGGCATTGCCCCGAGCGCCAACCTGAACCCGGAACGCAGGTATCCGTCCATGTTTGAGCCGGTGCACGGCTCGGCGCCGGACATCGCCGGAAAGGGCATCGCCAACCCGGTTGGTGCGCTGTGGGCGGCGGCGATGATGCTCGACCACCTCGGCGAGAAGGAGGCATCGAAGTCCCTGGCAAGCGCCTTTGAAGCCGCGCTCGCGGATGGTATTGCCACGCCGGATCTCAAGGGCTCGGCCACCACCGCTGAGTTCGCGGTAGAGGTGCTGTCCCGGCTGAGTTAACCTGCCACTCCGCAAGGTGCCGGGAAGCTATTGACGCCGCACCCAACCGAGCGCATAATCCTAACTGTGTTAGGAAATCCTACTCGCGATAGGTTCGCTGAAAGGCGGGAGGCTTCCCGTCGGGAGATCGTCGACGCCGCCTGGTCGATCGCACGCGAGGACGGACTGGCGGCCGTGACCCTGCGGGAGGTTGCGGCGCGCGTGGGCATGCGGGCGCCGTCGCTGTATACCCACTTCGAATCCCGGAACGCGATCTTCGACGCTATGTTCGCCCAAGCGTGGCGGGACAGTCTCGAACAGATGGAAGCCGGCGTCGTCGAGGCTCCACGAAACGACCTGCGCGACTTCCTCAAGTGGAACTCGCGCACCTTCTTCGAGTTCTGCGTGAGCGACCCGGCGCGCTACCAGCTGATGAACCAGCGGACCATTCCCGGGTTCGAACCAACACCGGAGTCCTACGTGCCGTCCGTCACCGCCTGGGAACGGTTCCGCGAAGAGCTTGCACCGTTCGGCGTGACCCGCATCGAGGATATCGACCTCTACACCGCGCTGGTTGGCGGGCTCATCGACGCCCAACTCGCCAATGATCCCGGCGGCAACCGCTGGGAGAAACTACTGGACCGCGCCGTCGATATGTATGTCGACGGCCTAAACCTACCCTGATCTCTTCTGCACGCAAGGACACCGCCAGGACTACTCAAACCGCCACGGTTGGCACCCGTGACAACCCCCGCAGGATCGCCTTGAAACGAGCCACCACTATGCGGCTGGCACGCAACGAATACGCCCGGGTGGCCGATGCCGTCGTCGGACGCGCGCCGGAACAGTGGAGCCTGCCCACGGACTGTCCCAAGTGGGATGTCCGCGAGCTGGTCGCCCACATCTGCGGCATGGCCGCGATGGCCGCGACGCCCTGGGAGACGAACCGGCAGGTCAAGGCGGCGGACAAGGAAGTGGCGCGCACCGGGGTCGCGCAGATCGATGCGCTGACCGGACTGCAGGTATCCGAGCGCGCCAACAAGACGCCGGAAGAGCTCACCGCTGAACTGCGTTTGATCGGACCGAAAGCTGCCCGCGGCCGACGCCTGACGCCGTTCTTCATCCGAAACCGGCGCCTGCCGGAAGAGCAGTCCATGGACGGGGTGAGCGAATGGTGGACGATCGGCTACCTGCTGGACGTTGTCCTCACCCGCGACCCGTGGATGCACCGCATCGACCTGAGCCGCGCCACCGGCAACCAGCTGGCTCTCACGGCAGATCACGACTGCGTGATTGTCGACGACGTGGTCCGCGAGTGGGCGAGCCGGCACGGGAAGCCCTACCGGCTGACGCTCACCGGCCCGGCGGGCGGCACCTGGAGCGCGTACGACGACGGCGAACACCTTGAACTCGACGCGATCGAATTCTGCCGCATTCTTTCCGGTCGCGCGCCGGGGGAGGGGCTGTTGAAGACGATGGTTCCGTTCTAGAGACCAACTCAAAAAGAACCTCGGCGCTCTTGAACTCGTGGTCTTCGGTATCGGCTTGTGTATCGGTGCCGGGACCTACTTGCTCACCGGCCAGGCGGCCGGTGCCAACGCGGGTCCCGCCGTAGCACTAGGTGCCCCGTTCATGCTGGTGGCGCTCGGCATGATCATCCTGACTTGGTGCACTAATGAGTGTGGCGCGGCCGCTTTCAACCGCTACCCGCCGCAGAACTGCCCAGTGCGGAACCTGCAAAGATGACCGTCCACGAACTTAAATGTTGCTCCACGACGGAGGCTTCATTTCCCTGTTGCGTAGCGGAAACAAGGGAAAGCGACTTAAATGTCGATTGAGGCTCGTTTAATTAACGGGAGATTTTGTAGCTACAGAAGCGCGTCTTACACGGACCAGACTATTCGGCCTGAGACTTCATCACTGACGGTCTGATCAGGGAACTGGTCGGCCGATCTCCGCAGGCGCCACGTGCTGTTTAACGCATCGTAGTCGAAGGGTCCCGGATGACTGCTATGTGTACGGGGTAGCGAAGGAGTTGCTCAGTTTTTCAGCAAGGTTGACCCATCGATCATTTCTGGTCTTTCCTTGAGCGCGAGTGGACGGGCTGGAATAGCCATTGCATTCCGCGAATTGGCGCGGATCATGCGCAAAGTTTAACCGCCCACATCCAGTCATAGCCAACAATCTGCGTTCTCGTGGCTCTGTCACTATTGAGCCATGACAAATCCAGAGTCCCCGGGGGCAGGCTCACAGCAGACTCCGCCCCATCAGCCACAGCAACAGCCATTTGCTCAGCAAGGATATGGTGCGCCGACGCAGACGCTCCCATACCGACCGGAGGAAGCGACGAAGCAACGAAACGTGCTTGGGCTCATTGCGCTCATCACATCGATTATCGGCTTCATCTTCGCCTGTATCCCCGGTGCTCTCATCATCGGCTGGATACTGCTGCCAATAGCGTTCATCCTGGCGCTCGTTTCCTTGTTCCTCAAGGACAAGGTCAAGTGGATGGGCATCACTGCCCTCATCGTCTCGATCGTTGGAACGATCGTAGGGTTCGTCGTCTTCTTCGCCGTAGTCTCAGCATCCGTCGACGAGGCATTCGGCAGCGGCGACACCACCGTAGTCGAGCCGTCCGCGGATGACGCAGCCGCAGACACAGCAGCCGAAGAGGGCGTAGCAGAGGGTGATCCGGCCGGCGGAGCCGAAGGAACACGCGAGACCCCATACGCGATTGGCTCGGTCATCGAAAATGAAGAGTGGCGCGTCGTGGTCAATTCGGTCACGCTCGCCGCTACGGATGCCGTTATGGGTGCCAACGAGTTCAACGAGGCGCCCGCCGAGGGATCCGAATACATTCTCGTGAACTACTCAGCGACCTACCTCGGCGACGATCCCGAGGGGCAGATACCTGCGTTTGGGGCAACAATCGAGTACGTCACAGCAGAAGGCACGACGGTCAACTCATTCGATACACCCGTGATCGCTCCTGAGCCTATCGATACCACCGGGACGCTTTATACGGATGCGACCGCTACCGGTAACACGGTCTTTGAAGTGCCTACAGCATCGGCCGGCGAGGGAGTTCTCGCTGTACGGGCCGGCCTGCTCGGCGACAAGGTGTTCGTCGCCGTCAAGTAGCAGATTCGACGAAGGGCCTGAGCACGGTTTTACATCGGGCTCAGGCCCTTCATTTTTTGGCGACCCTCAAGCGCGGTCGGTTCCGTGGCCAGGAAAATGAGGGCGGCGGCGCGTGGGCGGCAGCCCTCAGCAGAGCAGACTTGCGGGATCGCCGGATGGAAGATGGATCCAGCCTTCGGTCGCGGCGCGTCGTTCATGGGCGACGTCGGGCGGGAGGGTCTTTCCGACCGCAACCGCCCGCGCGGTCAGGGAAGCGATGGCAGCGTCCAGTTGATCGTCCGATGCGATCAGCGAGGTTCTATGCTTGCCCATCTCGAACCACGGTGCCGTGGCCGCGAGCGAGTTTACGATCGACTCCCGGGCGGCCGTCTCTGCAGCGCCAGTTCCCTTGTACTTCCGCGCCGCAATTTGCCAGCACCGCAAAGACGCCGCCGGGTACACCTCCGCCAGCCTTCCGGAACCATCGAGAGGCTGGACCCCAAAGCGGCGCCCGATCTTCGCTTGCAATACGGCGCATCTCATCGCAGGGTGCGCCAGCCTGTCTGCCGACACACTCAGCGGACGCAAACCTGTTTGGGCAGTGACGAAGCGATCGGTGTCCCGGTAGGCAAGCGTGCGCCTTCCGTCGAGGCCGTCATGCGCGAGCACTCCGTCGGGGTCACCTTGGGCATGCGCAAGGAGGAACGGAACGAATGATTCGGGCCACCCGACAGGGCAATCGATCCCGGTGAAATCGGCGGAACCGAACAGTTCGACGACGGTCATGTCGGTAGTCCCGATGCTGAGCTCCACCAACTCTGCTCGGTCGGCTTCCCAATGGATCACCGCGGCTGCAGTCTTCTTTGGATCGGCTGCCAGATCCACTCCGAGAGTTCGCACGGTCCGAGCCTAGCGGCAGGTGAATCATGCGCCTGCTACTTGGGCTTCAACTATGGAAGGCGACGTAGTTGCCGAGCCAAGTCCCGCCGTCGTCGGCTTCCTACTGCGCGGTGATAAAGTCAGAAGCAAGTAAGTATGCCGTCCCGCCACTGTTTGCGGCGGGCCGCGCCCCGTAGCAGGGCGTCCCCGCTTCGAAGCACCCTACCGCCGGTATTTGGGCTCCGGGCTTGCCGCCCGACATAGAGATCGGATCTCATGACCAAGACAACACGGCACCACCACTCGTCACGTAGTGGCCAGACCCCTCCGCGGTTGGACAAAGGTGCCATGCGCATCGTTGCGCTCGGCGGGCTGGAGGAAATCGGCCGCAACATGACCGTGTTCGAGTACGCGGGCAAGCTGCTCATCGTCGACTGCGGCGTCCTTTTCCCCGAAGAACACCACCCCGGCGTGGACCTCATCCTCCCCGACTTCTCCTACCTGCGGGACAGGCTGGACGACGTCGTCGGGCTGGTATTGACCCACGGCCACGAAGACCACATCGGCGCCGTCCCGTACCTGCTCCGCGAACGCGCAGACATCCCCGTGATCTCCGCGAAACTGACCCTCGCGTTCATCAAGACGAAGCTGCAGGAACACCGCATCACCGCCAAGACCGTGCAGGTCAAGGAAGGCGACCGGAAGAAGTTCGGGCCGTTCGACCTCGAGTTCCTCGCCGTCAACCACTCCATCCCCGACGGCCTCGCGGTCGCCATCCGCACCCCGGCCGGGTTGGTGCTCGCGACCGGTGACTTCAAGATGGATCAGTTCCCCCTCGACGGGCGCATCACGGACCTCGCCGGATTCGCCCGCCTCGGTGAGGAAGGCGTGGACCTGTTCCTGCCCGACTCCACCAACGCCGACGTCCCCGGCTTCCAGATCTCCGAGCAGGACCTCGCACCGGCCATCGACGAGGTGTTCCGCACCGCTCCGCGCCGCATCATCGTCTCCAGCTTCGCCAGCCACATCCACCGCATCCAGCAGGTCATCGACGCCGCGCACCTGTACCACCGGAAGGTTGCCTTTGTCGGCCGCTCCATGGTGCGGAACATGAAAACCGCCCGCGAACTCGGCTACCTGAAGGTGCCGCGCGGACTGCTGGTGGACTTCAAGGAACTCGACAAGATGGACCCCAAGAAGGCCGTCATCATCTGCACCGGCTCACAGGGCGAGCCGATGGCAGCCCTGGCGCGCATGGCCAGCCAGGACCACATGATCGACCTCACCCAAGGCGACACCGTGCTCCTCGCCAGCTCGCTCATTCCGGGCAATGAGACCTCCATCTACCGGCTCATCAACGACCTCACCAAGCTCGGCGCCAACGTAGTACACAAAGGCAACGCCAAGGTCCACGTCTCCGGCCACGCCAGCGCCGGCGAACTGGTCTACTGCTACAACCTCGTACGCCCCCGCAACGTCATGCCCGTCCACGGCGAACACCGCCACCTCAAGGCGAACGCCGAACTCGCGGTGCGCACCGGCGTGGACCCGAAGAAGGCCCTCGTGGTCGAGGACGGCACCACCATCGACCTGAAAGACGGCGTTGCACGCGTCACCGGCAAGGTCACCGCCGACTACGTGTACGTCGAGAACATGGTGGCGGGCGCCGCGACCGAGGAGTCGCTGCAGGACCGCATCCGCCTCGCCGAAGACGGAGCCATGACGGTGCTTGCCATCGTGGACCCGGACACCGGAAAACTGGAGGAAGATCCGGAGTTCTTCCCCGTGGGCTTCGCTCCGACAACCGCCGAGCTTGAGAAGGCGACCGGCATTGTGGAGAAGACACTCGCCGGGCTGAAGCGTGAGAAGACCGGGCCGGAGGCGGAGAAGGCTATCGCTGATGACTTGATCCGTTGGTCGGACAGGTCACTGCGGCGCAAGCCCGTTGTCACCGTCATCATTGTGGACGCGTAAGGATTCTGACGGATTTGATGCCTCAGTGAGGCTGGCCGCAAGAAGTAGTATGGGGCATGGCAATCGCTAAGGTCACGAGTCAGGGAAGAGTAACCATTCCTTTGGAAATTCGGCAGAAGCTCGCGCTCGAGACCGGGTCGCAGATCGAGTTCGTGCTGGCAGGTAAAGGCGCTGCCGTGATGAAGCCGGTTCGTTCGTCGTTGAAGTCTCTTCAAGGCGTCTTCCATGAATCCCGACGGAAGCCGGTTTCTCTAGAAGAGCTCGAGCACGCAATTGCTCTGGAGGCTGGAAGTCGCGGTTGAGGGTCAGGGGATGAGACTGATCAGCTGAGGCTACTCGCCGCCTGCGCCGCCATCCGCTGCGCCGGCGTCCAAGGACCCGGCGTAGTCCCCCTCAGGTCCGGCTTCCGCCACCCCCGCGTAGGTCTCGCCCGAGCCGCCGGCGCGCAAAGCCGACGGATCGGCGTAGGGTGAGGCGCCGTCGTCGTCGGGCGCGAAAAACGCGAGCGCCGCGCTCGGAGCAATCGCGGCAGCCGCGACCGCACCCGGGATGCGCAATGCGGGGTCAACGGAATCGGGGACCAACTCGACCTGGATCGGGAGGTTCGTGTTGTCGTCGTTCGCTGCCATGGTGTCCTCCGTCGTCGAGCCGGTGTGTACCTTTGATCGTCCTCAATTGGGAGCCACTGTCAATGCCAAGAAGTCAGATTTTGATGACACGAACCAGATCCTCAAGCCCCATGAACAAGCAGAGGCTCAGTTAGCGCCTGGTGAACAGTGGCCACAGCTTTCACGGCACTGGCCAGAAACTCACTCAGCCGCAACACGACCGTTGCCGAGTACGGCGGTCACAGCGACGCGCAGCGTTTCCTGCTCGAACGCGGCGCGTGGTCCGTCAGCAGGGAGCGCACGCTCGATCGACAGGCCATTGAGCACGGAGCTGAGGAACCGTGCCAGCGCCTCAAGGTCCTTCGCAACGATCGCGCCCTCGTCGCTCAGTACCCGCAACCACTGCTCGATGCGACGCCGGCCGCCTCGCTCGAGCGCCAGATACGTCTGCGCATCTCCCACGGAAGGGGTGGATTCCAGGTAGGCCCGGTGGATCCCGCGCCACATCTCGCGAGCCTGCTCGCCCGCGCCGACGTGGCGGAGGATCTGCTGCAGGCAGGCGATCAGGCGATCCTCCGCCGACCTCGTACTGTCGCGGATGGGCTCGCCGTCACTGGCAACCTCATAGATACCCGCGACCACGGAGTCGATCAAGTCCTGTTGTGTCGGAAAGAAGTGACGCAACGAGCCCGTGCTCACGCCGGCACGGGTGGCGACGGCACGCACGCTCAACCTGGCTGTCGGATTCTCACCGAGCATTGTCGCCGCCGCAATCAGGATGCGGTCGCGCGTGCTCTTCTCTGCTGTCGTCATTGTTCCCTCCGCAACCAGTCTACTAGCACACTGTGATAGCGTGGCAAACGAACTAGTACAGTGTGCTAATTACGGACCATGCAAGGAGCAAGGATGATGCAGGGATGGCGCCAACACCGGGCAGAGCGGCGTGTGCGCCCCGGGAACGGTCAGCCGTTGCCGCGGTTCCGCTGGTGGCAGCTGTTCAACCGCTCGCTGTTCCTGCTCCGCACGCCTGAGTTGAGCTACGCCGTCGACATCCGTCAGTGGGGCGATCGCCACGACGGCGAGGTGCGGGCCCGGCTGTACCGCGACGGTTTGCAGCATGCCGTCTCGAAGGTACCCGCTCGCTTCCCGATCGACGGGGGCGTTATTGAGGTAGCGCTCGGCGGCTTCGGCATCAAACGGTGCCACTTCATCGCCGCCGATGGGTCCGAACGGCTGCTGACGCCGGACCCCGCCTCTGCAGAGGGACGCAGAGCACGGCTCGAACGGACGCGTCCTCACCTCAGCCGTAGCATCGCGGTTGCCTCGACGATTTTGGTGCTCATCGGCGTGACACTCGGGCTCCTGCAGTTGATCGACCCGATCTCGCAGATCCCACCGATCCAGGCGACGTTCGGCGACATCGAGCCCTTCGTAAAGCTGCCACTCTGGGCGAACATTTCCCTCGGTGTCGCGACAGCGCTCGCCAGCATCGAGCGTGCGCTCCGACTGCGCAGCACCTGGATCGACAGCCTTGCGAACTAATTCGCGCGAGGCCACCGCCTCAGCCCTGGACCGGCCCCGAACGAAAGAGACGACATGGCCCTGATCGAAACCAGCTGGCTGCTTCGCGATGACGAACCTCGAGCGCTGCGGAAGCCAGTGCCGAGCGGAGTCGAGTACCACCGCGCGCTTGCGGGCGAGCGACGTCGGGTCGGGCGCGGCATTCTGGCCATCGCCCTCCTCATGGCCGGCCTGGTCGGTTTTGCCGTCGCCTTGAACCTGTGCGCGGTCATCATCGACGAACAGCTCCTGGGACGCAGCGGTTACACCCCGCTGCGGCACGCGGCCGCGATGCTGTCGCTCGCGGCACTCGTCCCCTGGAGCATGCTGATCCAGCGTTGGCTCTACGGCACGCCCGGCCCCGCCCTGCACTCGATCATGTCGCGGTTCCGCTTCGGCGTCCTCGGAAGAAGCCTGGTCCTCGTCGCTCCGATCTGGGTCGCCGTAACGCTCTTCGGCTTCCTGGCACCGGGCGAGCAGGTGCCGTGGTCACAAACAGACCTGCTGGCGTTCCTGCTGATCTCGCTGCTCCTGACCCCACTGCAGGCCGCGGGTGAGGAGTACGGTTTTCGTGGTCTCGCGTTCCGGGTCGTCGGTGGATGGACCCGTAGCTCACGGTTTGGATTGATCATCGGTGTCGTGCTCACCAGCGCGATCTTCGCCGCGATACACGGCTCAGCAGACCCGTACCTCCTCGTCTGGTACTTCGTCCTTGCAGCCGGACTCGCCATCATCACCTGGCGTACGGGCGGGCTTGAGGTCGCCGTGCTGCTGCACGCCGTACTGAACACCGTCGCGTTCACCGCCGGGACCGCCCTCCACGTCGATTTCGGTTCTGCGCTGGGCAGCCGTGCCGATGTTGTCGGTACGGCCTCCAACCTCGTGCCGGCGGCCGTGATTGTCGCGATTACAGCGGGCGTCTGGTGGACTACACGGAAAACCGGACCGGAGACGACACCCTGATCCGTCCCAGCGTTGTCGACTTGTCTGCCCTGCTCCTGAAGGTTCCCGCTGATCGCCGGATGTGCAGAATCACAATCCACTCGCCTGAACCGGTTGTCCCGCGCCACTGACCGCCGCGCGTTGTCCTGAAACGATGGTCGAACCATCGATTAGACAAGGACTTCCAATCATGAGCAACGGTGCTGTGCCGAATCCCGATCCCACCAACTTCACCGGAGCAGACGCCGCGTTCCTGCGGGACTTCGCCACCCTGTGCACATTTGGTGCCACCGCGGGAGGGGGAGTGGAACGGCAAGCGGGCTCACCGGCAGACGGAGAACAGCGCGCCTGGCTGACCGAACTCCTCCAGGGCAACGGGTTCACGGTCTCCTTCGACCAGGTGGGTAACCAGTTCGGCTTGCTGGAGTTGCAGCCCGGCGCACCGTACGTGCTGGTCGGCTCCCACCTGGACTCCCAGCCGACCGCTGGACGGTACGACGGCGCCTACGGTGTCCTCGCTGCCGCGCACGCCGCCTTCCGACTCGCAGCACAGTGGAAAGCAGACGGAACGGCTCCCCGTTACAACCTCGCAGTGGTGAACTGGTTCAACGAAGAGGGCGCCCGCTTCAAACCGTCCATGATGGGCAGCTCCGTCTACACCGGGAAGATGACGCCCAAAGTTGTACTCGACATCACGGATCCCGCGGGCATCACCGTCCGTGAAGCGCTGGACGCAACCGCCTCACTGGGCCAGGGACCCGGACCGAAGGCCGCCTACGCCGCCGAGATCCATATCGAGCAGGGCCGCAGCATGGAACGCGACGGCATCACTATCGGCGTTGTCGACTCCAACTGGGCGGCCAACAAGTACGAGTTCGAGGTCCACGGCGAACAGGGGCACACGGGCTCAACCGTCATCGCTGACCGGCGAGACGCGCTTCTGGGAGCATCGATGCTCGTGGTTGCGGCCCGGGAGATCGCAGATCACTTTCCCGACGGCGCCCTCCACACCTCCGTGGGGCAGCTGGACGTCTACCCCAACTCGCCCGTGGTTGTCCCGTCACTGGTCAATCTCCTCCTTGACCTGAGGTCCGCCGACGAGGAAATCCTCGCCCAAGCCGACCGCAAGCTTCATGACCGCATCGGGCAGATCGAAAAAGCTGCCCGGGTGGAGATTCGCAAGACCGGATCCCATTGCTGGCCGGTCACTCCGTATCAGCCCGAGGGAGTGGCCCTGGCGGAAAAGACCGCAGCAAACTGCGGGCTGACCTACAAACGAGTCAAGACGCTGGCTGGACACGACTCCACCAACTTGAAGGACATCGTTCCCACCGTGATGCTGTTCGTTCCCTCAGTGGAGGGCATCTCCCACAACGAGCACGAGTACACCACCGACCAGGACATCATCAGCGGCCTGCGCGTGCTGACCGACGTCGTCCGTAGCCTTTGCCTGGGCGAGCTCGAAAGCTAAACCCCACCTACATACGGAGGGAGCCCGGCCAATCGGCCGGGCTCCCTCCGTATGGATAGCAGCCAGTCCTTACGCGGACTCGGTCACACCGCACCAGTCGGCAATGAACAGGGCAATGGTCTTGGTTACGTTGCGCACGGACTCTATGTGCACCCGCTCATCGAAACCGTGAATCGCTTCCGACACGGGCCCGTACGTCAGCGCGGGGATCCCGCCGTACAGGGTGAAGACCCGCCCGTCGAGGTAGCCCGGCGTTGTGAAGCTTTGCAGCGCCGAGCCAAAGACGCCCTCATGCGCGGACGCCAGTACTGCCTCGGCCTCCGAGCCTTCCTCCAGCACGTAGCCCTCCGAAAAGAACCCTGTCCGCTCGGCCGAGACGTTGGCCTCCGAACCGGTGTTCCGGAGGCATTCCTCGATTTCGCCCCAGGCATCAGCTGCGGCGATTCCCGGGTACAGCGCGGCACGGACGTCGAACTCGCACCAGGACGGCACGCTCGAGGGCCAGTCACCGCCGGAGATCATGCCGATATTGAAGTTGATCGGATGATGTACGTCCTCGAAGTACCGGTGGCTGCCCTGATCCGCGTTCCACTTGGCTTCGAGTTCCCGGAGAGCGCCCATGACCGGGTAGGCCGCGTCGATGGCATTGAAGCCGGATGACATCTCCCGCACATGGGTGGGTTTGCCGGAGACACGGACGCGGAACCAGATGACCCCCACGTTGGCACGCACCAACATGTTCTCTTCCGGTTCCGGTATGACGACGGCGTCTGCCGTGTACCCCCGCTGGAGCGCGGCCAGCGAACCGTTGCCGGTGCATTCCTCCTCCACAACTGACTGGAAGTGGATGGTTGCTGCCGGTTCAAGCCCGGCAGCGCGGATGGCATCGAACGCGAAAAGGTTGGCCGCCAGCCCCGCCTTCATGTCACCGGAACCCCGGCCGTACATCCAGCCGTCCTTGATCTCGGCATCCCAGGGGCTGCGCTCCCAGGTGTCCTCGGGTCCCGTCGGCACCACATCGATGTGCCCGTTCAGGATAAGGGAACGCCCCCTTGATTCTTGGGGCCTGTAGGTACCCACCACGTTGGTCAGGTCTTCGAAGGCCACAGTGCTGGGACCGTAGCCCACATGCCCGGCGAGTGCATCGCCGTCGAGCGCCCAGCGGTCCATGGTGAGCCCGCGGGATTCAAGCTCAGTGAACATGAGGTCCTGCGCGCTGGACTCGGCGGCCCTCAGAGAGGGATGCCGGATCAGTTCTGCGGTGAACTCAAGCTGGCGGTCGAAGGCTGTATCGACGGCGTCGGTGATCCGGCGCGCGGTTTCTGGATTCAACATGGGTCTCCCTACCGGACGATCGCTTTGTCTTTGACGCGGAGGCGCTCGCCGAAGAATCCGCCGGCAGCGGTGATCAGCGATACCACGATCAGCAGCAGCGAAGCCGTCCAGGACAAGCCGTCCGACACCTCCAGCAGTGCGACGGCGATCAGCGGCAGGAACCCGCTCAGCGCACCGGCCAGGTTGTAGCCCAGTGCCACACCGCTGTACCGCAACCGCGGCGGGAACAGTTCCGTCAGCAGGGCACCGGTGACCGAGTAGGCGACCGAGAGCAGTGCAATGCCGAGCGTGACGGCGAGGATGATGGCGGCCGGGTTGCGGGTGTCGATCATCCAGAAGAGCGGGAAGGCTGCGGCTGCAGTCACAAGACCGCCGATGAAGGTCATCTTGCCGGGCCCGATTTTCTCGCTGATGCGGCCGATCACAAGGATGATTCCAATCTGCACGACGGCGGCAACCAGGGTTGCGTTCACCATGAGTTGGCGATCCAGGCCGAGGGTCGCGGTGCCGTAGCTGATCACGAAGGTTGTCATGATGTAGAATCCGCCGACGCCCAGGAAAGCGGCCGCGATGGCAACGATCAGCCTGCCCCAAGCCTGGCGGAAGACATCAACAGCCGGGATCTTGGCGCGTTCTTCGAGCTTGACCAGCTCGTTGAAGATGGGTGATTCCTCGACCTTCAACCGGATGTACAGGGCGATCAGCAGCAGCGGGAACGCAGCCAGGAACGGAAGGCGCCAGCCCCACGAATCAAAGACGTCAGCGGGCATGAGCAGCACCAACGCGAATGCGCCGGAGGACATCAGCGTGCCGACCGGGGAGCCGACCTGCACCAGTGCGGCATACCGTCCGCGTTTCTCGATCGGGGCATGCTCCACCGCTATGGTCATGGCACCTCCCCACTCGCCGCCCACCGCGAGGCCTTGCACCAGGCGCAGGATGGCGAGCATCACGGGTGCTGCGAGGCCAATGCTGCCGAAGTCAGGCAGCACACCGATGAGGCCGGTGGCCAGGCCGATCGCCACGATGGTGATCAGCAGCGCCGGGCGTCGGCCCATGCGGTCGCCGATGTACCCGAACAGGACGGCGCCCAGCGGCCGGGCAGCGAAACCCACGCCGAAGGTCGCGAAAGCCGCCAACGTTGCAGCGGTCGGGTCGAGGGATGTGAAGAACAGCCGGTTGAACACGATTGCTGCGGCGGTGCCGAAGAGGAAGTAGTCGTACCATTCGAGGGCGGTGCCAACGAAAGCAGCGCGGGCAATCCTGCCCGCCTCCGCTCCGCTGACAACGGGAACGGCCGTTTCCTCTCCCTTACTTGTCTCATGTGGTTGCATGATCAGTTTTCTGCCTCTCGGGATGGTGCTGGGATGGGACGGTGGTCTGTAGCTTGTTGAAGTAGTCGTGCCCGTAGATGCAAGTGCCTTCGAGCACGGTGGCCAGCACGGTGATTGAGCCGATCTCCTCGTCAGGGACGTCAGCCGGGTGGTCGGACAGCACAACGAAGTCGGCAAGTTTCCCAGTTTCCAGCGTTCCCCGCCGGTCTTCGTCGCCTGCCGTCCAGGCGGCGTCGACCGTGTAAGCGCGCAGGGCGGTCTCGGCGTCGACGCGTTCCAAGGGGCCAATCGTCGCTCCGCCGGAGGTGCGTCGGGTCACCATCGACTGCATACCGAGCAGGGGCGCCCCGGATGCGACCGGCCGATCGGAACTGCCGGGAACCCGGACGCCGAGGTCAAGGAAGGACTTGTGGCGGTACACCCAAGGTTCGCGTTCGGTGCCGACGGCGTCGGCCATCGTGTCGCCCACCTCGTAGAGGAAGTGGGGCTGCGGAACCGGTGTGACGTTCAGGGACGCGAACCGCGCAAGCTGGTCGGGCCGCACTATGCCGGCGTGCTCGATCCGGTGCCTCGCGCCGGGTCGTGGGAGCAATTCCAGCGCGGCGGCAAAAGCATCCAGCGCCACGTCGACGGCCGAATCCCCGATTGCGTGGGCCGCGACATCCCATCCCGAACAGTGAGCATCCACAATCCGCCGAGTGAGCTCCTCAAGGGAGAGTTGGAAGCTGCCTGTGCCGTGGTCATGATCGCAGAACGGTTCGGTCACGGCAGCGGTGCGGCCGATGAGGGATCCGTCAATGAAAATCTTCATGGCACCGAGCCTGATGTGATCGTCACCGAATCCGGAAGCAATGCCGAGGTCCAGTCCGAAGGTGATTCCGTCTGACGGATGGGACTGCACCGGGTGCAGGGCGTCGCTGGCCGCCATCAACTGGACCCGGGTCAACAGGCGGCCGCGGCGTCGGGCCTCCACATAGGCAGCAAGTTCAACGGGAGTGCGGCCGATCCAGCCCGAGCCGATGCCCGCCTCCACGACGTGCGTCAGGCCTTCGGAGGCGTAGACCTCGCTCGCGGCGCCGATCGCCTTCGCCAGATCGTTCACCGGGTAGGGGACCACCAGTGCGGTGACCAGCTTCTGGGCCTGCTCCTCGAGCAGCCCCGTGGGTCCGTCTGAATCCTCAACGATCGTGCCACCTTCAGGAGTATTGGCTGATCCGTCCAGGACACCGGCTTGTTCAAGCACCCCGGTGTTGACGGTGCACATGTGGCCGGACCGGTGCTTGAGCCACACCGGGCGGCCGGGCGCTGCCCGGTCCAGGTCCTTGCGGTGGGGATGCCCGTCCATGACGGTGTCGTCATAACCCGATCCCACTACCCACGCACCCTCGGGAAGGTTGAGGGCAAAGCCGGAGACGGCGTCGTACAGTTCGTCCAAAGTCCGGCAGCCGGACAGGTCCAGCTCGGCCAGTGACTGCCCAAACCACGCCATGTGATTGTGTGAATCACCAAAGCCGGGAACGACGACGGCGCCGGCGCAGTCGAGCGTGCGCCGCGCCGGAAGTGCCAGGACGTCGTCATCGAACCCTACGATTCGCCCATGGAGCACTCCCATGGAGTGCGCTCTGGGAGCGGCATCCGCCATGGTGAAAATGCTGGCGTTGACAAGTTTCAGATCGAGCATGGTCTTTGAAGGATGTCTTTCGGATAGAAGGCGCGGCCGCGCGCAACGGCTCCTTCCATGGTGGCCTGCATCACGTCGTCAAACAATGGGTGAACACAGTGTGCTGCGCACCTACAATGGGCATATGCCCAACAATGCGGTTTCAGGTGGAGCCGGTGACCTTCAGAACCCGGTCTCCCGGCCTGTCATAGCGGACGTTGTAGCTGATTGCCTCGCCGATATAGACCGCATTGCTGACGAGTACCTGCAGGAAGTGCGGACGATTGACGGCTATGGCGGCGCAGCCGTTGTGGATCAGGATCTGCGGGAAACAGCTGTAGCGTCGATGGAACTGCTACTGCGCCTGATCGGTGACCTTCCCGTTCCCGAACGGCTGGCCGCGATGTCCGAAGCACTTGGACACCGCCGTGCACACCAGGGCGTGCCCCTCGAATCGCTCCTGCGCGCAGTGCGCATGGACTTCCGCGTGCTCTGGACCGTGATGTTGGAGAAGGTTCCGGAAGGATCCCTGCCGGAACTCACGAAGGACGCGGTGCGGGTTTGGGAAGCGGTGGAGTTCCACACCATCCGGGCGCATGCGGGCTACCTCAACGAGCTGGCCAGCATGGCGCAGGAAAAGGAGACGCAGCGGGCGTTCCTGTTGTCGCGGCTCGTCGGCTCGGACGGAAAGGACCCGCAGGTGCTGGGGCAGGCTGCCCGCGCACTCGGTGTGAAGCCGGAGAGCAGTTTCGTTGTTGCCGTTGCGGCTGTGGACGCTCAAAAGGCGTTCCGGGCCGAAGCGGTCCGCGCCGGCGTCGAGCAGTATCTGCACGAGCGCGACGGCGTGCTCATCCTCATTCTTGAGGACGTTCCCGCGCGGGCAGGACGGAAACCAGAGGGGACGCGTCCCTGGCTTGCCCTGCTCGACTGCTTCGTGGCGCCCCCGGCCCACTCATTGGCGGAGGTGCCGCTCATGCTCAGGATTGCGCTGGACTCGTTGCCGGTAGTGACTGCCGGCCGACCTGGCCGGCACACGGTGCGGGACACGTGGGGGCAGGTCGCCGCCACCCGGCTGGGGGAGTATGGAACCGTGTTGGCCAACACCGTGCTGGGGCCGCTTGCCGCGATTTCCTCCCATGAGAGGGACCGGCTCATCGAGACTGTCCAGGCGTACCTTCGCTCCGGGTCGGTGTCTGAAACGGCGGGCGAGCTGTACTGCCACCGGAATACGGTGCTCAACCGGATCGCCCGGTTCGAACAATTGACCGGCTTCGATCCGACCAATCCGCAGGACGCCGCTACCGTGCTCGCCGCTTTCCAGGTCCAGTTCCCGCCGGGAGCATAACGCGCTCAGGCCGTTGATGCTGGCCGCCGAAACCTTAGACCTGCTCGAGGAAGTCCTGCAGGATCCGCTGCCCGCTGCGCAGTGACTCCACGGGCACGCGCTCATCCACGCCGTGCACTCCGTCAGAGGTGCGGCCCTCCGGATCCGCGCCCTGCGGCGAGAACCCGTAGCAATCGATCCCCAGCGGCGCGAACGCCTTGGCATCGGTTCCACCGCCCATGCAACGGGGAACAACGACGGCGGCGGGATCGTGACGCAGCAGCGCCGCCTTCATCGCGTCGAACCAGTGCGAATCGACCGGCGCCTGGACCGGTGGCTGGTGGGACAGAAACGTCCGGGTCACCCGCCCGCCGAGCAGCCCGTCGATCACGGCGAGGGTCTCCTCTTCGGTGCCCGGCAGGCACCGGACGTCCAGGTCGGCGGACGCCGTCCCGGGGATGACGTTGACCTTGTAGCCGGCGTCGAGCACGGTGGGTGTGGCGGAGCAGCGGATGGTGGTGCGCGCCACGGTGCCGGCATCGCCCAGACGGTCCACCGCAGCTTCCACACCTGCGTCGGTGGTGAGGTCTGCGGGAAAGCCGAGAGCCGCCGTCGTCTGCTCCAGATACGCACGAACGGTGGGGGTAAGCACAATCGGCCAGGCATATTCGCTCACCCGGTGGAGCGCCCCGATGAGGTGGGTGACCGCGTTATCCGGGTTGGGACGTGAGCCGTGGCCGGACGTTCCGGTGGCCGTCAGCCGCATGTGGAGTGTGCCGCGTTCCGCTGCCGCCACGGGATATAGGCGCACCTCTGAACCGTCCTCTGCGGTGAGGAACTGTGCAACGCCGCCCGATTCCCCGATGGCGGCTTCGACGCCGTCAAACAGTTCCGGATGCTCGGCGGCAAGCCACAGTGCACCGTAGTCACCCTTGTCCTCCTCATCCGCAACGAAGGCAACGACGACGTCGCGGCGCGGCCTCACGCCGTCTTCCGCCCAGCGCAGCAGCGTGGAAAGGGTCATGGCCACCATGTCCTTCATGTCGCTGGCGCCGCGGCCCCAGACGTAGCCGTCCCGAATTTCCCCGGCGAACGGGTCCAGGCTCCACTGCGCCGGTTCAGCCGGAACAACGTCGAGGTGGGCGTGGATCAGCAGCGCTGGAAGTGTGCGGTCGAGCCCCGGCACTCGCACCACTGTCGACGCGCGTTCAGGCGTGGGGCCGAGGATAACGGGCTCATACCCCGCGGACGTGAGCAGGCCGGCTAGGTATTCGGCCGCTTCCCGCTCTCCCTCGCT
This sequence comes from Arthrobacter tecti, assembly GCF_054511355.1. NCBI lineage: Bacteria > Bacillati > Actinomycetota > Actinomycetes > Micrococcales > Micrococcaceae > Arthrobacter > Arthrobacter tecti. Next base: position 61,826 of record NZ_JBTNCT010000013.1, read on the forward strand.
CTTTCCCTCACCCCAATTGGTGGTGTCGAAACGGATCAATTCAGCGCACAGTTCAACGGGGTCCACGACACGAGTGTAAGTGATTTGCGACACACAAAACAGTTGCGTAACTTAACTACATGGCGTTCTTCCGCCGGCATCAACGAAAGAGACATGATGACCAGTAACCGCACTTCCACTCGCCCCGGGGCGCGCAGGATCCCGCTCTTCCGCAAAATCGGAGCCTTACTGACCACGGCTGCCATTGGGCTGGTGCCCGGTGGCCTGGCACTTTCAGGCGCCTCCGCCGCTGAAACAGAAGCAGAGTCCGGCACAACCCTCAAGCTGCCCCTCACCGGGGACATTGACTCGCTGAACCCTTTCATCGCCATCCTCGCGACCAGCACCAACATCCTTGGACTGCAGTACGAGGGCCTGGTGGGCTACAGCGCCGAGAACAACGAGGTCATCCCTGAGATGGCGGAATCCTGGGAGACCTCCGAGGACGGCATCACCTGGACCTACACCTTCGCGGAGGACCGCGTCTGGTCCGACGGTGAACCGCTGACCGCCAACGACGCCGCATGGACCTTCCAGGCGATCCAGGAGAACGACACCCTCAAGCAGGCCAATGGTTCACTGCTTGAAAACGTGGTCTCCGTCGAGGCAGTCGATGACTACACCCTGGTGCTGACCCTGAACGAGGCGCAGGCACCCAACCCGGGTTCCGTCCTTCCGGTTGTCCCGGAACACATCTGGTCCGAAGTCGAGGATCCAGCGACCTTCGAGAACTCATCCGACGCCGTGGGCAGCGGACCGTTCACCGTAGTGGACTACAACCCGACCTCCGGCGTGACGATGAAGGCGAACCCCAACTACTGGCAGGGCGAGGCCAAGATCGACGGCGTCACTTACGTTCCCTACCGTAACGGCGACGCCGCCGTGCAGGCGCTGCTCACCGGCGAGATCGACATGATCAATGGGCTGACCCCGGCGCAGTTCCAGGCACTGGAATCGGAAGAGAACATCACCACCAATTCCGGTGCGGGCCGCCGCTACCAGGCAATGAACATCAACTCCGGCACCAAGGACATTGATGGAAATGACATGGGTAACGGCAATCCGGCGTTGCAGGATGTGGAACTTCGTAAAGCCATTGTGATGGCCATCGATTCCAACACCCTGCTGGAACGGGTCCTTGAAGGACTGGGAACACCGGCAACCGGTGAAATCCCAGCCGTCTACCCGCTGTACCACTGGGATACGGAGGAACTTCCCTACGCCTTCAACCCTGAGGAAGCCAACCGGATCCTCGATGAAGCAGGCTACGAGATGGGCGACGACGGCGTGCGCCTTGACCTCGAAGGCAACCCGCTGGAGCTGCGCCTCATGGGCCGCAACTCGGACCCCACGCACCAGCAGATGGCCGACTTCATCATCCCGTGGCTCGCGGACATCGGTATCTCAGTTACCAGCGAGATGAAGGCACCCGCACAGGTCAACGACGATTCGGTGCTCGGAAATTACGACATGTACTTCACCGGTTGGGGCATCGGCCCGGACCCGGACTTCCAGATGTCCATCAACCAGTGCTCGTCCCGCCCGAATGCCGATGGCACCGGCGCAACGAGCGAATCCAACTGGTGCTCGCCGGAGTTCGACGAAATCTACGCAGCCCAGCACACCGAACTGGACCAAGAACGCCGAAGCGAACTTGTAGTCGAAGCACAGAAACTCATCTACGACGCCGCGGTGAACAACGTGCTCTACTACGCCGACGCCCTGGAAGCCTACCGCTCGGACCGCTTCGAGCCGTTCGTCACCCAGCCCGCTGAGGGCGGAGTAATCCTCGGACAGAACGGGCCGTGGGGAATCTACAGTGCAACCCCCGTCGCTTCGATCGAAGCTGAGGGCGCGGCCTCCACCACCAACCCCGCGGCGATCATCCTGCCGATTGCGGGTGTGCTGCTCATCGGCGGACTGCTGGCGTTCTTCCTGGTCAAGCGCAGGCGCGCCACCGCAGACGAGCGGGAGTAACACCTGTCATGTCGGATGCGTTGAGCACCCAGGATCTGGTCCCGGGGGACAACAGTACGGATGAGCCGCCACGGGCATCCTCATGGTGGAAGTACGTCGCCATGAAAGCCGGCGGGGCCTTGATCTCGCTGATCATGGTGGTACTGCTGGGCTTCTTCGCATTCCGCATCCTGCCCGGCGATCCCGTCCGCTCCCTCGCGGACGGGCGCCGGGTCAGTGTTGAGCAAATGGACATCCTGCGTGAGCAGCTTGGCTTGAATGACCCGCTCCTCGCACAGTTCTGGCGGTATCTGACGGAACTGTTCCAGGGGCAGTTGGGCTACTCCTATACCTACAACGAGCCGGTGGTGAATCTCATCGCCACCCGGATCGGTCCCACGGTGCTCCTGACGGGGACCGCCGCGATCATCTCCGTGGTTCTTGGCCTCTGGCTGGGACAGCGGGCTGCCTGGCGCCGGGGGAGTCTCTTCGACCGGACGCAGACCGGACTTGCGCTGGTCTTCTGGTCGGTGCCGACATTCTGGCTGGGACTGCTTCTCCTCCTGTTCTTCGGTGGAGGACTGCAGTGGTTCCCCACCGGAGGCCTGGTCACCGCAGGCACCACAGAAACCGGCCTGCCGCTGATCTGGGACATCATCCGGCACATGACCCTTCCGGTCATCACCATGGTGGCGGTGGTGTACGCCCAGTACCTGATGGTGATGCGGGCGTCGCTGCTGGAGGAAATGACCTCGGATTACCTGATGACGGCGCGTGCCAAGGGCCTGCGTGAGGACGAAGTCCGCACCAAACACGCAGTGCCCAACGCGCTCCTGCCCACAGTCACCCTGATCTTCCTCACTCTCGGCGGGCTGGTTGGCGGCGCAGTCACCGTGGAGACCGTGTTCTCCTGGCCCGGGCTCGGCTATCTCACCTTCCAGGCACTCTCAGCCCCTGACTTCCCGCTGCTGCAAGGAACCTTTGTGGTCTTTTCCTCGATCGTGATCCTGATGAATTTCTTCGCGGACCTGCTCTACCGCGTCCTTGACCCCAGGCTGCGTGCCGCATGAGCGCCCCCGCAGCCCAGGGCAAACGCATCAACGTCGCTGCCGCGCGCCGTCGTCAGCGTGCAGTGGAGGTCTGGAAGGAATTTGCTTCAAACCGTGCGGGCCTCACCGGACTGATCATCCTGGTCTTTGTGATTGCGCTGGCCGCCCTGATCCCGCTGTTTGCTCCGCCCAGCGTTCTCGATGTCACGCAGGTGACCTCACCGCAGAACGATCCCCCCAGCCTCGAGAATCCGCTGGGCACCGATCCGGCCGGGCGGTCAGTACTTGCCCTCCTGATCTGGGGAGCCCGGATCTCCCTGGTGGTGGGCTTCGCCGCAACACTTGTCTCCATGGTGATCGGCACGGTGGTGGGCATGGCCGCGGGTCACTTCACCGGAGTCACCCAAGCGGTCCTGATGCGCATCATCGACTTCTTCCTCGTGGTCCCGGGACTGGTGCTGGCGATCGTGCTCTCCAGCGTGATCGGCCCGGGCGTGGCGACCATCGTCGTCGCAATCGGCGTGACCTCGTGGGCCGGCACGGCCAGGCTGGTGCGTTCGCAGACACTCACAGTGGAGTCCCGCCCCTATATTGAACGGGCCTGGGCACTGGGTGCCGGCGACGGCCATGTCATCACCAAGCACGTGCTGCCCGCCGTCATGCCACTGGTGCTTGCCAACACCACGCTGACCGTAGGCTCGGCCATCATCGCCGAATCCACGCTGTCCTTCCTGGGTCTGGGCGATCCCAGCAGCATCTCCTGGGGCGCCATGCTCAAATCTGCCCTGGACACCGGAGCAGCCACCGGAGGGTACTGGTGGTACGTGATGCCGCCCGGCATTGCGATTGTTGTGGTGGTGCTCTGCTTCACCCTGGTGGGCCGCGCGCTCGAGTCCGTCATCAATCCCACCCTGCGAGGACGTTAATGCTGCGGCTTGAATTCCAGGATGTCAGGATCACCTACACCACGCAGACCGCAAGCGGCCGGGGTGAAATCGCAGCGGTCGACGGCGTCAGCCTGGTGGTGGAGCCAGGCTCCACTGTGGGCCTCGCCGGTGAATCCGGCTGCGGCAAATCCACCCTCGCGGTTTCCGTCCTTCGACTGCTGCCTGCCAACGCAAAGGTCGAGGGAAAGATCCTGCTCGGCGATGAGAGCGTTTCCGACCTGACCTGGGGACGGCTGCGGTCAGTGCGCTGGACGGAGGCCTCCATCGTGTTCCAGGGTGCCATGCACTCGTTGAACCCGGTGCGCAAGGTCCGCGACCAGATCGCCGAAGCGCTGATCATCCACGCGAAGGGAGCGGACGCGAAGTACAAGCAGGAATCCGCCCGGATTACGCGGGTCAATGAGCTCCTGGAGCAGGTCGGGCTGCCGCGGGCAAAGGGGCTGTCCTATCCGCATGAGCTTTCCGGCGGGCAGAAGCAACGCATCATGATTGCCATGGCGCTGGCCTGCGAGCCGGACCTGATCATTGCGGACGAGCCGACCACGGCCCTGGACGTCGTCGTACAGGCGCAGGTCCTTGATCTGCTCACCGCGCTGGTCCGCGACCGTGGCTTGTCGCTGATCATGATCAGCCATGACCTCTCGGTCCTGGCGGCCACCTGTGAGCGCATTGTTGTGATGCAGGACGGCAGGATCGTGGAGCAGGGCCCGTCGCTGGAGATTATGCGCATTCCCCAGCATCCGCACACCCAGGCGCTGGCTTCCGCGTTTCCCGTGATCGGCGATCTTTCTTCACGGCTGAAGCTCCCTACCTACACCGCCTCGAACGCCCCGCACGCGGAACCGGCCGAGCGCCAGGCTGCGGCCCATCAAGGCCGTCCTGCCTTGGAAGCCCGCAACCTGTCGGTGATGTTCAACAGGCGCGGTTCCGGTGCGGTCAAGGCAGTGGATTCGGTCAACCTGACGTGCAATACCGGTGAGATCGTGGCGCTGGTGGGGCAATCCGGTTCCGGCAAGACCACTCTGGCCAGGACACTGCTTGGCCTTCAGAAACCCACGGGCGGAGAAGTCCTCTTCGAAGGTACGCCGCTGTCCCATCAGCGCAAAGCCCTCAAGGCTTACCGCAGGGCGGTGCAGTTTGTACTCCAGGATCCAACGGCTGCCCTGAATCCCAAGCATTCGGTGTATGAGGCAGTCGCTGAAGGGCCACGATTGCACAAGCTCGACGGCGACGAGCGGGACATTGTTGCCGCGGCTTTGGCCAAAGCGGAGCTCAATCCGCCGGAGAAGTACTTCACGGCTATTCCGCAGGAGCTCTCCGGAGGCCAGCGCCAGCGGGTTGTGATTGCCGGCGCGCTCGCCCTTGACCCGGAGTTCCTGGTTGCGGACGAACCGGTAGCGAGCCTGGACGCCTCTGTCCGTGCCGGCGTCTTGGCCCTGCTGCTGAAGCTGAAGTGCGAGCTCGGTCTCGGAGCGCTCGTCATTACCCATGACCTGGGCCTCGCGTGGAACATTGCCGACCGTGTGGTGGTGATGTACCAGGGGCGCATCGTGGAGGAAGGGCCGGTGGAGGACGTGCTGCTCAATCCCCAGCACGAGTACACGCGGCGGTTGCTCAGCGTGGTCCCAACCCGTGAATCACCTGTCGCGACCAGCAGCGTCCCGCTGAAGGAACAGCCACTCGAGGACGAGGTTCAGGACGGCGTGCGTTGAGGGAGAACCCGTTGAGGGAGACTGGAGCCCACCCGGAGCTTGGACCGCTGAAGGCGGGGGACCGCGTGGGCCTGGTGGCGCCGTCGGGCCCTGCCCCCGCTGACCGGTTGGACCGGGCAGTGTCCCTGCTCAGCGGCTGGGGGCTGGAACCGGTGCTCGGAGACCATGTCCGGGACGCACATCCCCGCGCGCCGTATCTGTCGGGGGAAGACCGGCACCGTGCCGAAGACCTGCAGAACATGTGGTGCGACGATCACATCGACGCGGTCTTCTGCATCCGAGGCGGATACGGCTCAGTCCGGATCCTGGACCTCCTGGATGCCGGCAAACTGCGCGCAGCCAGGCTGAAACCACTCATTGGTTCCTCCGACGCAACGGCGCTGCACGAGTACTGGGCCGACAACCTCCAGCTCGCCACCTGGTTCACCCCGATGGTCGCCACAGACGCCCTGCTGAATGACCCGGTGGCACAGGCACAACTACAGGAAGCGCTGTTCACCCCGTACGCCGGACGCAGCTATATCGCGAGCACCGCCGAATCACTGGTGGAAGGCAAGGCAACCGGCAGACTCACCGGCGGGAACCTCAGTCTCCTGGCGATGACACTTGGAGCTAAACCCGTCCCGGATAACACCGGCCGGATCGCGTTGCTCGAAGATATCACCGAGGATATCTACCGCATGGACGCACTCCTGCATACACTGCTGCGTGCGAGCTGGTTCGAGGGTTTGACGGGGATCGCCCTCGGCTCGTGGCTCAAGTGCGGTGAGCTTCACGAGGTCAAGGCGCTTGTCAAGGAGCTGCTGGTGCCGCTCGGGATCCCGCTCGTGTGGGAGCTCGGCTTCGGTCATGGACCCGGTGCCCACAGCATTCCGCTCGGTGTCCATGCAACCCTTACCGCGGATGGGAATCCACACCTTGTCCTCACCTGAGATTGGCGCCGACTTTCAACGCATCCTCGAAACCGCCGTGCGCAGCCGGGTAACGCCGTCGGCCGTTCTCGCGTACAGCGTGCGGGGCACGCAGGCGGGCCCGGCCGCGCTCGGCGATGCGGTGGCGTACGACGACGACGGCGCGCCCCTGACCGCAGGCCAGCGGGTGCCCGCCACGACCGACACCGTCTATGACCTCGCCTCGGTCACCAAGATCTTCACCGCGGTGACCGCGTTGCGCCTGGTCGACGACGGCGTCCTGGCCCTCGACGAGCCGGTCCGACAAGTGCTTCCAGGCTTCACGGGGGAGGGCAAGGCGCTGGTCACCCTCCGCCGCCTGCTCACCCATACCTCGGGCCTCCCGGGGGTGTGGGACGGCTGGAAGCGAATGCCCTCCGCTGGCCGCGACGAGTTACTGGAGGACCTGCTGGCCACACCGCTGGCAGCGCCCGCGGGCACCGCCTTCAACTATTCCTGCGTGGGTTTCAACACCGTGCTGGCGCTCGCCGAAACGGCTGCCGGAACGTCGTGGGCGGACCTGGTGGACAGGCTCGTTCTTCAGCGGCTCCGCGCACTGGATGCGAGAACCGCGACACTGACCTACTCCCCGGACGCGGCCGCCTGCGCCGCGACCGAGTGCCAGCCGGAACTCGGCAGGGGAGCCGTGCGAGGCGTGGTCCATGACGAAAGCGCCTGCGCCCTCGGTGGGAGCGCCGGAAACGCCGGTCTCTTCGGCACTGCCGAGGGACTGCTCGCGTTCGGGGAAATACTGCGCACCGATACGGCGTCGCTGCTCTCAGATCCGCTGGCACAGGAATTCTGGTTGGACCAGCTCCCGGGGGTACTTGGGGACAACCTTGAGCAGGGTGGCCCCGGGTACGGCCATGGACTCGGGCTGAGGATTGGTCAGCTGGACTGGATGGGAAGTTCCGGCACCAACGCGCGCGCACATAACGGCTTCACCGGTACCTCGCTTCTGGTGGACCGCGACGCGTCAGTGACTGTGGTGCTGCTGACCAACCGGGTCCATCCCAGCCGGACTCTGTCCGAAATGGCTCCGCTGCGCTCCGCCGTCGCCGACGCCGTATATGCCGCGGCAGCAGTGGGGGCGCGCGGATGAGCGTCATATCCGACTACAGCGACGGCGTCCCGCACATCTCATTTCACCTCACCACCCTCAGCGGAGGGACGTTGGCCGAACGGGACGCAGGCACGGTTGTCTATGCGGCAAGCACCATCAAGCTCGCGGTACTCGTAGCTGCGTTGCGGGAGGTCGACGCCGGGAGGCTCTTCCTGGACCAGCCGGTCACCGTCCGGATCAGCTTCCGCAGCGCCGCGCCCGGTGCAGGTACCTTCACCTGCGAACCCGGCGAAATAGACGAGGGACTCCCAACCGTCGGCAGTGAGATGCCTCTGCGGGAGGTCCTCAGACGCATGATTACCGTGTCCTCCAATGAAGCCACCAATCTGGTTGTGGATCTGATCGGTTTGCCGTCAGTCAACAATGCGCTTGAGGTATGCGGGGCGGCTTCCTCGAAGATGGAACGGCTTTTCGGTGACCTTGCCGGACTCGACGGTGGTCTGACCCAGGAGACCACCGCGACGGACCTGGCCAACATGGTGTGCGCGATTGTCTCCGGGCGGGCAGCCGGACCGGAAAGTACCCGGCTGATGCTGGAGTTCCTCCGCGCCCAGGAGTACGGAATTCTCGGTCCGGTCCTCCCGGCCGGTACGGACTGGGGCAGCAAATCGGGCTGGGTGACGGGCATCCGCCATGATGTGGCGTTCGTCCTGCCGTACGGCTCAGACGAGGGCTACGTCCTCGCCGTTTGCACCCGCGCTTATGGGGAAGAGAGCGCGACGGCGGCAATCACCGCACTATCCACGATGGCCTGGGACCTGTGGGCAGCGAGATGACCGCAAGCCATCAACAGGCCCGAACCATCAGTTTTGACCTGGACGGAACACTGATTCAAGGCCCGTTTGCCGGAGTGCTGCGGGAGGCGTGTAGCACGATCGCCGGACCCTCCGCGGACGAGCTGTACCTGGATGTGCTGCGCCGCCACGAAGAGCTCCTGCTGGTGGACGAATATGCTGCATACGGCTGGTCCTCGATGGTTGCAGCCGTGGCGCGCACGCTTGGGTTCGAGAGGAACGAGCAGGCCATCACAGCGCGCATTGTCCAGCGGCTCGAGGAAGTGCCGGAACGTACCCGCCTGCTCCACCCCGGGACTGCCGCGGTGCTTGACAGTCTGCGGGCGGCGGGCTGGCGGGTGCTCATCCTCACCAACGGGCGCAGGGCTTTCCAGGAACCGGTCATTGCCGGTGCGGGTCTGCTGCCGGTGATCGATGGCATCGTCACGTCCGACGACGCCGGTTCGGCCAAGCCGGGAAGAGCAGTGTTCAAATTCGCCAGGGGCACAGCGGACCTGCACATCCATGTGGGTGACAGGTTGGACCATGATGTTGCAGGGTCCGCTCGAAGCGGAGCCCTGAGCATGTTGCTGCGGAAGGACGCACCGGTTTCAGGAGTGGTTCAACGGTTCGACGACGCTAAGCGCGGTGCTTTGCTTGAGTACCTCTGGGTTCAGCATGCGGCCGAACGGCGCATCGACCCTCCAGCGCAACGGGGCGACCTTCCGCCGGAGCTGGTGCCGGACGCCGTCGCTCCTGACCTGGAGGCGGCAGCCCAGCTGGTGGGCGCACTTGCTACTCAGCGGACCGCTGTTTCCTGACCGACGGGTGCCGCGGAGATCCCCAATCCGGGCGCGTCGGGTAATTCGATCACGTTCGCTTCATACCTGGCGCCGCCGGCAACCGGCGATGAGTCCACCCACAGACCACCGTCCAGATCCTGTGGGACTGTGCCAGCCGCCGTCGAGGGCTCTGAGCTTCCGGTCAGCGACGCGGCGAAACTCGCTGCTGCGCTGATGCCCACGGTGCTCTCGATCATGCAGCCAACCAGCATGCCAAGGCCCGCGCTCGAGGCAAGCCGGGCCAGCTGAGTGGCTACGAAGACTCCTCCGGATTTGGCCAGCTTGATGTTCACCAGGTCCGCAGCCTGCAGGTCGATGAGTTTATGGAGGTCATCGACGGTCCACACTGACTCATCCGCCATAATCGGAATGCCCACGCGGCGGGTGACATAGGCGAGATCCTCCAGGGAATCGGCGCGCACCGGCTGCTCGATCACTTCGACGCCGAGGTCCGCGTCTTCCAGGGCGGTGATGATCCGCACCGCGTCTTCGGCGGTGAAGGCCTGGTTGGCGTCCACCCTCAGGCGGACCTTTGGGCCGGCGGCCTCGCGCACCGCGCGCATCCGCGTTACCGGGTCGCCATTGGCATCCAGTTTGACCTTGATGCAGTCGAAACCTTCGGCGACATGTTGGTTGGTTGCACGGGACAACGTCGCAGGATCGCCCACGGAGAGCGTCATATCGGTGGTAATCCGGGCAGAGCGGCCGCCAAGGTAGCGGTAGAGCGGCATCCCTGCCCGCTGCGCTGCCAGATCATGGAGCGCACAGTCCACCGCCATCCTCGCGGCTCCGGATTCGGAAGAAAGGCTAAGGAGCCTCAAGGCCTCCGCGTGGTCAGCCGTGTTTGAATGCGCCACAAGATCCTGAAGCGGGCCGTGCACAGATCTCATCACACCGGCAGTGGTTGCTTTGGTGACTGCGCTGATGGGGGCCTCGCCCCAGCCCACGCGGCCGTCGTCGTCGGTGGCTTGAACCAGAACCGTTTCCAGTACCGTGGCGCGTCTGACGGCGGTGACAAAAGGCCTGACCAGCGGCACCGTGGTGGGCTGGGCGCGAAGAGTAACCGCGGGAGTCGATGGTCGCGTCACAGCGGGTCACCTTTCTACGTAGAAAGACTACGATACCTATCAGTAAGTTGTAGCTTAATGACGCGACCGGCAGTGCTTGACCCAGATTCGCTCAGAGAGCCGCGACAGCCACGCTGCCGCACAGGACAACGCCGCCCGAGAAAGGGTTTCATGAGCATCCAGTCGAAGATCCATTCCCACCTGCCGACACTGGCCCCCGCCGCGCGGAGGGTTGCGGAAGTGATGTTGGCTGATCCCACGGTGGTCCTGCGAAACACCATTTCCCAGCTCGCCGAAAAATGCAGCACCTCCGAGCCATCGGTGGTGCGGTTCTGCCGGGCTCTTGGGTATGCGGGCTATAGCGAACTCCGCCTGGTGATGGCAACCGAGCTGGGACGGGAGCAAGCCGCTGTGGCAGATCAGCGCCGCTTCGGTTCGGACATCAGCCCGGAGGATTCCCTGCAGGACACCGTCGCGAAGATTGCGTACGCGGAGACGCTTGGTATCGATGAAACCCTCTCCAGCATTGACTTCGACGTGCTGGGGGAGGTGGTGCAGACCATCGGCTCCGCACGGCACATCCTCGTCTACGGACTGGGCGCGGGCGCTATTGTCGCCGATGACCTTCAACACAAACTGTTCCGGATCAAACGCACGGCCCAGGCCTTCAACCAGCATCATGACGCCCTCATGGGTGCCGCGCTCATGGACCCCACCGATGTGGCGATCGCCTTCTCCCACAGTGGTCAGACCGGCGAGACCCTTGCGTTCATCGAGCGGGCCAAGGAAGCCGGGGCACCCACCATCGCGGTGACCAACGTCGAGTCCTCGCCGCTCGCAAAGACCGCGGACCTCTGCTTGTTTACGATGGTGCGCGAGACCGCTTTCCGTTCAGGCGCCATGGCGTCGAGGATCGCCCAGCTTGCCATGGTTGACTGCGTCTTCGCCGGTGTGGCCCAGAGCAGCTACGAGAAGACTGTCAGTGCTTTGGAAGTGACCAGCGCAGCCGTCAGCTACGGCACTCGCACCCGGTGAATTCCCCTTACGGAACCGCTTACAGCACCCGAACCTGACCGCCGTTCACGTCCCACCTTGCGTCGAGGCGCACGTTCGCGAGCATCCGGCGGTCGTGGGTCACCAGCAGCAGCGCTCCCGTGTAATCCTCAAGGGCTTCCTCGAGCTGTTCGATAGCGGGGAGGTCGAGGTGGTTGGTCGGTTCGTCCAGCACCAGGAGGTTCACTCCGCGCGCCTGGAGGAGTGCCAGCCCCGCCCGGGTGCGCTCACCGGGGGAGAGCATGTCCACCCGCGCCGAGGTCTGGTCCGCCTTGAGCCCGAACTTGGCCAGCAGGGTGCGCACTTCGGCTTGTGCCAGCTCCGGCACGGCCGCTTCGAAAGCCGCCGCGAGGGGGACGTTTTCGGCAAGCTGCCCGCGTGCCTGGTCGATCTCGCCGATGGCGACGCTGGCGCCCAGGGAGGCGGCGCCGTCGTCGGGCTGTTGATGCCCCAGCAACAGGCGCAGCAGCGTGGACTTGCCGGCACCGTTGGGCCCGGTGATGCCGATCCGCTCGCCGGCATTGACCTGCACGGACACCGGCCCCAGCCTGAAGTCGCCCTGCCGGGCAACGGCGGCATTGAGCGTCGCAACCACGGCGCTGGAGCGCGGAGCGGAGCCGATGCTGAACTGCAGCTGCCACTCCTTGCGCGGCTCCGGGACCTCGTCCAGCCGGGCAATCCGGGACTCCATCTGCCGCACCTTCTGGGCCTGCTTCTCGGAGGACTCCATGCTGGCACGGCGGCGCAGCTTGTCACTGTCCGGGCTCTTCTTCATCGCATTCCGGACACCCTGGGAGCTCCACTCACGCTGCGTCCGGGCGCGTGAAACAAGGTCCTGTTTCTTCTCGGCAAACTCCTCGTATGCTTCGCGGGCATGCCGTTTCGCCACGGCGCGCTCTTCGAGGAAGGCGTCGTACCCGCCGTCGTACACCGCCACCTGGTTCTGTGCCAGGTCCAGTTCCACCACGGTGGTGACGCAGCGCGCCAGGAACTCGCGGTCGTGGGAAACCAGTACCGCGCCGCCGCGGAGGCTGCGCATGAACGCCTCGAGGCGGGACAGGCCGTCCAGGTCCAGATCGTTGGTGGGTTCGTCCAGGAGGACGACGTCGAACCGGCTCAGCAACAGCGCGGCCAGGGCAACCCGGGCAAGCTGCCCGCCGGAGAGTCCGGTGACCGGCGAATCGGCGGCGACGCCGGGCGCGACGTCGGCGAGGACCGCCGGGAGCCTGTCCTGAAGATCCGCGGCTCCCGCAGCGAGCCAGTGCTCGAGCGCCTCGGCGTAGCGGTCGTCAGCACCCTTGGCGGTTGTGCCAAGCTCTTCAGCCGCGCGCTCCATCGCAACGGTAGCCGCGGTGGCTCCAGTTCGGCGGGATATGTACTGCGCCACCGTTTCTCCGGGGGTACGTTCATGCTCCTGCGGGAGCCAGCCGACGAAGGCGTCCTTCGGCGAGCACATCACCGTTCCGGCCAGCGGCTCATCGACGCCGGCAAGAAGTTTCAGCAGCGTGGACTTGCCGGCACCGTTCGCTCCCACGACGCCGACGACGTCGCCCGCCGTTACAGTCAGGTCCAGATTGGAGAACAGGGTGCGGTGGGCGTGGCCGCCGGAAAGCGCCTTGGCCACGAGGGTTGCAGTCATGAATTCAGTCTAGAAGTCAACATGCCACCCTTGACCGGCCGCTCCTACCGGGGATTAGGTAGATACAACGATGTGCATTCACCGGCGGAAGGTAGACCCCTTGCTCACCAACACCGACGACGGCGTCCACGGCCCGGCAGAGATTGCCCATTACCTGCCGCCGCATTTTCTCGAGTCTTCGCTGCGCAAGGACGTGCTCGCCGGGTTGAGAGCGACACCGAAGTCGCTGCCGCCGAAATGGTTCTACGACGACCGCGGCAGCGCACTGTTTGAACGCATCACAGAGCTTCCCGAGTACTATCCCACGCGTGCAGAGCGGGAAATCCTTGAGCGGTATGCGGAAGACATGGCCGCGGAATTGCCGGCGGACACGTTGATTGAGCTGGGCTCGGGGTCCTCCAGCAAGACACCGCTGCTGATCTCGGCACTCCTGGAGCAGGGCCGCCTCCAGCGTTACGTCAGCGTGGACGTGAGCGACGCCGCGCTGCTGGGCGCCGGGGACCACCTCTCGGAGACCTTTCCGCATCTTCAGTTGAGCCCGGTGGCTGCGGACTTCGAGCACCAGCTTCATGTCCTGCCGCGGGACGGACAGCGCATGGTCGCTTTCCTGGGCGGCACGATCGGGAACCTCGATCCGGAGCACCGCGCAGGATTCCTGAAGGACATCCACGAATTGCTGGGTCCCGGCGGCGGTTCGCTCCTGCTCGGGACGGATTTGGTCAAACCGGCCAACATCCTGGTGCCCGCCTACGACGACGACGCCGGCGTGACCGCCGACTTCAACCGGAACGTACTACGGGTGTTGAACCGTGAACTGGGTGCGGACTTCGACGTCGAAGCCTTCGAACACGTCGCCGCCTGGGTTCCGGAGAACAGGTGGATCGAAATGCGGCTGCGGGCCACCCGGCCCATGCTCGTCACCCTGCCCGGGGTTGACCTGGAGGTGAACTTCTCCGACGGGGAGGAGCTGCGCACCGAGATCTCGGCAAAATTCACCCGGGACGGCATCGCGGATGAGCTCGAAGCTGCAGGCTTCCGCATCGCGGGGCAGTGGTGTGACTCCGAGGACCGGTACGCCGTGACCCTCGCGGAAGCGATCTAGCCGTGCAGACACCGTTGACCGAAGAGGACGCAGAAGTCTACGTAGCCGCAGTCTGTTTCAAGACAGGTCCTCCGGGGAAGGTAGGGGTCGAGGTGGAGCGCACGGTCCACCTCGATTCGGACCCCGCAGCGCAGGTCTCTGTTGCACAGGTGCGCGAGGCCGTGCGACTCGCGGCCACGCAGCTCCCCGGCGGCGGGGTGATCACCTTTGAACCCGGCGGCCAGCTCGAAATCAGCTCAGCGTGCGCGGAAGACCTTCCCGGCGTTATCGAGGCCACCCGCCGGGATCTCGCGTTCACCGCCGGCCTGCTGGAGGACGCGGGCCTCCGGTTCGGCGACCTCGCCCTGGACCCGCTCCGCAGCCCCCAACGAACGCTCGATCATCCCCGCTACGCCGCGATGGAGCAGCAGTTCAACCGGGCCGGTTCTGCAGGTCGGACCATGATGTGTTCCACCGCCTCCCTTCAGGTCTCCCTCGATGCCGGCTCACCCGGAACCGGCCCGCTCAGCGCCTACCACCGCTGGCGCCACCTGCATTCCCTGGCACCTCTGCTCACGGCCATGTTCGCGAATTCACCGTTCGTGAACGGCCGCCCGAGCGGCTGGCGCAGCGCCCGCCAGGCCGCCTGGCTCGCCATCGACAGCAGCCGGACGGCAGCGGCTTTCTCCGACGGCGAGCTCTCAGAGAACCCCCGGCAGGACTGGGCACGGTACGCGCTCGACGCGAAGGTTCTCTGCATAAGGCCCGACGACGACGGCGGCACCTGGCTCACACCCCGGGACCTCACGATGCGGGACTGGCTGCGCGGCGCGGGTCCGCGGGTGGTGACGCGTGAGGATCTCGATTACCACCTCACCACCCTGTTCCCGCCGGTCCGCCCGCGCGGGTTCCTCGAATTGCGGGTGATTGACTCCCAGGCCGGGGGTGACTGGGAGGTGGTGGCCGCCGTCGTCGTCGCACTGATGGAGGATCCCCAAGCCGCTGCCCTGTCAGCGGAGGCGTGCCGCGATCTTCCCCCGCTGCGCACGGCCGCCTGCGAGGGGTTGTCCAACCCCGATCTCGCCCAGGCGGCACGGGCCTGCGCCGACGCGGTCTGGGACGCACTGCCCCGGCTCGGCGCAGATCCGGAAACGAGGGCGCGCGTAGCCACATTCATTGAGCGCTACACAGCCCGCGGTCTCAGCCCGGCCGATGCCTGCCTTGCCGAATGGCGGCGCACCGGGCACATCCCGACGTTCGCACAAGGCCTGGAAGGAGCCTCTCCATGACCACCACAGCTGAACCCCTGGGCAGCGGGAATTTGCGGGCGGAACTGGCCGATCGGCTGGAGCGCGCCCGGAACCGGACGCTCGCGCTGACCGATTACGACGACGGCGAGCTGGTGAAGCAGCATTCGCCCCTGATGTCGCCGCTGGTTTGGGACCTCGCGCACGTGGGCAGCCAGGAGGAGTTGTGGCTGGTGCGTGATGTCGGCGGCCGGCCGCCGCTACGCTGCGAGATCGACGAGATGTATGACGCCTTCCAGCATTCCCGGAGTACGCGTCCCAGCCTTCCGCTGCTCTCGCCCACCGAGTCGCGGCAGTACATCGCGGAAGTGCGGGACAAGGCGCTGGACATCTTGGACCGCACGCCGCTGGAGGGCAAGCCGCTGCTGGAAAACGGGTTCGCATTCGGAATGATCGTCCAGCACGAGCAGCAGCATGCCGAGACGATGCTTGCCACCCACCAGCTCCGCGACGGCGAACGCATCCTCCCGGAGACTCCGCTTTTGGATGTCGGCCCGAGGCAGCAGCTGCCCGCGGAGGTGCTGGTGCCTGCCGGACCGTTCACCATGGGCACCTCGATCGAACCCTGGGCGCTCGATAATGAACGACCCGCGCACGCTGTGGACCTGGCCGCATACTGGATCGATACCGCGCCCGTGACCAACGGTGAGTACCAGCAGTTCATGGAGGCCGGCGGGTACGACAACGCCGCATGGTGGCACCCGGACGGTTGGCAGCACCGGAACGAGACCGGCCTGCACGCGCCGAAGTACTGGCACCGAACGGATGGCAACTGGGCCCGGAAGCGGTTCGGCGCCGTCGAGCCCGTTCCGGCAGACGAGCCCGTGCAGCACGTGTGTTGGTACGAAGCGGACGCCTACGCCCGCTGGGCGGGCCGGCGCCTGCCCAGCGAAGCCGAGTGGGAGAAGGCCGCGCGCTACGACCCCGGCAGTGGGCGTTCCCGCCGGTACCCGTGGGGCGATGAGGATCCGGCTCCGGAGCACGCGAACCTCGGGGGAGCTGCGCTGCGCCCGGCTCCGGCCTGTTCCTATCCCGACGGCGCGTCGGCTCTCGGCGTCCGCCAGCTCATCGGCGACGTGTGGGAGTGGGTCTCCAGCGACTTCGAGCCGTACCCCGGCTTCAACGTCTTCCCCTATGAGGAGTACAGTCAGGTCTTCTTCGGCCCCGACTACAAGGTGCTGCGCGGCGGCTCCTGGGCCACCGACCCGGCGGCCGCCCGGGCGACCTTCCGCAACTGGGACTACCCCATCCGCCGGCAGATCTTCGCGGGGTTCCGGACCGCACGCGACGCCTCCCTGTCAGAGTCGGCGTAGCGTGTGCCGCCACCTGGCGTTCCTGGGGCCGCCGACGTCGCTCGCCGCCCTCCTTCTCGCCCCCGAGCATGGGCTGCTCAGGCAGTCCTGGGCGCCGCGGGAACAACGGTTCGGAACAGTCAACGCCGACGGATTCGGTGTTGGCTGGTATGCGGCGGGCGACCCACGTCCCGCCCGCTACCGCCGTGCGGTGCCGATGTGGGCGGACCCTTCCTTCGCCGACGTCGCCAGGGTCACGACGACGACGGCGGCACTCGCGGCGGTGCGGTCGGCCACCGTGGGAACAACCCAGGACGTATCAGCCTCCGCACCGTACACGGACGGTAAGTGGCTCTTCAGCCACAACGGGAGGATTCACGGCTGGCCGTCGGCCGTCGAGCCGCTCGTCGACGCCATTCCCGCCTCGCGGCTCCTGACGATGGAGGCACATGTTGATTCGGCGTTGGTCTGGGCACTGGTGCTCGAGGCGCTCGCTGCCGGTGAGAGTCCCGACACGGCGCTCGCCGGAACCGTTCGCAAAGTGCTGGCCCACGCCGAGGCGCGGGTGAACCTGCTTCTGACGGATGGGCACACCATCACGGCGACTGCCGCGGGGGACACGCTCTACTGGCGCTCGGGCCCGGACGGGGTACTTGTGGCCAGCGAACCGTCCGACGACGGCCCGGGATGGAACAGCGTGCCGGACAATTCCGTGCTTACGGCGACTGCGGACGGTGTTGACGTCCGGCCGCTGTGAATCAAGCCAAGGAGTTGCAGAACTGCGCCTTGCAGGGGCGCTCTTATGTGCGAGAGGTGTCCCGTTTATGGTCCCTTCACCGGTCTGCCCATACGGGACGGTCTCAGGCGGCACTGAGTCCATGGTGCCTGTGGCCTTCGGTGCTGTGCGGCGGCGTTTTCAGGACGCTTCATGGCGTTCCTTGGTTGAGTTCGGTCGCTTGCCTGTGGGCGGGTCATGAGTCGCGAAGGAGTTCGAGGATCGCGAGTACGCGCCGGTTGTACGTCGTGCCATGGGGGAGGTCGAGCTTGGTGAAGATCGAGTTGATGTGTTTCTCAACGGCGCTTTGGGTGACGAAGAGCTCTTGGCGCATGGAGGCGTTGGTGTGCCCCTGGGCCATGAGCGTCAGGACTTCACGTTCGCGTTCGGTGAGGCGTGAGATGGGTGAGTCTGCTGGTCCGGCAAGGAGCAGTTGGCGGATGACCTCTTGGTCGAACGCGGTTCCGCCGTCACCAACACGTTCGATCGCTTCGAGGAAAGCGGCAATGTCGGAGACACGATCCTTGAGCAAGTAGCCCACTCCGCCGGCGCCGGTGACTAGCTCTGTGGCGTGACGGCGCTCGACGTACTGGGAGAGAACCATCACGGCGACCTGTGGCCAGGTTGATCGGATCGTTAGCGCTGCGCGTATGCCCTCGTCGATGAAGTCGGGCGGCATCCGGACATCAACGATCACCAGCTGTGGTTGCCGCTCCGACACGGCTTCGATCAGTTCGCTGGCAGACCCGACCGCGTCGATGATTTCGTGGCCCTCGGCGACGAGGAGCTGGGCGATACCCTCGCGTAGCAGAGCGGAATCTTCGGCAATGGTTATGAGCACGATATGTCCACCCTGATAGTCGTTGGGCCACCGACGGGACTGTCGAGGTCGAACGTGCCGGAGAGTGCCGTGACGCGGGAGGTGATGCCGATGATTCCTTGCCCGGCTGGGTCCGCACCGCCCACGCCATCATCGCGTACCGTCATCGTCAGCCGTCCTCCTTGCCGGCGCACGGTGATGTCGATGCTGCGCGCTGCGGCATGTTTGACCACGTTCGTCACGGCCTCGCTGGCGACGAAATATGCGGCCGATTCGACGGATCTGGGGCATCGCTCTGTCAGGTCGAAGTCAAGCTCAATGGGCAGGTGCGTTCGCTCCCGGAGCGCTTCCAGGGCAGGGCCCAGCCCATCGCGGGCGAGCATTGCCGGATAGACGCGCCAGGACACGTCTCGGAGATCGTCGAGGATGTGCCGTGTCTCCGCAAGAGCACGCCGATAGAGGGTCGTTTGTTCTTCCAAGTCAGCCTGGCGTTCGGCTCGACCGAGCAAAATTGACAGTGCGACCACGCGCTGTTGTACGCCATCGTGAATGTCGCGCTCGATCCGACGTCGTTCGTCATCTATCGCGTCGACGACATCTGCCAGGGTCACGGTGAGCTGGGATACCCGGTTCTCGAGTACATCGTTCCCTGGTCTAGTGAACGCATTCCACAGCTTCGGTTCCAGCTGGGCGACAGCGATGACCCCCTGAACCGCGAGGAATAGAAGGGTCAAACCGGGCAGCACGAAGAACGCGAGGGTGCCATAGGTGACCTGACCGGCAGACGCATCGAAGAGCGGCACCGCATCGCCTGTCGTTGCCCCCACCGTGAGACTGACAGCCACAACGACGCCCGCCACAAGGAGTGCCAGGACCGTCCCTCCCAAAAGTCCAAGCAGCGATCGGATCGCGAGGTATCCGACGGCACCCCACTGTCGTGGTTCGCTGCGAAGTCGCCCGCCAATCAACACAGCGATCCGCCATTGCTCGAGGCGGACGATGAATTTCGTCGCGTCTCGCGAGAAGACCCCACCGAGAACCGCCAGTACATCAACGGGGATGAATGCCACCCCGAGCGTTACTCCCGCCAGCCTCGACGGGATCCGGTTGAACCTGCCGCGGCGCAGCACAGCCATCGGCAAGGACCGGTCTCGACTCATCTGGTCATCTTTTCACGCCGAACGCGGCGCGCCCGGAAGACGACAAAGAGAACAACCGCAGCGACGACCGAGACGATGACAACCTTTTGCAGCGTGTCGGCATACGGCTCGACGGCCGACCAGTTCTCGCCGAGGTAGAAGCCCGAGAGCACGAAGATCGAGTTCCAGATCAGGCTTCCGGCTGTGGTCAGAAGCGTGAAACGAACGACGTTCATCCGCTCGATGCCCGCGGGAATAGAGATCAGGCTTCGGAAGAGCGGAATCATCCGACCGAAGAACACCGCCTTGTAACCATGCCGATCGAACCACGCCTCAGCCTTATCGACATCGGACAACCTCATCAGCGGTACTCGAGCGATGATCCGACGCAGTCGGTCGCGGCCCAGCCACGCCCCAAGCCCGTACAGAGCGAGCGCACCCACGACCGATCCCAAGGTTGTCCACACGAGGACTTCAACCAGGGTGAAGCTGCCCCGACTCGCAGTGAATCCGGCCAACGGCAGAATTACCTCACTCGGGAGGGGAGGGAAGAGGTTCTCGAGCGCGATAGCCAGGCCGGCGCCGGGCCCCCCGAGCGTTTCCATGAGATCGACAGCCCAGCCGGCGATCCCAGTGAGTTCAGATGCAGAGTCAGTTGCAGCGGTTAGGTCCATACAAGCAACGTTAGAAGCGCGCTTCCACCACGTCAGTAGAGCAAACCACCCAGTGCGCGACGGTCCACCGCAGCATCCGCAGTGTGGAAATCCCCACCCCTCCGAACGCAGCGCTGCCACGCCGGTCCCTCACCCGGGCACGATCGAGCCCGCCGGAAACGATCTTTCTCGGCCCGTTGCGGATTCCTACAAGAGACCGAGCGTCGGATTACCGCAAGCGTCGAAGGAGCGGTTCGAGCCCGTCGATAGTGAGGCGTGCTGGTTTGTCAGCGTCGGGCGATTCGGCATCCTCCGTTTCGAGTTCACCTATCTCAACTTCGACGAGTTCACATTCGGCGAGAACATGTGCGCATTCTTCGAGCTGCGCGAGGGTCATTCCGTCCGCAACGGTGTAGTCGGTGGGCACTGTGCCTGGTTCGAGGAAGTCGCAATCGATGTGCACGTAGACCGGTCGGCCTGCGATGATCCGGCGTAGTTCGTCAGCCATGTGGGGTCCGACTGGAACGAGGCCGATTCGGGCGGTATCGATGAGTTCTTGCTCCGGCTGGTCAATGTCACGTGCACCGATAAGGATTGCGTTTCGCCCGGCAAGTCCACGGCCAAGTCCCGAGTCCCAGAGCCCGAGCGGTCCAGACAGTGCCAACCCGCCGAGGTACCCGGTTGTGGTGTTCTCAGGAGTATTGAGGTCGGCGTGCGCATCGAACCAGAGCATGACGGCATCAGGTCTGTGCTTTTTGCGATTATCGGCAAGGTGGCCTGAACTACCGCACATCGACTAAGCACCGTGATTGGACGGTAGCCGTCAGGAGCATGTCGTAGTGAGTTGCCATTTCGCGCAGCGCCGGGGTTGCCACCGCGAGCTCCTGGTCCCAACCCGTTGGCGACGTCGGCTGCGGCTCACCCGCGAGAGTGATTTCAGCGTCAAGACGGTGACTGAGGACGTCTGCGAGGAACGGGGCGGCAAGCATGGCACGGTCGTGACGGCCAGAATCGAAGGTTTCACACGGTCAGGGGTCATCGAAGCGTTTACGATTCGATTGAGCGATGAGATCGACAGGGATGCGATCCGAGCCATCACCCTCGTCCGAAGTGACCCCAGTGCGGGCAGAACGTAGTACGTGAGATGAAGATTTTCCCGAAGTCGAGCATCTTCATTCCACGCTCGGAACTTGGAATCTTGTTGTTCAACTGCACGTCGACGATGGCCGAGTTTGATGCCGCACGGAGCGCATTCGAGCCATCACCGGAGTGCGAGACACGGAGACAAACCTGCTCATAAACTCGCTCACCGGCCAATAGGTCAACGAGGCGCTCCACGACACCGCGGTCGCCGACGTCGACGTGCTGCGAACCGAGCTGGCCGGAGCCCTCGGACAGCACGGGCAGAGAGGGCCCGAAACCAATCGGGCCGTAATTTGGTTTCGATACGACACACGTTTGTGGTCACGTTAAGGCGCGCTGCGACAAGCCTGCCGCAATCGATCGTTCTTGGTGGAGTGGCGGTTCCGCGCTCCAGGCGGCTGCCGATAGCGGGCACCATAACCCGTTATCGGCAGCCGTTTATGGTGGTGCCACCTGTGAGGACCAGAAGGACTCAGTGCGAAGCCCGCATCCTCGAAAGAGAGTGGTGACGGACGAGGGTGGCAATTCCGACAAAGAGTGCGAGGACCGCCGCGGCTGCAGGAACGACAAGGGCGCGTTGATAGTCACCAAGCATCGCTGCGCCGTCGGTTCCCGCGACCAGCACGATCGTTGCTGCGGAGACCCCCAGCGCTGCGCCGAACTGAAAGCCCGTATAGACCACGCCACCGGCGACGCCGTGCGCCGCCTCATCGACACCCTCGACCGCAGCAGCGGTGAGAGGGCCGTAGATGAGGGCGAAGGCCAGGCCGAGGAGTAGCAGCGATGCCAGCAGATCAAAGAAGGTGGTCTCACCATCCAGACCCAGGGTCAGCGTGAATGCGACTGCGACCGCCAGGAGCCCGGCGAGCATCACAGGCACGTTGCCGAAGCGGTCTACGAGCCAGGGGGTCAGCCACGGCGCGATCACGACTTCCACGCCCATCGCCGCGAAGGCGAGGCCGGTTTCGAAGGGGCCCCATCCGAGAAGCTGTTGCAGGTACAAGGTGAGAAGGAATTGCCAGGAGAAGAACGCACCGATGAAGAGCAGGCCGACCAGCGACGTCCACGGCAACAATCCCTTGCCGAGCACACCCGGCGGGATGAGCGGGTCAGTTACTCGACGTTCGACCACGCCGAACAGGATGAACAGTGCCACACCCGCGATGAGGGCGCTGACGCCCAGGGCGTTACCCGGTTCCTCTCCGACAGTCACGATGCCGAAGACGAGAGTGACCATTGCGGCGGTGAGTGTGATTGCCCCGAAGAAGTCGAAACGGCCCGATGCGTCACGTGATCCTGCGGCTGGCTTGGGAATGGCGAGAAGCCCTGTGATCAGGAACACCGTTCCGATCACAGCCGGGGCGAAGAACACCCATCGCCACCCGACAGTTGTCAGAAGGCCGCCGACGACGACGCCAAGCAGGAAACCCGACGCGCCAATTGCGCCGTAGATAGCGAGAGCTTTGTTGCGGCGAGGGCCTTCCGCAAAGCTGGCGGTGAGTAGCCCAAACCCCGCGGGTGTCATGAATCCCGCTGTGGCTCCCGTGATGAAGCGCACGAGGATTAGCACCCACGACTCCTGCGCGAGTCCACCGAGCGCGGAAAAGATCACGAAGACGGCCAAGGCTATGAGGAATACGCGACGTCGGCCGAGTAGATCGGCCGCGCGGCCGCCGAGAATCATGAAGCCTGCGTAGGCCAGGACGTAGGCGCTGATGACCCAATGTGCGGACCCCTCAGCTAGCCCGATATCCGCCGCGATGCTCGGAACAGCGACGTTCAGCATGGCAATGTCGATGCCTTCGAGGAACAGCGCGCCAGTTACGACGGCAAGTACGCCCCACGCACTGGCAGGTGTCGCGGGAGCTGAACGCTCAGCTTGGATCTCGGTCACGAACGACTCCTTGGTAACGTATGCGGTTCTGAGTTACTTCTTGTAACCGATCCAAGTTTCAGTCATCATGAAGAGATGACACAAGTAGGCACTCTCACCTCACCCAGTCACGTTGAAGTAACCGAGTCGGCGTCCACTGAGTGTCGTGCCGGCCGCGACGCGTTCCAATGGGATTCGCGCGAGGACTGCGATGTCCGCCAGATTCTCGACCGGGTCGCAGACAAGTGGTCGTTGCTTGTCATTTCGCTTCTTGCAGAGAAGACCATGCGCTTCGGAGAGCTGGTGCGCGAGATTGACGGGGTGAGCAAGAAGATGCTGACAGTCACCCTCCGGAACCTTGAGCGTGATGGACTCATCCACCGCGAGATCTTCCCGGAGATTCCCCCGCGCGTCGAGTACCGACTGTCACCGCTTGGCAGGACGCTGCTCGGCACGATTCAGTCGCTCGTCGGTTGGGTCGAACAACATCAGGTACAGGTCGCTCAGGCCCGCGAGGCATTCGACGCAGGCAGCCGGCCGTAAACGACCGTTTCTGGCGCGATCGCGTATCGCCTCTGATTCGGGTAGCGCATGGAAAATGCTGTCCGCCTCCTTGCGCGCGTGCTCATCTGAGAACATGTCGGACCGAAGCGGCTGCTCAATCGCGCGTCACGCGAAGGAAAGATTCGAGTGTGGGAATCAGTGCAGAAGGTTTCGTCATCGGCGTCGCGTGATGCGCGCCGGGAATGGTCTCGTGTTCGGCTCCCGTGATAGACGCCAACTCCCGCGTCCCGCTCTGCATAAAGGGCGCACCTTTGCTTCCGACGAGCACGAGCGAGGGCGCACGGAGCGCCTTCCACCGGTCGGCTCTGAGAGGTTCACCATCTTGCAGCCCGACGCATAGACGAGTGTCATAAATCGTCGTCGGCGCCATCGCGACCATGGTCCGCCATGGCCCGATCATCGCCCGCATCGCCCAGATCATGAAGGGTGACGCACCGAGAGCAACACGGTGGAACTCGCGAACCGCGTCGGATGCACGACCATCTCGTACAAGCTCCTCGAGTCGTTCTGCGAGGTCTCTCGGCACGGCTGGACGCCGATCGTCCACTATCACCGGGGGCTCGTAGGTGATGAGACCGCCAACCTTCTCGGGCAGTGCGGCGGCCGCGTCCAATGCGAGGACCGCACCGGATGATGCGCCGAACAGCGCCGCATCACCCCCGTGCGCATCGATGAGCGCCTCGATGTCCTCGATCTCGCGAGCGACTGCCCAATCGCCGGTGTCCCCACTGTTCCCGCGGCCCCGCCGGTCGTAGTTCACGACGGTGTGAGTGGCGGAAAGCAGAGTACCCAGGCGGCGATTGTCTCGAAGCTCGGACAGCGCCTGCGCGACTAGTACGAGGACCGGCCCATCTCCGCAGCGTTCAAACGAAATATGCGTCCCGTCCGCGGACGTCACGCGGTGCACGGAGCGAGCAGAAGTATCGTTTTTCGTCATAACTGTGCCGTTCCTGTCGGGGTCTGTGTTGGTCTCAGCGACGCGTCATCGTGGATGCGTAGCCGCCGTCACCGGGGTAGACCCACGCCCCATCGAGCACGCGGTCATCGTTACTGAAAGTGCCGGTGAAGTAGGCCGGGCTGCCCTTGGCTCCAGCCCAGATCGTGAGAGTGTCGCCGTCCAGTTCGTATACGTAGTCGAGGGTGCTGCCCATCGAGTCGTAGAACCGGGAGACGACGTCCGCTTCGACGGGCTCACCGAAAGGGTGCAGTTGGCCGATGACTTCGATTCCCGTGATGGTCTGGCCGAACTGTTCCAGTTCGACGTGCTGCAGCAGGAAGAAGCGTCCTGGCATCCATTCGTACCGAATCACGCCCTCTGCTCCCCCCGACACCGTCCATTCGCCGACGAGTCGGTCAAGCACCGTGACCGCGCTGCTGGGCGTGGGCTGCTCACCGAGCCCGTAGGCGTCGATCTGCTCGGCCGTGGTGTTCTCCAGCGAGTTGTCATTCATCATGTGTCCTTTCGGTGGCGACCCGGCGCGGGTCACTTCACAGATACCTCGGAATCGAACCGCACAGATTGACATCCCTACGGAAAATCTTCGGAACCGATTCATGCGGACCCGGGTCGAGCGACGCAGACGAACGGAATGTCAAGGCCAGGCAACCGGCTCCGAGGTACCTGTGCAATGCGTTTTCCACGATCAGAGGAGCACACCGTGACCATGCACCACCCCGCACGTACCGTCGCCGACGGCGAGGGCGACGCCCGACGGCGGACGACGCGGTTCCTGTTGACCGCGGGTGCGATCGCCGGGCCGCTGTTCTACCTGTCCGCCATTGTGCAGATGGTGACCCGTCCCGGATTCGACCTTCGCGTACATCCGATCAGTCAACTCTCGACCGGGGATCTGGGCTGGATCCAGATGCTCACCTTCGCGATCACCGGACTCGGACTGGTGTGCCTGTCGATCGGTCACCGGCGGGTTGTCACCGGCGGTCTCGGTCGCGCCGCGATTCCTGTGCTCATCGCCACCGGTGGAATCGGTTTCATCGCCGCCGGCATCTTCACGCAGGACCCCGCATACGGATTCCCCATCGGGGTCGGAGACGGGCCCGCCACCGAAACCTCATGGCACGCTGTCGTTCATATGGCCGCTGCGATCGTCGCGTTCACGGCGCTGGCCGTAGCCGCCTTGATCGCCCTGGTGCGCGCGATCCGACGGCGTCGCCCACTCGCCGCGGTCGGCGACGGCGTCGTCGCCCTCGCACTGCTTGCCCCTGTCGTCCCCGACATTGCCAGCATCCAGGTCGCAATCACCGGGCTCTTCGCCTTCGGCTGGTGCACCATCACTGCCATCTCACTACTGAAGGCGCCTGCGGTCACTCGCTAGTCTGGACCCATCCAACCCAAGGAGAAGATGATCGTGAAATTCCTCATTCTCGGCTACACACCGAGCACGAGCTGGGATGCCACAACCGCAGATGCACCCACTGAGGATGCGCTTGCGGCATTCGCCGCGTACCAAGCGTTTGAAGCCGAGTTGCGCGCCAGCGGCGAGTTCGTCAGCACGGAAGGACTGGGACACCCGGCCGTCTCTACGACGGTGCGCAAGACCGAGGGGAACATCGTCATCACCGATGGTCCCTTCGCCGAGCTCAAGGAAGTACTTGCCTCATTCGCTGTCATCGAAGTGTCCGGATTGGAGCGCGCGAAGGACATCGTCGCACGAATGGTGGAGATGCTCGGCGAACCGATGGAGATCCGCCCCATCATGGGCGACGAGTTCGCGTGACCGGTCGCCCCGACGCGATCGAGCATCTGCTGCGCAGTGAAGCGCCGCAGGTGCTCGGCGCGCTGGTGCGCCGCTTCGGTCACTTCGACATCGCCGAAGAAGCAGTGCAGGACGCGTTGCTTGCCGCCAGCCAGCAATGGCGCACGGACACGCTCCCCGAGCACCCCCGATCATGGCTGATTCGGGTCGCTTACCGTCGGATGATCGACACGCTTCGAGCCGAGTCAGCCGACCGTCGGCGCGAAGAAGAGTACGTGACCGCCGAGTCGACCGTTCAGCCTCCCCGTTTGGGTTCCGCAGACCATGATGACAGCCTGAACCTCTTGCTGCTCTGTTGCCATCCCTCACTCTCCTCCGCGTCCCGCGTCGCCTTGACGCTGCGCGCCGTGGGCGGATTGACGACCGCGGAGATCGCCCATGCGTACGGTGTTACAGAACAGACCATGGCCGTGCGCATCAGTCGAGCGAAACAGCAGATCCGCAAGAGCGGTACGCGATTCGAGTTCGTCGATTCCGACGATCTCGCCGACCGCGTCTCGGCAGTCATGCGCGTGTTGTATCTGATCTTCAACGAGGGCTACACCGTGACCACGGGCGCGCAGCTCACGCGAACCGACCTGACCGCAGAGGCCATCCGTCTCGCACGGCTCCTCCACACCCTTCTACCCGACGACCCTGAGCCCGCAGGTCTTCTCGCTCTCATGCTGCTCATCGATTCGCGCCGCTCCACGCGAACCGCGGCGAACGGCGACCTCGTCCCCCTGGCCGAACAGGACCGTGCCCGGTGGGACCGAGCCATGATCCACGAGGGATCAGCACTGATTCGCACCGCGTGGTCTCTCGGAAACGTCGGAACATACCAGCTGCAGGCCGCTATCGCCGCCGTTCACGCATCCGCCCCCGCAGCCGAGGCAACTGACTGGAAGCAGATCGCAGCTCTCTATCTCGCGCTCGAACAGGTCGAGCCCAGCGGGCCTGTCATGCTCGCACGGGTCGTCGCCGTAGCTCACGCCTTCGGCCCGACTCGCGCCAACGCGCTGCTGAAACAGCTGGACCGCAAACACGAACTTCTCCAGCACCCACTGACCAGGCATCGAGCACACGCGATCCGTGCGCACCTCAGCGAAGCGGAGGGAGACGCACCAGCCGCCCGAGCAGACTTCCTCGCTGCAGCCCAGATGACACGGAACGAACCCGAATCCCGCTATCTGTCCAGGAAAGCGGATGGCGGCGTGAGACCTCCCCATCTTCGTGGAACCGACGAGAGAAGCGGCACCACTAACGGGACGTGACGAGATCCCTCGCGCGGGCGGTTCGGTCGGTACCGCGAACGGACGAAAGTAGTCTGCAGACGTGGAGCACCAGGTGATCGACCTCAGCGGCGGGATCCGCACCGCCGTCTACGGGGTGAGCCTCCCGCGTCTGCCATGGTACTGCTGCACGCCCGCGGTGACCGCGCCGACGACTGGACCGCTACAAAGCGATCAACTCCACACATGGTGCCGGTCAGGATGGGGTTTGACCGGTGAGGGTTGGTCTCACGGGACGCAGGATAGCCAGCATAAGCAAATATGTTCCCTTCTTCACCCGTCACAATCCGCTACCTCGGGACACTTACTCGGTGGAGGTGTGTAGTGAAATCACGCGAGACACAAGTATTAATGGCGACTGACGAAGAATTGGTGAAAAGACTGGATCGAGGGGACCAGGCAGCATTTGCTGAACTTCTCGACAGGCACTCCGGCACCGTGTATCGGTACGCCTGGGGACTGGCCGAGGCACGCGACGAGGTACCCGAGATCGTGCAAGAGACCAAACGATCCGCCCGGCTATCGGAAGACACCGCCACTCTGTGGTGCTACCGCGGTAGGATATTGGTATGAAACTCAGCGTCAGTCTGCCGGATGAGGACGTGGCAATCCTCGACGAGTTCGCCCGCTCAACGGGCCTTCCATCGAGATCGGCCGCGTTACATCACGCCGTCGGAATGCTGCGCCTTCCCGAGCTGGAGCGGGACTATGAGGCCGCGTGGGATGACTGGGAAGCATCAGGCGATCACGCGACGTGGGATGCGACCGCGGCTGACGGGGTCGCCGATGCTGCGCGGTGAGATCCGGCTGGCCGACCTGGACCCCGTCCGCGGAAGCGAAGCCAGCAAGCGACGCCCCGTTGTAATTGTTAGCAACGATCGTGCAAACTCGGTCGCTGCACGGCTCGGCCGCGGGGTGATCACAATCGTACCGATCACCAGCAACATCGACCGGATTTTTCCCTTTCAGGCGCTGTTGTCGGCAGTCGCGACCGGGTTGCGGCAGGATTCGAAGGCTCAGGCCGAGCAGGTCCGCTCGATCGCGGTCGAGCGGCTGGGTGCCGCTCTTGGGCAGGTTCCAGTCGGCGTCATGGCACAGCTCGACGATGCTCTGCGACTGCACTTACAGCTGTAGCGCGGAAGCCGTCCCGGTGAAGGATCCTCTAACGGGCAAGCTAGTGGCGGAGGCGGAAGGCTTACAACTTGGCCCACGTCAGTGTCGGTCAGGGATCAATTACCGAACTTTTCCGTCATGGCGGCGAAGAACGTCCTTGAAGATGCTATTGCGCGGTGATTGCAGCCGCAACGAGTTCGACTGCGACGTCCGGAGTCACTGACGCGTCAAGCCTTATTTCATCGACGAAGTCGAGCGTCTGCCACCCGTGATACCACTCAGCCATGTCATCTGGAGAGAACTCTGTACGCTCCGGTCGCTCGGCGTGCCGTCTTACCGTCTCCTCGAACTCCAGGTCCCACGCGAAGAAGTGAGCGTTGGATGCGCGCCGGCTGAGGCGTTCCAGCATGCGCTGGTATCGGCCCGCACTGAGTATCCCCTCGACCACCACAGCGAGGCCGCGATCCAGGCCCCAAGCCGCGATCACCTCGATCAACTCAGAATTGACGGCGCCGGCCAAATCGCGTTCTCTCAACATGTCGCGCCGAACCCGGTCTTGAGCTACAACGAGGCATGCTCCACGGTCGAATCGCCGCTGCAGCATTCTCGCCACGGTCGATTTCCCCGAGCCCGAGTTTCCGCGCAGAACAACCAGCGTTCCCATTGCACCCACCGTGTCAGTATGCCCGATCACCAGGTGCCAACTCCAAGCAGACCCCCCGTAAGCCAATCGGCGATCGGGACGACGGGCACAAGTGTCATGAGGATCCCTATGGGAGGATCTTGGAATGCCAACAGTGGAACTACTAACCGCGCGGCTGGTCCTGACTCAACCCCGACCTGAAGACGCGGACGGCGTCCTGGAGGTGCTCAGCGATCCCCGGGCCGTAGAACACAACCCGTCGGATCGGGTAGATAACCTTGAGTTGGCGGACGCCTTGGTTGCCCGCTGGAGTCAGCACTGAGAGGATCACGGCTTCGGCTACTGGTGCGCCTTTGAGCTCGGCTCGAGCGAGCTAGCTGGCATCTGTGGCATTAAACGCATGACCGTTCACGAGCAACCTGTGCTGAACTTGCTGTACCGGCTTCGGCCGGAACTCTGGGGTCGGGGCTATGCCACAGAAGCGGCCACGGCTGTCCTGGCCTGGGCGCGCGAGCAGGAACCCGGGCAAACGGTCCTGGCGCGCGTTCGACCCAAGAACGTCGCGAGTCAGCGTGTCGCCACGAAGCTCGGCCTTCACAGAGAAGCGGAACTCGATGACATGGGCGATGACGGCTTGGACTGGGCGTTCACGAACCGTTGATCAGAGCCTGTCCCACACGGACCCCACTGTTCGTAGTGCTCGTGCAGAGAGACGCCTACTGACTACTGGCCCCGGCTTGCTGAACTTGAAACGAGCCGGAGGGAACTCGTACGCACCGTTCTGGCTATCGAGCACGCTCCATTACTGTTCGTCACCGTCCTGAATATGGTCGTAGGATGCCGAAGTTAGAGCAACGGCCACAATGTGCTTGCAAAACAACTGGCTATCGCTTGTACAGGTGCATGACCATGAGAGGCCGTGCTCACCGACCCAGAGGTCGACGCGTCGGCTTTGGGTTGCGCTTTGGCCACCGCCGACTCGGGCTTGAATCCGATCCACATCGGCAGCAAGCACCTGCACCGCGCCGTCCTCAGCCAACTCACGCCCCAATCGGATGTTCGATGGGGTTGCAAGGTCTTCGACGGCTTTGGAACTGGCCAATTCAACGAGTGAACCCATGAGCCATTTTCTCATAGCAGGGTCTAGCCAGACCTGTGCAGACCGGGATGCCTAGCGATTGGTCCGCTGGAGTTGCGTGAGCACCTCAACGAGCCGGTCGATCTCCGCCTCAGTATTGAAGCAGTGCACCGAGGCCCGGACGGCTGTCGGTTCGTCCTCCAAGGTGGCGGAGAGGACGGCGTCGGGCGTTGACGGCGGAAGCTGGACCATCGACACATTGATGCGCTCGAGTGCAAGGTGCTGCTGGACCTGAGCGGGTGTCTTATTCCGTACAGAGAACGTCATGATGCCGTGCTCGGGCTCGGTGTGGAGTTCGACGCCCGGAAGTTCCGCCAGTCGGGCGTACATGATGCCGGCGAGCTTCAGGATCCGGTCCTGGATGACTTCAACGCCGAGCTCCAACGCATAGTCTACGGCCCGTCCCAGCCCGAGCCTGCCAGCCATACTCGCTTCCCGGCTTTCGAGCGGTCTTGCTTCTAAACCCGGCAGGTCCAGATTCACGTAGGCGAACGCCGTTCCTCGCGGCCCCCGGAGGAACTTCCGTCCGGTACCGACGAGGATGTCGCATTTCAGCTCAGCCACGTTCAATGGCATCTGCCCGACCGACTGGCAGGCGTCCAGCACCAAGGACACGCCCGCGTCCCGGCACAACGAACCGAACTCAGCGGCGGGGTTCACCGGTCCACCGGGCATCGGCACATGCGTCAGCGCTACCAGGCCGACGTCGCCCGTGGCCAGCTCCTGCTGGAGGTGAGCGACGCTCGGCCTGCCGCCGTCGTCGTCCTCCAGGACCGTCAACTGCAGGTTGCGTTGCCGCGCGAGCCGGCGCAGGGCGAGAACGTTGCCGGCATACTCCGTCCGCGCCAGCAGAACGCGGGGAGCGGTCAGCGAAAGCGCGGATATAGCCGCGGCCCACGCGTTGGATCCGCTCTCCGTCAAGGCAATGTCCCCAGGGTTTGCCCCGATCAGCTGGGCGAGAGAGACGCGCACCCGGTCAAGGTTCGGCGCGGCCGCCGCCGCTGCCTCGTAACCGCCGATTTCCTCTTCCCGCCGAAGATGCCCGACGACGGCATCCGTCACCTGCCGAGGCATCAGCGAGCTGCCGGCGTTGTTGAAGTGGGTGACCTTCCCTGCGCCGCCGGTATCCGCGCGCAGTTGGGTGACATTGAGTGGCATGGAACCATCGTGTCATTCGACGGCGGTGGGTTGGAACGACATGGCATCATCGAAACATGAGTCCGAAGAGCCGAACACGAAAGCCCAAGTCCGCGGCCAAGGACAAGCGTCGCCCGAGCGGTCCTCCTGCCAACCCGTTCGCCGAGCTGTACCGCAGCATGGCACCGCGAGTCGCTGAGTATGTTGACCACACGTCGTCGCGGTGGAACGAGGAGTTGCTCTCTGACCTGTACTCGGCCATGCACGAATCGACGAACCTCGGTCCCGGAATCAACACCCGCATGTTCAGCGACTGGGTCCGCTACGTTGAACGACAGCGTGAAAGGCCCGCTGCGGCGATGCTGTGGGCCATGGCTCAGGTTGCCGACGCACCGGCGGATGCGGAGGCAGCCGCGGCCGCGCAGCGTCTGGAGGACGCCGGCGTCGAAGCTCCCGCATGGCTTGCACCGCTGCGCAAGCTCGAAGCCACCGCGGCCTGGAAGCTGACGGACGTTTTCGGCGATTTCGTCGAGTTGATCATTGAGTTCCGTACGGGGCGGCGCAAACACGGGATCTGGATCAGCATCGACACCAACCATATGGGTGGCTACGCCACGGACCTGAGAGTCGATGACAGTGCGCGGGGACTGGTAAAGAGCGCTGAGAGCTTCCTGACCGAATTGGGCACGCCGGTGCGCGTCGAGTCGCTGGCGCTGAGCGAGGCGCGGCGCCTGGGAATTGCAGCCATCGAGACAACTGACATCACGAGCGACCCCGATATAGGTCCAGATTATGAGTCGCGGAGAGCGTTCATCCTAAGCCGGCTGCTCGCGATCCCGGGAGGCGACGTCGTCGAACTCGACCATTACCGCACGCTGAGCGAAGCCGAGGAAGCCGCCGAGACTGAAAGGATCGAAGCGGAGGACGAACGCCTCATTGCCCAGTTCATGACTTACGTCCAACAAAATCCTGCGCATCCGGAGTCCCTGGACGTCGAGGAACCATTCTCCCGGCTCGCTGATCTTGCGCTGATGTACGGAAGAAATTACGACGACGGCCGTCTGACCCGGGTGAGTCCCGACAAGATCAGAAACTTCGCAGGGTGGTTCCTTCCCCGAAAGTTTCTGCTCGACGACGCCGACAAGGAAGCGCTCCCGCACTTCCTCGACGCCTGGATCAGCTGGTGTGCCATCCAGCAGGGACTGCCGGAATCCGCCGTCGAGGACGTGGTCTATCTTGCGGGCGCAACGCTTAAGAGTGTGGACGAAGCGATCGAAAGCGGCGAGGACCTTTCTTCACCCGGTGCGGCCTTCCTCGAGGGCGTGGATATCGAAACCCTCGACGATGCGAACGAGGTCATCGCACGTCGGCAGCTCGCCATGCCCTACTACGGCACCCGGATCGGCAGCGAGGACTATCCGAGGCTCAACCCGAACCGACCGGACGAATTGCGGTTGCTGGTGCTCGGCGAGCTGCCGGACCTGCACGGCGTGGGTAAGAAGGAATATCCGCGAAATGCCGAACCGGATGGCACACCTGTCTGGCATGGGGCCTTGCGTGAGTTGGTGGTTTCACAGCTCTGGCATGAGGATCCGCCCCAGGTGTGGGAGGCGGCCCAGCGGCTGCAGGCCCAAGGGTTGGACCGGCCGGCGATCCTTGATCTTCTACAGGCTGCGCTCGCCGGTCACGTTGACGCGGCAAAACTTCGGCCGTTGACCGATGGGACCAGCACCGATGCGGTTCAGCTAACGGGATACATCGCGACCCTCAACGCCGTCAGCGCCGGAAACCGCAAGGGTGGCCACCTTAGGCCGGTGTAGAGCCGTCTCAGCCGAACTGAAGTTCGCCGTCCTTGTAGACCTGCCCGATCATGGTGCGAAGCTGCGGCAGCTGACCGGCTGATTCCAGCAGCCCATCGAGCACGACGGCGTCTGCGAGGTAACCCGGCGCCAGTCTGCCCACCGAGTTCTCCGGCGCAATCAGCTCGCCGGCAACGGACGTGGTGGCGGCCAGTACCTGCTCCAGGTTCATGCCCGCATCGGCCATCAGGGCAAGTTCCTCAAGATTCTCTCCGTGGACACCCACTCCGGAGTCGGTTCCCATGGCAATCTTCACGCCGGCCTCGACGGCGCGTGCCACGGAACGGCTATGGTCCTCAGCCACTCGCTTTGCCTTCTCGATCACCTGCGGGGGAAGTCCACTGGTGCCGGATTCGCCCTTGCGGATGACCGCACGGGGCGCCGCGAGGGTGGGCACCAGATAGGCGTTGGTGTCCAGGAAGAGTTGGATCGCCTCGTCGGTGAGGTAGATGCCGTGCTCAATGCTCCGTACGCCTGCCCGTAGAGCGTTGACGATTCCGGCTGTTCCCTGTGCATGCGCCATCACATACTTGCCCTGCAGCTCAGCTTCTTCGACGATGACTGCGATCTCAGCCGCAGTGAACTGCGAGTGCCGCGGGTCAGTGGAAGGGGAGAGGACACCGCCCGTGGAGCAGATCTTGATCTGGTCAGCACCCGCCCGCAGCAGCTGGCGGGTGACCTTACGGACTTCCTCGACGCCGTCGGCAATTCCACTGGGCCGTCCGGGATGCGGTCCCAAGGCTGGGGAATCGATCCCCGACGGTAGCCAGAAATCACCGTGCCCGCCGGTCTGCGACATGATGCTGATCGCAAGCCGAAGCCGTGGTCCCCTGATCAGCCCGCGCTCGATGGCCTCCCTGGCACCGAGGTCTGCCCCACCGGCGTCGCGCGCCGTGGTGATGCCGGCGCGCAGGGTGGCTTCCAGGTTGCGTACGGATTCGTAGAACTGCAGCGAAAACGGTTCGGCCACGGCTTGGATGGAGCCCGGATTGGAGGTGGTTGCGTGAATGTGCAGGTCGATCAGCCCCGGAAGCACGGTTCGCCCTGAACAGTCCACCACTGTTGCGCCGGCATAGTCCGGTGAACTCCCCGCGCCCGCACCCACCGCCTCGATGGCGTTACCGCGGAAGACGACTTCGGTGGGCCCGGGAAGGAACCGTTCGCCGTCGAACACATGGCCGTTCCGGAATACGGTAAGGGTTGAAGTCATTCACCCCACAGTAATCACGGGGCGCATTCCACGCACCCACCGGTTGATACGCTCACTCGCATGGAAGCTGGTTCCAAACGGAACGTGACGTCATCGACCTGAACGTTCTTCTTGCGCTCGCCGGTGCTACGGTCCTGATCGGTCTGGGCGCCCTGCTGCGGCACCGCTTCATTCCTGCCCCGGAGTTCTGGTCGGGGTTGGAGAAGTTGACCTACTTCGTCCTGCTGCCGTCCCTCCTGGTGACCGGCCTGGCCGGCGCGGACTTCGCGGCCATCGATCCCGGGCCGGTTGTCCTGGTGCTCGCGGCCTCCTGCACCTTCTCGATACTCCTCGCCTACGCTGCCCGACGCCCCGCCACCGGCCGCGACGGGCCAGCCTTCACCTCCGTGTTCCAGGGCACCGTCCGCTTCAACACCTACATAGGGGTGACGACGGCGGCAGCCCTCTTCGGATCGGACGGCATCGCCATGGCGGCCCTCGCCAACGCCGTCCTGGTACCGCTGGGCAACCTCGCCTCGACCATCGCGCTCGCCCACTACGGGCACCACAGGCTGCGGGGCACCGCCGTCGTGCAGGCTGTGTTCCTCAACCCGCTCATCCTGGCGTGCGCAATCGGTCTCGCTGCGAATCTCCTCGGCTCAGCGCGCATTCTTGAAGGTCTCCTGAATTCGCCGGTCCCGGCCGGTGTGGTGCAGTTCCTCGCGGCCGTGCTCGGCCTATTGGGTGGAGCGGCGCTTCCAGCCGGGTTGTTCTGCGTTGGTGCCGGGCTCCGCGGACAGCCACTTGACCGCCGGTCGCTTCGCCCGGTCATCACGGCCATACTGCTGCGGTTCTTTCCAGTGCCGGCGGCGACCCTGCTGCTGTGTCTCCTGCTCGGATTCACCGGGCCGGCCGCCGTCGTCTGCGTGGTTTATCAGGCACTGCCTACCGCGACCAGCTCGTACGTTTTCGCGCGGCGGTTAGGCGGCGACTCCGCTCTGATGGCGCAGATCACCGCTGCGCAGACGGTCCTCTCGGCCGTGGTGCTGCCGGCGTGGATCCTCATCGCGCTGACGGTGCTGATGTAACGGGTGCTTCAGCCCTCGTTCCACGGGTTGAATACGTCCACTGGCAGATCATCGAAATCGGTTGTATTTCGGGTGACCACGATCAAGTCATGACACAGGGCGGTAGCGGCCAGCAACGTATCCGTCATGGGCCTGGGCCGGTCTGCGCTCAGCTGTCCCCAGAGGACTGCGATGTCTTTGTCGACGCTAAGGATGTTCTCGGCATACTGGTCCGCAAGGTTACGCACCCACTGCTTCAGAAGTAGCCGACTTGGGTCTTCGCCGAGCTTGGAGATGCCTTTGTGAAGTTCACCGATGGTCAGGACAGATAAGTAGATATTGTGGTCCGAGATTGATCGCAGATAGCTTTCGACTGCCGGGTCCGGCTGCGGCTTGCGACCTTCCGAAACTACATTGGTGTCGAGAAGGAAACCGCGGCTCACAGCGAAATCTCACGCCCATGGTCCTGACTGCGCTCCAGGTCCAGGTCGATGTCAATACTGCTGTTGAGCAGGTAATCGACGAGCGTTGGTCTTGAACTGCGGAGCCGGTCGTATTCTGCTTTACCGATCACCACGGCAACACTGCGCCCGTGGCGCGTGATGGATTGCGGTCCTTCGGTCACAGCATGCGCAATCAGTTCGCTGAACCTGGCCTTCGCGTCCTGGGTCTGCCAGTTTCTCATTTCGGCCTCCTCTGATCTGACTAGATTGAGTATAGCCTGACTATAAATGTGTGGTCCATCTCGCCAGAAGGCTTTAGGATCGAAACCATGGGCACTTCCGAAGGCACCGAGCTGGTCACACTCACTGACATCGAGGCGGCGGCTGAGCGAATCAGCGACCTCGTCCTGCGAACGCCGCTCATCCAGCTCCCGCATCCACAGCACCCGGACGAAATCCTGCACTGCAAGGCCGAGTCACTCCAGCCCACCAGCGCCTTCAAGCTGCGCGGCGCGTACAATACCATCGCCCAGGTGCTCGATCAGGCACGCGAGAGCGGGATCGTGGCGCAATCGTCAGGCAACCACGCCCGGGCGGTGGCGTGGCTGGCGCACCGGCTTGGACTGCACGCCGTCATCGTCATGCCCGACGCCGCACCCCTACCCAAGATCGACGCCGTCCGTGCGCTTGGCGCCGACGTTGAAATAGTTCCCTCCGCACTCCGCGACATCCGCGCACACGAACTCGCCGAGCAGCACGGCTACGTCCACGTTCCGCCCTATGATGATCTGCGCATCATTGCCGGACAGGGAACCGTGGGCCTCGAAATCATGCAGCAGTTGCCGGATGTAGACACGGTTCTGGTTCCCGTGTCCGGCGGCGGGCTGATCTCCGGCGTTGCCACAGCGGTGAAGGCCCTGAAGCCCG
Organism: Arthrobacter tecti; assembly: GCF_054511355.1. NCBI lineage: Bacteria > Bacillati > Actinomycetota > Actinomycetes > Micrococcales > Micrococcaceae > Arthrobacter > Arthrobacter tecti. The sequence goes on from NZ_JBTNCT010000013.1 coordinate 99,184, forward strand.
AAACGCGGGTGATCGCCGTCGAGCCCGAACTCGCCGCGGACGCCGCTCAGAGTTTCCGCGAAGGCCGCCGCATCACCTGGGAGCAGGAACTCACGTACCGTACGGTCGCGGACGGGCTGCGCACGCCCGCCCTCGGCGTGCATCCGTGGGAGCACTTCAAGCGCTACGTCGACGACGTCGTCACCGTCACCGAAGACCAGATCCTCGCCGCGATGCGCCACCTCAGCCTCGCCGGACGGCTGGTGGTCGAACCGTCCGGCGCGGTGGCGACGGCGGCGTGGATGCACAATATAGTTCCCTCGACAGGCACCGTTGCCGCCGTCGTCTCCGGTGGTTCAGTGGACCCGGCCCTCCTGGCGAAGGTGCTTCGCCAGGAGGTATAGCTCCTACGCCGCGACCCTGCCCAGGAACTTGCCGATCCGTGTTCGCAGGGCCGCTATCTGGCGGGTCACGACGACGGCGGGCTCCGGGTTGATCTCATTGGCCGGCGGTTCCCTCCGGACGTTCGCCGAGCAGATGAAGTCCGCGCAGATGAGCGTTCCGACCGTGTTGCCGTTGCGCCCCGACTTGCCGCCGCGCCGCGCGACCCAGAGCAGCACGTCTTCCTTCGAAAAGACGTCCCGGCACATCTCGCACAGCACGGTCCGGTTCTTCTTCGCACCACCCTCGGGTGCGCGGAGCAGTAAGCCGGTCAAGCCGTGCTCGGTCGGGACGATCACGTACGCGCGCAGCGGCATCTTCCCATCCCGCCACCCGAGGAAGTCAAGGTTCTCCCAGTCAAGGCTGTCGAAATTCGGTGGGAGGTTGAGCTTGGCAACCTCGGAGCGGGTCGCGTTGATGAACGACGAACGGATTTGGCGGTCACTGACTTTTTCCATGGGGGTGGTGCCTTTGCAGGTGGAGGAGTGTTCGGGGGGCATCGAAGTGCCGGCTCAACACGTGCATCAGCGTCCGGAACGGAGCGTTCAGGAAGTCTGGAAAGGGTGTGTTTACCAAGTCCGGAAACGGAGCGTCCCGGAAAATGAGGGCAGGGGAGTGCCCGGTGTGAGAGCCGGCTAAGCGGTTTCCTCACAGCAGGCCACGGCGGCCACCTCGCTCACCATGGCAGCGTTGACCGGTGCGGTCGACAGCATGTCCATACCCCTAAATCAATAGTTCCTGCGTGCATCTTCGCAGGAAACTGCGCCGAACAGCAAGGTGCTCACATAGGAATAAGGTGCGACCCTATGAGCCCACTGCTTTCGATCAGGCCGATTGAACCGCTCGCGACCCCCACGACGACGTCGAAAGCAGCATCAGTGGTGAAGTCGTGGCGAAATCCGTTCAGTCCAAGAAAGACGACCATGAGGGCCCATGCGGTTCTCTTGTTGCCATCGATCAGCGCATGGTGCTCACGCGTCTTCTAAGCGCTTCAACAACTCGGCATCGTGTGTACTTACAAATTGAAGAGAGGCGTTCACCATGTTGCGCCTGGCATGACGTTCGACTATGAGTTGGGCGCCCTGAAGAAGCAATGCGCTCTTCGACGTGTGGTTTTTCCGAACATCCATGGCCATACCACAATGGTACCGACAGGGAAGGGCGCGCGTTAGCCGCCCGTCTGCGCCTCAGCTGATCCACCCGAAACGCGGCCGCTCGACTTCTGCAACCGGTCAATGTGCTCAGACGCCTGCGCCTTCGTGATGTCAGCCGGGATCTCTTCGCCGGCTTCGCGCGCAAGGGTGTCCAGGTAGCTGCGCTGAGCATCGGTCATCGGTTCATCTCCGGTGACCCATTTCTCAGGGTCGCGGGTGAAGCCGTCCTGGGGCTCCGGCGTAGGGCTTCCCAGCGTTTCATCGTTCATGATCTGCTCCTTCGATAGTCGGTGTGCTAGATGGCTTCGGGCGGGAGAGCCTCGTGGTGGGCCCTGCCACGCGTGCGCCGGTCTTCCTTCATTTCGGCTTCGAAGAGGTGGCGTTTACCCTCAACGAGTTGATCCCGGGCACGCTTTTCCAGCGCCTTGAATTCGGCGTAATAGTGATCGTCGTAATCCTCGACTATCTGGAATGTCCAGCGCCCCTCGATCACGTTCCGGCCGATAATGTCCCGCTGAACCTCATCCGCCAGCTCCACGTGCCCGGCCTCGCGCAGCAGGTCCGCGGCTTCACCGAGGGCGAGGTCCGCCTTGCCGGTCAATCGGTGAAACCCGTACAGGTAACCCCGCGCATGCTCTGCAACTTCAAGGGCTTCCGAGAGCTTCCCCAGCGCCTCCACCGTCTTGTCCGATGCAGCGGCGGGCCGCTGGTGCGCGCTGTCCGGACCGCCCGATTCCGAGATAGTCATACTACTTACCATATACAGCGAGCATGCAGCATGTGGAGTGCGCCGGATGTGGAGTACGACGACGGCCCTTCCGACAGAACGCAACGCCGAGCTGTGCTGGGCCCGCTTGTCCGATCGATTAAGCCTGCACTGCAGGCAACGCATGGCGGATTCTGGGGGTCGTTGCAATACCTGCAGTGCAGGCATAATCTCGACACAGTCCCACCCTTGGGCCGGGTCCTTGACCCAGTGTCGTGGATCGTCACACGGAAAAGAGAGGAACCGACGAAGGAACCGCCTTACGACGACGTCTGAGCGAGCCGGTCAAGCACCCAGTCCCAGCGAATTACCTCCTGCTCCAGCCGTACGGCGGGTCCATGGACGTCGTCGCAGAGCGACCGGTACACCGATGTCTCGGCACTGTTCAGCCGCAGCAGTTCTGCCCGCACCGGAGATGACTCACTTACCCAGCGATCGCGGTGCGCGAGCAGTGTCGCGTCATCCATCAGGACGCTCGACACGTGCGGATGTACGGCACGCAATTGATCGAGGATCCGGTATCCGTGGGTGTCCAGGTCACCCCAGTACAGGACCTCACACTCGTGAAGCCACGCAGCTTCACGGATTGATGAGAAGCCATAGCCGGCTCCGAAGAGTGCCATTGTCCCGGGCCGGTGCGGCAGCGCGAGGAAGTTCACCAGATTCTCGGTCACGATGACGGTGCGGACCGGCAGACGCAGCGTTTTGAAGGCGGCGGCGGTCATCGTGATGTCCCTTGCGCTGCCCAGAGTGGGTGTGTTTTCGTCGAGCAGTCTGAAGCGAACAAGCTCCGGAGGGTGCATAAACCCATGACGCTGGGCAAAACGCGCTGCCGGAGTGCGCAGCGAAGCCGCTCCAAGGGACCCAAACTGGTCAGGACCGGACGACGGCTGCTCCAGCGTAATCGCCTTCCCAGCGTCGGCGTCGGCGTCAGCGTTGGCCTCGGTCTCGACCTCTACATCCGGCTGCCGGACATCTTCCTGCCTGGAGAGCTCGGAAGGTCGGGCATGCTCGCTGAGCACGCTCACCATCTCGTCGACCGTCTGGCGGTGGCGTTCAACGAACTTTGTGTGCACGCCCGGCAGGCTCAGTTGCCGAACGAAGAGGCCAGAAGCGGGATTCTCGAACAGCCACAGCGCAACCCGTCCGGCCGTGACTGCGGCGTCTTCAAGGCGTAGTAGTTCAAGTGGGCGCTTAACAGCCCACCGACGCAGCGCCGGCTCTACGACCCCGAGCTGTACGGTCAGTGCCAAGACCCGCGCCGCCTGTTTGGACTTGCCTGTGAAGGCGATTTCGTCCTCAACCCGTTCAAACACCGCGGCCGCCGGCACGCTGTTCGCTCCAATGGTCTTTCGACCTAGTTCGATCGTCTCTAGGGAGAAGTCACCTACTGCACCGAACAACTCCGCTGCCCATGCCTGCGCGGCCGGATACTGGTCGCGTAATTGGGCGGCTGTCGGCTTCTTCAAGGTACGACGGCGCGGGTAGGCGCCTGCAGGCTCCAACAATTCACGTAGCAGTAAACCCCGGTCCCAGGCAGTTGCCGACAGCCTGCGAAGGTCCGCGAGGCCGGTCCATTGAGAGTTACCCGGCACGCAAATCTCGCTCATCCCGGTACTCCTGGATGGTCATGTTGCGAAGTTGAGAGTCATCGCCGTTGGTATTCGCCACAAAGCCGACATGTGAGACGAAAGGTTCGATGACGTGGATCTTCTGAAGCGGAGTTACGATCAGCAGTTGCAGCTTCATGCGTTGGAAAAGCTCCAGGCCATAGCGCGCGGACTCGTCCGAACCCCGACCGAAGGCCTCATCAATTACCACAAACCGGAAGCTCCGACCGGAAGCTTTGCCTGCCCTGGTGACGGATCCCAATCCAAACTGAAACGCTAGCGCAGCCGCAAGAATCGTGTAGGCGAGCTTCTCTTTCTGTCCGCCGGATTTCCCGCCTGAATCGGTGAAGTGCTCATGCTCCTCCCCGGTTTCGGTCCATTTCTCCGATGCGGAGAAGGTGAACCAGTTTCGAACATCAGTGACTTTTGCCGTCCACTTCTCGTCGAGGGAGGTGTAACCCTCGCGTCCGCGGAACCGCTCGATCAAGCGCTCCACCTGTAGATATTTCTGCTCGGAGTACTGATCCTGATCGCTCAGGCTGCCCTCTGAACACGCGCGCAGGTCGATGCCGAACTGCCGGACATCGAGATCCGTGGTGGGTTGTTGTTCAAGCTGAATGTGCCGGCCCGGGTTGTATGGAATCCCGGCCAGCGAAAGGTTGATCTCATTGATGCGATTGACAATGTCCTGGCGGCGGCTGTCCAGGAAGGCGTTGAACGCCACCACTTCATGGATGGTGTTCTGGTTCAGCGACTCTTTGAAGTGTGACTCGAACCGCGGGAGGTCGTTGGTCACCAACTCTTCGAGCATCCGGTTGAAGTCGCCGGCGGATTCGAGCGCGGCATCTATCTCGACGGTCTCATTTGGATACTTGTTCCGGAAGTCCGCCATTCTGCGCACGGCGGATTCGGCCGCTGTAGCGATCCGCTTGGTCAGCGCGTCAATGCTGCCGGTGAGTTTGTTCCGGACAGTCGTTTCGACGCTGGCTGTGTTCTTGTAGGTCAGTGCAGTAGTCCCGAGTGCATCAGCGGTGAGCTTCCCGACGGCGGCCAGCACCTCGGCGTCGTCGGTTAACCGAGTGTCAGCGAGCACGGCACGACAATCCTCGATCGCCTCCGCGATGTCCCGGGCGGCGTTGTCGTTTGCGCCGACGCGCTGCTGCAGCTTGCCTGATTTTTCCTCAAGCCGATTCAGCTCAGCGGAGATTTCGGATTCCCGCCGGGTCAGCTGCTGCAGGATGTCGCTGGCCGATTCGAGGCTGGATTTCTCCTGTTTGAGATCCTCGATGGAGCGTGCGGTAGCCTGCCAGTTGATCTCGCCGAAGTCGGCGACTGAATCGATTGTGCCCAGGCGCTGGTTATGCCGTCCAAGTGCACCGAGGGACTCAGCGACCTTGTCCAGCCTGAACTTTACGCTGCTCCGTAGACCCTGAATCTCGTCCTTCTCGGCGCGGAAGCGGGCGATCTTGTCGTGGTTGTCCCAACCGAGCACATAGTTGCGCCGGTCGGTCAGGTCCTTGCGATCATCCTTCTCATGCCGGCCGCGGCCGCCCCTGAGCTGGCCGCTCATCGTGAGAGCACGTGGCCGGCGTCGAAAGTCCTCAAGCGACTCGCAGCAGAAGTAATCGAAGCGGCTGCTCAGTTCATCGAGCAGGAATTCACGGAAGGCGGTGCCCTGCTTCACCGCGATTTTCGCGGCCAGCGTTCCGGGTTCAGCAGCACGCGCGGCATATGAGCCGCCGACGCGGCGGTAGACCAGCCGCCCGCGCAGGTTATTACCGTCCACCCAGCTGCTTACCGCAGCATAATGCTCCTCCGGAACGAGGAGCGACAATGCGAAACCGCGCAGCGTTCGCTCCGCTGCGCCCTCCCATGCGCTTTCACCGTCGCGCACCCGAAGCAGCTCGCCGGCGTACGGGAGGGCGCCGTCGGAGATCCCTGTGCCCTCGCACAGACGACCGCGGAGATCCAGTTGGTTCGAAGGCAGCAGGTTTGAGCGCGACTGCAGGCTGAGAAGCTCAGCATCGATCCCGGTCAGCCGCTGACCGAGTTCCCTGCCCTCGATGGTGAGCTGGGTCAACGAGTCCTGCAGTTGCGCGTTGCTTGAGCGAAGATCCGATTCGACCTCGGCAAGGCGGACACGGTTACGATCAAAGAGCACCCGGTCTTCGGGTACTTGCAGGCCGAGGTCGGAGGCTGCTGCCGCATAGTTTTCAAAGCGCGCCCGCTGCTTCGTCAGCTCCCCGCCCAAACGGGAGACCTCAGCATCGATTGCCGCCAGCCGACCGCCGCCGTTGGACCGGATGTCCTCCTGTATGGCCGAGAGCTGGTGCCGCATCGAGGAGATCTCCGCGCTCAACGCGGTGCTGTCCTCCCGCAGCCGAAGCCCAACCTGCTTCAGCTCCTCCTGATGCTCAACGCTCAGCTGTAGCTTCCGGTCGGTGAACCATGGGTGCAGCTGGTCACGCTGTGCCCGCGCAAACCCCTCCTCGCGGCTTAGTTTCGTGTGCAGAGCAGAGCCCGCCCGGATCGGTTCGAGGAGAGCGATCTGGTCCTTGGCGCGCAGAACGGCGTCGTGTGCCTTCCGAAGGTCGTCGAAGTGGTGGATCAGGTTATCGATCCGGGCGTCGACGTCGTCGTCCTCCAGCATGTTGGTGCGCACAAAGGAGGTGATGTTCTCCACCTGCTTCATTGACACCGTGCGATGAAACAGCTCCATGGCCTGGTTGCCGCTGATACCGAACTGCCGCTTGAAGGCGGCCGCGTAGGGGTCGAAGGAATCGTGCACCACGGCTCCGGCCGTTCGGAGCTTCTTCTTGAGCTTCGCCGGCTCCTGGCCGAAGTTCGCGAAATCCTGAGCGATGGTTTGATCAGTCTCCGCCAGGGAATAGAAGCGGTTCGGCTGCCCGGCTTCCTGGGTTGCCCACAGAGTGATCGCCAGGCTCACTGATTTGTTCAGCTGAGCGTTGAAGAAGACTCCCAGCACCACAGTAAGTGTGCCTGTCGTGCGCAGGGCAACGGGCTTTGAATATTCGCCCGCGGTGCTGCGCGTGCTCTTGTGGAAGCCGCGCACGTACGACATCAAGGTGCGTTCCTTTTTCTGCGCACCGGCGGCCTTGTTGTAATCGATGCGGTTGGCGGGCAGCAAAAGGGTTGTGATCGCGTCAACCACGGTTGATTTACCGGATCCGATGTCGCCGGTGAGCAGGCTGTTCGCTCCGTCGAGGCGGAAGGTCCGGACACCCTCGTGGAACGTTCCCCAGTTCAGCAACTCGAGGCGTTGCAGCCGGAAGCCTGGGGGAGTGCCGCCGTCGTCGGTTGGTTCGTCAAGGCTGAAGAGGCTGTCCTGCAGGTCAGTCGTCATGAGCCGCACCTTCCCGAGATTCCAGCACGTTCGTTCCGGCAAGGGATGCCCGGTAGTCGGCAAGCCGCGCGTCGAACTCCTCAAGCCACTGCGCGTCCACGAATGCCTTGAGGATCCTTGCAACCTCATAGGTTCCGGGCTGGCCGCGCATCTTCCGTAGGAAACCCAGCTCAATAACCTTCTTGATATCGGTGCTCAGCCGGTCGAGGACACGGGCCTCGTTGCTTGACTCCGGTAGGAACACCGAGACCATGTCCGCGATGTCCTGTTCGGTCATGATCAGGCGGACTTCGCTGCTGTTGGTGTCGAACTCCAGCATCCGGCCGCGCAGCAGAGCCAGCAGCAGACTAACGTTGAAAGTCAGCTGACGGCGCGGGATCAGCCGCGGAAGCGCGCCGTCAGGGTCTTCTCTCGACCGGAGGAACGCATAGCCCTCCGCCTCGTCCAGAATGAGGTCCAGCCCGAGCACAGCGACATAATCACGCACATGGGAGGTCAGCTCCACCAGTGACTGCCAGGTCTTCTCGTCCGCTTCTGCGTACACAACACCCTTGAAGAGCCGGGTGACGACGCCGGGCAACTCCTCGGGCGTTTGGCTGTCTGTTTCGATGCTCATGCGGGCCTTACGAAGATGATCTGGTCAATGGTGGCTTCACGAATACTTCCATCCGGAAGGGCCCAAGACAGTTGTTGAGAAGATCCGGCGTCGATCGTTGCCCAGGCTGATTCGGTTGCCAGCTGATAGTACGCCACGATTTCGGCCAGCCCCTGCGACAGCGGATAGGCGTCGGTGATCTCCATCAGGCTAGCCTGGTCTGTGTCCGACAGCACGGCATCGATCTGAGAGATGAGGCGGTCCTTGTCCACATGGAACTGATTGAACAGGGAAGCGGCGTCGAGGTCGGCGTCGTCCGCGGTCACGATCGCGTCGTCCAGCAGAACCCGACGGCTCGGTTCGTAGAGCGGGCGCTCGAAGGGAAGGGCGACGTCCACGCTGGGTGCTGCGATGTCGATGAACGTGCCCGACGGCGGTTTGCCGCGCGTTTCCAGCGCTCCGGATTCGATACCGCGGATCAGCTGCATGATGCGCTTGTTCTCGAGAAATACCTTGTCGTCCAGGAGTCGGCGCATCTGCTGGGAGAGCTGACGGACGGTCATCTGGGTCTGCTCGACGGCGGGTAGCCAGTCCTGGTGCAGATTGGCCACAGCGTGCACGTTGTCCAGCTGCGAGAGAGCTTCGATCTGGGTGGCGCGCTCGAGCAGATCCCGCAATTCGGTGCGCAGCTGCGGCGACATGAGGTAGTCCCAGAATCCCTGGAACGTTCGGCCCTGCAGGGAACTGCTGATGTCCTGCTGGTTCGCGAAGATGGACTCCAGGAGGTCGCCCTGGCTACCGTCCCACGTTGCTATTTGCTCGCGCACCTGACGATCGAGTTTACGGAAGTTCTGCTCTACCTCCCGGAAGTCTGCGAGCAGGTCCCGCGCGAGTGCCGTCAGTTGCTGAAAGTGGTCCAATGCCTCCGGTGCGCTCATCACTGAGATTTTGCCGCCGCGGATACGCTCCATCTCGGTGTCGATCTCATCCCGCTGGCGTTGCAGTTCCGCAAGGCGTTCGTCCGGGTCAGTTTCGGATTGCTGGACGAGCTGCTTGAGGACTGCGAAGATGCTGGTCAGCCGCGACTGGGTGGCGACGAAATCTCTGCCCCGCAGGCTCTCCACCCATCGGACAACGTTCTCGGCGGCGGCCGTCAGATCGTACCGCGGTTCGTCCTGATTGGTGACGTAGTACTTCCGGAGCCATGCTCTTTCCGGTGCTGCCCAATCATCCAGATACTCCGGGGCGGGCCGTGGAAAGCTCTCCTCGCCGAGGGATTCCCTGAGTCCGAACAGTACGTCGTCCAGGATGTCCACGAGTTGCTGGCGCCCTAGGTTGCGCTGATTCGGTCCCGTAAACGCTGTCATGAAGAAGGCAATGGCCAGCGGGGCGTTTTGGGCACGAAGAAGGGACCATGCTGGGTGATTGTCACGCAGCGAAGCAATCGCGTGAAAGTCCATCCGATCCTAAACGTCGGTGAGCTGTGAGCTTGTGCGGGTTCTGATCTATGGTAGGACACGGCCTGCGGAACGGACGCCCTGCAGGGCTATTCGCCGGCCCGGTTAGCCCGCGCCCACGGGTCGTAGTCGACTTCGAGCGGTTCCTGCGCCGGCCGCTCAGCCTCAGGCACGTGCTGCAGATTTATCCGGACCCGATACCAGAGCGAACTCGACCCACGCATGCCGTCCACGAGAACGTCGGCCGGAGCCAGCGACCCGACCACCTCCGGATGCCGGCCCTTCCACCGCTCAAGTCCCTCGAGTGCTTCGGGCTTCGTCTTTGCACGGGCAATCTCAATGAGCGGCATGGTCGACTGCCGCCTTCCTGAACCGACTCCGGAACGCGGTGGTTTCTCGGCCGGCCCAAGCTCGTCAGCGAGTGCGAGCAGGGCGTCCAGTTGGCCGGCGTCGTCGTCAATCCCGGCGTGTGGGTCGCCAAGGCGCGCGAACCGCTCAAGCACTGTCGGCACAGTGAACTGCTCCGGGCGCGCTTGGGGAACCTCATTCCAGCCAAGGGGCGTGGAGACCCGGGCGTCCGCCAGCGGGCGGATCGAGTAGGCCGATGCCACCGTCCGGTCCTTTGCGTTCTGGTTGAAGTCCACGAAGACGCTTTCTCCGCGCTCCTCCTTCCACCAGCGTGCGGTGGCGAGCCCGGGTGCCCGGCCCTCCACCTCGCGTGCGAACGTCTCGGCGGCAAGGCGCACCTGCCGGTAGTCCCAGCGGGGCTCGATGCGCACGAGAATGTGCATGCCGCGCGACCCCGAGGTTTTCGGCCAGCCGACGAGGCCGACGTCGTCGAGCACCTCACGCGCGATCATCGCGACGTCGACAATCTGCGCCCAGGCAACGCCCGGCATGGGATCGAGGTCGATGCGAAGCTCGTCGGGATGGTCGAGGTCACCGGCGCGAACCGGGTGCGGGTTGAGGTCGAGGCAGCCGAGGTTCACCACCCAGGCCAGGGCCGCGGCGTCGTTCACGACCACCTCTTCCGCCGAGTTACCCGAGGCATAGTGCAGCGTTGCGGTCTCGATCCACTCCGGCCGTTTCTCGGGAGCCCGCTTCTGGAAGAACGCCTCCTCTTCGATCCCCTTCACGAACCGCTTCAGGACCATCGGCCTGTCGCCGACACCGCGCAGCGCACCGTCGGCGACCGCAAGGTAGTAGCGAACCAGGTCCAACTTGGTGAGGCCGGACTTTGGAAACACGATCTTGGCGGGGTTGCTGACGCGCACCTCACGCCCTTCAATCTCGAGGAGTTCGGCGCTGTTCTTCGCGGGAGTCACACCATCACCAAAGCACAAGGGCGTGCCGGGCGGAACCCCACGACCGCTTGACCAGACCCATCGAGGGGGCGGAAATAACGTGTTCCGGGCCGTGTCATGTCTCAGGACCTTGTAGACAGTTGATGTCTCAGGTCTTCGTGGACAGTTGATGTCTCAGAGCTTTGTAACAGTTGCTGTTGGTGGGGGTGTTGTTTGGCTGTGAGATGCCTGTCTTTACCGGGTTGCGCTTACGTTTCCGGACGGCGGCGGCTGGGTCGGCGTTGATGCCGGCGGGTTTGCCGTTGCCGACGTAGCGGGTTCCTTTCATCGGTCTGGGATGGCTGATGATCTCGACGCCTCGGGCATCGAAGAATACAATTTCGAGATTCGTATAGATGATGTGCACGGTTGTTCCGATGTGCTCCTTACCCATCCGGAAGCGAGTGCTGTTGACGGTTACGTTCCCCGTGAGGTTCACCGTGCGACAGATGCTTTTTTCCTCAGAGATCGCAGCCGGCACGGGTGGGGTTGGTGCCGGCGCGAGAGGTGTGGCCTCCCAGGCCTCCTGCGGGGTCATGCCTGGAGGAAGTGCCTGGTGGACCCGTTCGGTGTTGTAGTAACGATCGAAGGCATCGACCTGCGCTTGAAGATCGACCATGGTTTCCGCCGGTGGTTGCCGGTGAAGATACTTATGCAGGGTCTGATGGAAGCGTTCGTTCTTGCCCTGGGTGGTCGGCTTGCCGGGTTTACCGGTGATCGGGTCCACCCCGAGGGCTTTGAGGAAATCGACCAGGGCACCGCGTACGCCGCGCCGGGTCGGATTCAGTGCAGCACCGTTATCGGAGAGGAATTTCTGCGGTACGCCGTGACGTTCGATCGCGATCGTCACGACCGCGATCGCGGCTTCACTGGTCTCTCCGGGAGCGACCAGTGAGGCCACGGCCAGACGCGAATGATCGTCTTCGAGTTGGAAGATTCCCACTTTCTTACCGCAGGCCAGAACCCATTCCGTGCAGTCGATCTGCCAGCATGCGTTCGGCTGTGGGTAGGTGAACCGCTTGTAGGAGCTGCGCGGTCGTTTCCGCGGTTGCGGGACCACAACACCTGCTTGTGTGAAGATGCGTGCCACAGTCGCCCGGGAGGGAGGCTCAAAGCCTTGCCTGGTGAGCTTAGCGATCACCGACAACGGCCCGTGATCAAACCCCTTCTCGAGAAGATGTGCCCGGGTCGTCAGTAGCAGCTCGATCATCGCCGACGGAGTCGCACCGGGTGTGCTCAGCGGGATAGGTGGTTTCTTCTCCAACGCCTTGATCGGACCAACCTTCGCCGCCGCTGCGCGGACCTGGTAGAACCAACCCCGCGATACGTTGTGCCTCCTGCAGAACGCCGTCACCGCCCCGCGTGGAGCATCATCGGGCCACGTCGCGACAGCATGACGGATCTTGATATCGGGCTGAGAATTGCTCATTCAATAGAGCGAACCCCGAACAAGTGTCCACGAAGCTCTGAGACATAGTGTCTACACAGACCCGAGACATAACTGTTCAATAAGAGGTGAGACTCCACAACGTGTTCCGGGCCGCGAAGGCGTTATTATTGGCCACTCGATTCAGGCTGCGCGCTGAGGCTCCGGCGTTACGCTTAGCCGCATGGGAATCTCCAGCACCAAGCTAACGACGACGACGGACCTCCGCGCGATTCAGCGCCGGACCGTCCGCGTGCTGATTCTCGGGCAGGTGCTGGGCGGGATCGGCATCGGGTCGACGCTCTCGATCGGCGCGGTGCTCGCAGCGAATATCGCCGGTTCGGAAGCACTTTCCGGTGCTGCCGCGACGCTCAGCACACTCGGCGCCGCGGCTAGTGCCATCCCGCTTGCCCGATTGGCGCAGCGGCTGGGGCGTCGCCCGGCGCTGGCTACCGGCGTCGTACTCTCGGCCTCCGGCTCCCTGGTGACCATCGGCGCGGCCGCCCTGTCCTCGTTTCCGCTGCTGCTGCTCGGGTTCGCGCTGCTCGGTGTCGGCACCGCCGTAAACCTGCAGTCGCGGTTCGCGGCCACGGATATCGCGAGCCCGGAGCACCGTGGACGCGACCTGTCGCTGGTTGTCTGGTTCACCACCATTGGGGCGGTGCTGGGTCCGAACCTGTTCGGTCCTGGCGAGGAGATCGCGGAGGCCTTCAACATGCCGCCGCTGACCGGTTCGTTTGTCATCGCCGTCGGCGCGCAGATCGCTGCCGCTGCGGTGTATCTGGTGGGGTTGCGGCCGGATCCCTACCTGCTTAGCCGCGATGCGCCGTCGGACGCGAGGAACGACGCCGCCCCGGGCCGGGTCCGCGGCAGGGGAGCGTTGACCTTCGCGATCGGTTCCATCGCGGCGAGCCACGCCGTGATGGTGTCGGTCATGGCGATGACGCCGGTCCATCTGGTCAACCACGGCGTCACGCTGACGATCGTCGGCCTCACCATCAGCCTCCACATCGCGGGGATGTTCGCGTTGTCGCCGGTGTTCGGTTGGATGAGCGACAGGTTGGGACGCGTGGGTACCATCCTGATCGGGCAGGCACTCTTCGCTGTTTCGCTAACCGTTGTGGCCTTCGGCGAAGAGGATCCGGTGCTGGTGACGGTGGGGCTGATTTTCCTTGGGCTCGGTTGGAGCGCGTCCACGGTATCCGGTTCGGCGTTCGTTGCGGATCTTGCCACCGGCGCGGCCCGGGCTCGAATCCAGGGCCGCACCGACCTCATCATGAATCTCGCCGGCGCAGTCGGCGGGGCGGCCGCAGGTTTTGTCTTGGCATGGGTTGGCTACTCGGGCCTGGCGTGGGCGGCAGGGGTGCTGGTGCTCCTGATCGTGGCGGGCGCGACGACGATGCGCACCGCCCGCCCGCTGCCCGCCTGACCCCTCCCGCCTGGCCCTTCCGCCTGGCCCCGGCGTTGAGTGCTCAGATAATGCCTCTTTGCAGTGCGCTTTCGGCGATTATCTAAGCACTCAGCGGAAGTTCAGGCCATGTCGGCGTAGCGCTTGGCCTGCGCGAGTGCGTCCCGCAACTGGCCGGCGTCGTAATCGGGGCCGTAGCCGGGGGTGTCGCGCTGGAAACGCCAGCCTTCGGCGAGTGGTCCGGCGTCGACAACATCGAACCCGAACTCGTCGATCAGCGCCGTGACGAGGCGCTTGGCGTCGTCGTCGTCCCCGGCGATCGGCAGGGCACGGCGGTTTGGTGTGCCGGCGGGTGTCGGGCGGCTGGTCAGCTCGCTGGCGTAGATGTTGTTGAACGCCTTGACGATGTGCGCGCCCGGAAGCTGCCGTTGGAGGAGTTCGCTGGTGGTCGTCGATTCGTCGTCGAGCTCGGCGATCTGCCCGTCACGCTGCGGGTAGTAGTTGTTGGTGTCGATGACGATCTTGCCGTCCAGCGGAGCGGCCGGCACGTCGCCGATGGCGTAAAGGGGGACAGTCACAACGACGACGTCGCCCGCTTCCGCCGCTTCCGTCACGGTGCCGGCACGGGCGTGGTCGCCGAGTTCGATGATCAACTCCCGCAGAGTCTCGGGGCCGCGGGAATTGCTCATGACAACGTCGTAGCCGCTGCGGACCGCGAGACGCGCCAGTTGGGAGCCGATGTTGCCGCTGCCGATGAAGCCGATGGTTTTCACGTTGGTATCCATGCGCAGTACAACCGGTTGGCTTCGGAGGTATTCCTGCACCAATGTGTTGGCTGTGTCACTGACTCTTCGAGCGGCGGTGTGCCTTATGCTTCGGGTACTTTGTCTCTATCGCATCGGGGAAATCGTGGCCAAGCCAAAACAGTCTGAATCGCCGGTCGTCACCGGGTTGATACTGCTCATCCTGGGAGGTGTCATCACCTTCTTCGCGGTGCGCGGAGCTTCTGACAGCCTCGTCCCGGACAATACAGCCATATGGATTGGTATAGGTGCGGTTTGCTCCGTGGGTGGGCTCGTCTTGTTCGCGGTGGGTATCGCCCGCATTGCCCAGGGGGTGGATTACCTCGTCCGGGTTGCGCCGGAGGCTGCGGACGACCCGTACGAAGACGACGACGCCCTTAAACGGGCCAGTGAAAACTGAGCGCTACGTCTGAACAAGCGTGGCGAAGACAACGTAATTATCGGTGAACGTCCCTGAGACGGGGTCATACCCACCGCAGGTGATGAGGCGCAGTTCGGCACCTTCGGTGTTGCCATACACAGTCTGCGTTGGGAAGTTGCTCTTCGAGTACTGCTCTCCGTGGTCGACTGCGAATACAGCTACGGAGCCGTCCTCACGGGTAATTTCGATGAGATCGCCGGGCTTGAGTTGCTCGATCCAGGCGAAGACTCCCGGCCCTCCATCGCTTGCGTTGACATGTCCGATGAGCACGGAAGGGCCGCGCTCGCCAGGAGTCGGCGAGTTTCGGTACCAGGCCGCGGATGAGCCTGGCTCTCCCGGCGGGACTTCGAGTGATCCGTTGTCTTGTAGGCCTAGATGAAGCAGCCCGGGCCGGACACCGTGTACGGGCATCGAGAGCGAGACAGGCACGGAAGCCGCGAGAACGGGGGAAGCTGCCTCCGACTGAGCGTCGGGCTTCGCGGGTGGCGCTGATGACACGGGTGCCGGAGTTGTCGGCCGGGGTGGATCAGGTTTGGGTGGCTTCTTCCGGACAACTTCAGCGGGAGATGTAACGCTGAAAGTCGGTTGGCCGTCGGCGGAAGATTGCGCGGCTCCCGATGCAGCGCACCCGGTGACAAGCAGCAACGGGACCGCTGTAGAAGCCAGCAGGTTTCTACAGCGGTCCCGAAAGAAGCTAGTCATGTATGCGAAAGTGCTCGATCCTTGGTTCGGATTATGACTAGCTGGCGCCCCGACGACGGACGATGTACGCGCCAGCCCCGGCAACCGCTAGAAGCAGGCCGCTGCCTAGAGCGAGTGCTCCAGTGTTGTCCGCGGGGTTCTGAGCGACTCCGGTGTCCACTCCGCCGACGGGCATGGGCATAACTTGGGGTGGTGTAGTGGGAGGCGGTGCAGGCTCCAGGTGTGGAGTAACTAAAGCCGGGTTGTACGCCGGTGTTCCGGCGGCGTCGCAGCCGAATCCGTCGTCATCCGCATCAAGGTGAGACCCGTACGCCGGTGATTCTCTTGGGATGTTGTAAACGCCGGCTGCGGCTGCGGCATCGCAATTCGGAAACGGGAGGTGCGCCGCATTTGCCGGCGCAGCCGACAACACTGCAAATCCTGCTGCCGCTGTAACAGCAAAACCCATTGTTGCTTTTTTCATCATGGTTTCCCCTCATGCTGGTGTGATGTGGAATACACGAGGCTAGGTGGCTCTCTCGAGTCGGGTCAAGGAGTTATCCACAGATTTTCCCGCCTTCAAGAAATTAAATGTTTGTTGTGTTATGAACCGTTCCCGTACGCTTTCGGAACCACCACTCGTACAGGGGCTCACATGAATCATCCGCCGCTACCTCCTGCCCAAAAACCGGCTCAACAGGGCAAAGCCAAGGCGTCAACGCTGGTCGTTGCTGGCTTTGGATTATTTCTGATCGTTATAGGCCTCATCGCGGGCGGCGCCGGGGGCGCCATCGTTATGGCCGCCATGCTTGCCCTGTTCACAGGCCTTTACACCCTGCTGACCGGACGCGGTTCGTGGGCACGTTTGGCCGGACGTAAGGCGGGATCGATAGTCGCGGTGGCCAGTGTCGTCGCAGTGATCGTTGGCGGCACCCTGTTGCCGCCCGCCAATGACACCGTCCCCACCGCGACCGCCGAGCAAACAGAAAACGCGGAGCCGTCGAGCGCGCCCAGTGAGTCCGCAACAGCCAGCCCCAGCGCGCCTGCGACACCGAAGCCGAAGCCCTCTCCCGACGTCGCACCTCTTGAAGGCGATGAGATCGCCGAGCCCGACGGCGACGCGCATGCTCCCCAGGACCAGCCGAAGTACGGCGTAAAGGCGCTCGCCCTACTCGAGACGCTGCCGATCAAGGGCCGTGCCCCAAAAACGGGATACGACCGGGACCAGTTCGGCCAGGCATGGCTCGACGTCGACCGCAACGGCTGCGACACGCGAAACGACATGCTGAACCGGGACCTGCACGACATCGTCCACGCCAATTCGGTTCCCTGCAAGGTTGGTTCCGGCACTCTGGATGACCCCTACACCGGCACCACCATTCCGTTTGTTCGCGGGCAGGATACGAGCATTGACGTCCAGATTGACCACGTGGTTGCGCTTGCTGACGCCTGGCAGAAGGGAGCGCAGCAGTTGACGGTCGAGCAGCGCATCGCCTTCGCCAATGATCCGCAAAACCTCCAATCGACAGACGGGCCCACCAACGCTCAAAAAGGCGCAGGCGATGCCGCCACCTGGCTCCCGCCCAATCGCGGGTACCGCTGCGAATACGTTGCGCGACAGATTTCGGTGAAAGCCACCAACGAACTGTGGGTCACCCGGGCAGAGTACGACGCCATGACTCGCGTTCTCTCCGACTGCGCCGACATGATGGCGCCGACAAACCAGCCTTCGCCTACACCGAGTCCGGAACCGGAACCTGCTCCGGATCCCGCACCGGAACCGGTTATCGAGCATCCCGTCTTCGCGAACTGCGAGGAAGCTTTCCTTGCAGGCGCGGCGCCGCTGTACCTCGGCGGTCCCGGATACAGTCCAGATCTCGACGGCGATTCCGACGGCGTCGCATGTGAAACAGCGCCTGCTCCTGCTCCAGTGCCCGTCCCTGCGCCCGCTCCCGCTCCTGCACCGGCGCCCCCGGCCGATGTCTATTACGAGAACTGCGCTGCCGCGCGTGCTGCTGGAGCAGCGCCCGTTTATGAGGGCCAGCCTGGGTACGCGCCGCATCTGGACGGTAACAGCGACGGGGTGGGCTGCGAGTAGCTTTTGCAGCCCACCCGGCTGGGGCGATATGTCTTTTCTCGAAGTGCCTTCGCTGCAGGCATTGCATGCGTTGAGAGCAGTGCAGTCGTTCCGCGAAAGAAGGTACCCCGTCCCGACGAGCGATTGCGTACGCCGGTCGGCAGGAAACTGGTCGACAACGACGCCGCCCTCTGGGACTACCTCGTCATGCACATCGCGCGTCCCGGAAGGGACGCCGCGGAACTGGTGAACGCCGTCGTCGTGCCCTGGCTGGTGGGTCACGAGACTCCGGCGCGCGAACAGCGGCCTGAGATTGTGGCTGAGATCCTGAACGCGAGCGGCTTTCGTGTTGATGGCGGACGCATTTCGGCCACTGATGGACGCATCCTCATTCGCGACACCATGCGCACCCTGGAGTGCCTGAACGTGCTCAGAAGCGTCGAGGTCATGGAGGACCCAGACAAATTATCCGACGGCGGAAAACAGTTCCTCTTCGAAGTCCAACGCAAGCAGCACAAGCGCGAACCTCAAAGCCGACCTTGCCCCACGGCAGGCGCCCTCGGAATACTGGAGGGACCATCAGGGAAGCGCAGGTAGCCATGAATGAGAACAGCGCACGTGCCCGCCGAATGCAGCGAGTGGCTGAATACCGTTCCGCCAGACGGTCGGGCAGCGACGCCGCCGAGGCGCAGGAACAGGTCGACGACGACGAAGAGGGCAGCGCTCCCATCACCGACTTCGCTGCCAAGGCCGATTTCGAAATCCGGCAAGCCACCGCCCGCGGCGACTTCGACAACCTCAAGTACGCCGGCAAACCGATACCAGGGCTGGGTGCCACGCTAGATGAGTGAGTCCTAATGGTCGTAGGCGATGAGGGATCGTTTGTTGAGCGCTCCGGTGAGCCAGTTGTGCCAGATGCCGGCGGCGAGGGCCAGTAGCCGTGCCGCGAC
>NZ_JBTNCT010000014.1:0-94537 GCF_054511355.1 Arthrobacter tecti
CGCACGAGAGGAGGAACCCGAACCCGCCACACCATCCGAGAACCACAACTTCTAAACCTCAACAACCTCGAAAAGCCACAGAACGGCTACACCACTCCACGGGACTTGACCACATAATCAGTACAGCGAGCCATATCGACTGTTTCGAGCGGTAGTTGCTTGACCCTGCACGGCGGCACCCCTCCGTCCGTTTGTTGCCCCCAACCCAGAGCTACAACTTCCCTCCCGCTTTCCATGGACCTAGAAGCCAAATCCAGTGCCTGATCCTTTGCGTCACTTGTGAGACGAAGCAGGGAAAGTTGCTCGTTCGGTGGTTCCGCGGTGATGATCTCCGCAACTTGGAGCCGTTCGCCCTGCACCGTTGCCGTGTTGCAGAGGTTGTCGGCACCTATCACCACGTCGACGATCTGGGTGTTCAAGGTAGCTACGCAGTGGGTGACTGTGGCAACAAGGTCCGGTGCGATGAGCACACCACCACAGAACTGAGCGCTGAATAGATCATCCGTCGGCGCAGAACGGTTAATTAGGGCCACCCGCGAACCGGCTGGCATTGAAGGCGCGGCGCAGGAAGAAAGGAAAACCGACAGACACGAGAAGACTACGAACACAGCGAAGAATCGGAATAATGCTTGCGGGATCCTTCTCAATGCACTCCTTCATAAAAAGGTAAGCTAAGTTACTTTTTCTGACCACCATCCCGCTTGTGACGGGACGATTTGAAAAGTGAAAAATTTCGTTCTGCAGCTATTGACTACTTCGATTCAGGCGTGTTCTACTTCACCTACATCTCATCAGAGGTGGGGACTGTGAGATGGAAGACCTAGGCTATTGATGAGTCTATGCCATCTGCGTTCCTATGGACTGAACCTTTCGGAGACCATCAATGCGTTCTACCAGAATTCGCGTTTTTTTGGCCTTAGCCACAACTGCTTGTTTATCGGCAAGCGGCCTGCCGGCATTAGCAACTGGGGAAGCAGAGCCCCTGGCAGAGATAACTGATTCAAGCCAGCTTAGTTCACCACCGGTTGCTTCAGAGTCATGACCGACGAAACCGGAGCAACGGTTGGGGCTGGTGAATTGGTCGTTCTTTACGGCTGGCCCAGCAGCGATATCCTCAGTGCCATGCAGGTGGAAGAGTCAGTCAAACTGTTGCCCGTTGCGAAAGCCTATACACGAACCGACGGTAGTTTTGATTTGCGGGTTGAAGACCCCGCCGTGGTCGAACCTATCGCCTCTTCCACGGACCAAGTGGATTTCGAGATCAGCTCAGATCAAGCTGAAGCCTCATACGTCTACCATTTCGACCGGACTCTATCCCAAACCTCAACCGGTAGCTTTGTTCTGACTGGTACGACTAACAGCGGCAGCGGATATGACACCGGTGGCGGGGGCGGTCATACGCTACCTGTGGAGCCGACACCTACACCACTCAGAGCCGGTACAACTTCCAGTCAGACACAAACTGATGAAGGCGCTACTGCTGAACCTGCAACCGAGACGGTGCATGTCAAACTCGCTCCGATGAGTACCGGCAAGACTCGAGACACTGAGTCAACTGGCGCTTCCGCGGTAGCGGACTTCAAAAACAAGGCCTGCTACTCAAAGAAATTGGTTACTTACTCACCGACTTGGGTCACCGTGGGACAATCATTCGTCAACACCACGAATGTGATTTCGGACTTTCAGTATTCTCACGGAGCAACCTCCTCACTAGGTATAGCCGTTTCCGCTAGCGGTAAGGCTGGATCGTATTCCAGCGGTGGGACTA
This sequence comes from Arthrobacter tecti, assembly GCF_054511355.1. NCBI lineage: Bacteria > Bacillati > Actinomycetota > Actinomycetes > Micrococcales > Micrococcaceae > Arthrobacter > Arthrobacter tecti. The sequence goes on from NZ_JBTNCT010000014.1 coordinate 1,769, forward strand.
ATTCGATAACATCGTCGGCCACGATTGACTTTCCGCAACAAGGTTCAAACACCGCGAAGCGATTCGAGTCAAGCTTCGTATATGCCAAATTCCAATCGTACTGCCATACCGTTCAACGCGGGAATTACAACTTCAAATACACCATAAAGCCAATTGCATTTGCTGGTGGATCCCGTGTAGTCAACCAGCCATTTCCTAGTGCAAACTATTGCCGCCCACACGCAAGTGGAACGAAGTTCACCAAGGAAACCTCAAGCTCGATCACCTGGTCCAACGGAGTGACTTTGGGTTCGACGGTCGGTGTTCAACTGAGCTCACAGACGGGATACACCGGGAAGGCTAGAGCATTCTTCGACTTCAGGTCCTCCAGGCAGCTGTGCGGCAGTCACGGCTACCCAGCTGACACGCCACGCTTTCTCGTAGCAAAGGGATGACACTAAGGCAACGGCCGCGCTACACCTACCGTTTGGTGTTTGCAATTGCCGTTACATCAGCGCTAGCGGGGTGTACCCCACCCATTCTAGATGGCCCCCTGAGCACGGGGAGCGGGTCTAACGAACTGTGCTTCATCCCAGCTCCAGAGGGCGAAGGAATGAGGGCAGTCGGTGAAGTCGTACGGAACGAGGGTGACGCGCCTGTCACGATTCAGCAGATCGGGTTAACGGATCCCAACGACCTCGTGCTCGAGGATACCTACGTAGTTCCACTCACCGAAGACGACCGATTCTCGTTCGGCGTTATTTCAACTGAAGCCGAAGACCAGCAGATACAAGCGCACTGGGCTAAAGCCGTCGAACCGAAGGACTTTGTACTCGAGCCTGGCGCGTCAGTGAACATCGTCGCCGCAGTGTCAATCAATCCGGACATCACAGAAGGAACGGCGTCCTCGCTTGAAGTGCGCTACACAGATGGTCGTTCTGACTTTCTGAGCAAAACAACCACAACGCTACTCATGACGAACGGGTCTTGCTTTTGAGCTGTCCTGCAAATCATGAATGGTCTCAGTGGCCGAAGCTGAGAACCGCTCGGCTAGGGTGAAGGTGGCCGACCCAGACGAGGGTCGGTCACCTTTGTTGGCTCTTCGTGGTTCGTGGGGAAACGGCCTGCTGAGGTGAGTGTCATGCCGCCGTCCGGGAGGCACTGGTCAACAGAATACGCGATCGGTAGTTGTGCGGGTTGCGGTATCCGCGGCCGGTTCATTCGTTTGTCCGGAGTCGTTTGTATCCAACGGCGCTACCGGCAGTGTCAGTTGGGAGTCGCCGAATGGGATGAGGTGGCGGCCGCGGCAGCAGTGTCACTTGGGTTTGGTCTTGCGGGGCAGCAACTGCCCTCGGCGTAGTTCTGTTGGCGGGCGTTTGGATTGTTGTTGCTTGCCGGAAGTCGTGTGGATACAGCTAGGGCGATGAGCAGCACTGCGATCGCTGTGCAGAGTCCGGTGGTTAGGGCCAGATCGTGTTGGCTTCGTCGAACTCAATGTAGCGCCAAGATCATTATGGCCAATGCCCGGCCCGAGCCCGTAGGCGGGCGTTAAAGTCAGGGCGGAGTTCTTGGGCCGAAGCGTCCCTGGCAGCGGCCGGGAGGTCCCAAGTCACTGTCAGAGGTGTTGGTGGTTCCTGAATCCGACGGCTACGAGAGTGAAGCTTCGCGCCAAACAGGCGGGAGTTCGCTGAGCGGCGCGAAGCCAATGACCGGAAGAATCTCTTTTCCGAACAGCCCTTCGCGCACGCTGGTTACTGTTGCCGTAATGTTCGTCTGAGGGTATTTGCCGATGCTGGGGACGTGATCAACGCGTAAGTCTCGGCAAGATCGTCTGAACGCCAGCGGGGTCCGCTTTTCCGCCTAATGCCCGAGTCCGCCGGCAGCCTTGTCCGGACGGCGACTATGGGTGGTGGTTGCTAAGAGAAGACGTCGTTGAGGGTCACGGTGGCCAGTGCGCGTTCCTGGAGCATGGCTAGCAGCTCTGTGTAGACGCGGGTGACTGGATCGAAGTTGAGGTGGCCGATGATGATGTGTTGAGGCTGAAACCATTGTCTGGCATTGTCGATGATCTGCTGCTCCGTAAGAAGTGCCGAGTCAGCCAGTGATCCGTACCAAAGGGTGGGGCTGGTGTAACCGATCGAGGCGGCGGCTTCGAGCACGAGCGAGCTGTAGTACCCGTATGGTGGGCGGAAGTAGGGGCGTGCGTCTACGCCGTACAGCTCGCCGATTAGGTCGTGGGTGCGTTGCAGCTCATCGACGATGCCTTGAAAGGTTAGCGATGTGAGATCGGGGTGAGTCCAGGTGTGGTTGCCGAGCTGAATTTGTCCGCTGGTGACGAGGGGTTTGAGTGCGTCCGCGTTTGCCGTCCACGCAGGATATGACCCGGTTGCGAACAACGTCAGCCGGGTTCCTGTATCGGCCGCGAAGTCCGCGTAGGCGGCGACGACTGAGGAATCAGTGCCATCATCGACCGTCCAAGCCAGTAGGTTACCCGTTCCGGGTAAACCCGTGATGACTCCCTCCGGTACCGGTATCCGCGCGTTTCCCGGCACGGGCGACAACGACAAAGGGGCCGGCATTGGCGTTGGGGTGGGCATCGGTGTTACGGGCGGTGGCATGCTCGATGGCTTCAGCGGTGGGGTCGGGGCAGCGGGTGAGGAGGCTGATTCTGGTCGTGTGGTGCACCCGGTAAGCCATACGGACGCGGAAGCGATGGTGGCGGCCAGAGCGGTCCGGCGGGTAACAATGGAACCTGGGAACGGGCGCGACAACGGGGATGGGTTGGATGGTTGACCTTCAGTCACAATTCGCCTCCTCGGGTGCTCGCGCCATAGTGAACGATATATCCGCGTTGTTCGATGGCCGCGGCTGGTCGTGGTAATCGCTGCTTTGGGTCGTGTTTCACATATTCAGCACGCACCAGAGTGGTGCTGACTGATAGCGAAAAATGCTGGTCGCCGCCGCAAGGTGCGGGGTTGTAGGTCAAGGAATCAGCACATCATCTAGCCGGCTCAAGGGAGTTAGTAGTAGTTCTCTCCGGTGCGACGTCGGTGCAGGCCAAGAGTGATGCGTTCTGCTGCCCGGGTCCACAGGGCGTAGCGTGCGGGTTGGATGGGGTAGTCCCAGGTTCCCACGTAGTCGGTGATGGCGGGTTGGAAGCCTCTCATGAATGCTCCGACGCCGTATAGTGCGTGGGATCGATCGTCCGCTTCTGCGGCCGGTGGTGTTCCGCAGAGATCATATTCGGTCGCGTTTTGCTGCTTCAGCCAGGTGATCACTTCGATCTCAAGTAGGGCGCTGGCGCCGCGTACCGGCCGTTCGCGTACGCTGGCGGCGTCCTTCCGGCTGGCTTTTCTGCCCAGCAATAGCACGAAGACCGCCGCAACCACCCGGTCTCCGGAGTAGGCGAAGAACATTTGACCGGATCCAACGCTTTGGTGGTCCTGCCAGAACGCGCGGTAGTACTCTTCGCTTCTGATTTGGAACTGGCCGGCTGCGGTTTCCGCCAGCAGCCGGTAGAACAGGCGACAGTTCTCGTCGGTGGATGCCACTTTCGACGTGGTGGCTCCCTGGCGGCGTGCAGCGCGGATGTGGGAGCGGGTCTTGGCGGAGAAACTATCTTCGATGCTCTCTGTGTCCGCATCTCCGCCGCGGCAGGGCCGACATCGACCATCAACAGGGAGGAACAAGCGATGGTCGTAACGAACATCGTCCAACGCAGTGAAGCTTTACCAGCAGCGGTTTCAGGCGCAGCAAAGAACATGAGGAACCCCAAGGGAGGCGAAGGGACCACCGCCAGAGCGACGGCAGAAGTGAACGGTAAGAGGAAACGGATTACCTGCCGCTCAGCGAGTTCCGGAAGTCTTCTTGAGAGGTAAGTCACATGAAGATAACTGATGAAGATGAGAGACAGGAACTCTTCAAGACGAAGGAGTACCACAAGATCGACGCAGGAAAACATAACAGTCGTCTGGACGCGACCCTAGGAGAGCCGGCGGGAGACCTTGCATGGTCTCTTTAAACTACGCAAGGCGGCGTTTAGTCGTTTAGTCGAGCTTTATTGCCGCCACTATAATGGTCGGACGCCGAAGGTCTGCCCGGCTCGGGTGATGTTATTTGGTCTTGAGGGGTTGAGAGTTCGCGCGGGCGATGCGGACTAGTGTTGGATAATGGCGAGATGGTCGAGGACAAGACCGGCGCGATGTCGTAGGTGATCTTGAGAAGCTGATTCACAGCGAGCTATTGAGCAAGCTGCCGCCCTGTGCCAGCGGTGAACTGGCGGCGATGGGCATGGCAGACCTTCTGATTGTCTACCTTAATTGGCGTGGTCGGTTCGTTGAAGCAGTACCTCGTCGCGTACATGTGGCGCCCGAGTTGGTAGCGTCTGCCGGCTATGCAAACCACAAGGGTGTCGTCGACGAGCTTGCGAGCAGAATTGTGGCAGGGAATGACCTCACGCCCCAGTTGAGCCGGGGTGTAGCTGTCGTGCGCACTCCGAAGGAGGTCAGAAACCGACGAGCGACAAGACGGGATCTGGATCGATTGCTCGCCGAGTGGGACGTTCACCATCTGCACCTCTCGCTCGAGCTGGAGTCGGGGGGCTTCGCTCGCCGCACTGGCCATCTCCTATTCGCTGTGTTTCAGCCGGTCGACGCATACCTTATCGGTGTGTTTCCCCACGGTGCGTGGACGAAGAGGGCGTTGGCGGAGACGTGCGTCCGAAACTGGCCATCCGCAGGAATATTCCAGCCAGCGCAGGGCTTGGCCAAGCTGGCCCACCAGGTGGATGAGGCGGATCAATCAGCGCTCCGCGCCGCGGGCATCACGACGCTCTTGGAGATCGACGGGCGGATCTGGATGCCACAGGGACAGACCATAGCAGGCACTCCGCTCAGAGCAGCTCAGCATGCGGGCGTACTGATGCGCGCCTTGAACGAACTGAATGAGCTAGTCAGTGACGCCTCGGACAGATTGGTGGAGGTTATTCACAAAGAAGGTGGTGATCTCGCTGGACGATCACCTCAGGTAACTGCTGAGGTTAAGGATGGTTGGTTTGGGATCAGAGAGACGCAAACGCGCGTCTTCATTCCTTGGGTCCGAGTCAACGGTGACCGCAGAACTGTCTTCAACAGGGACGAGATGAGGCGATGGTTCTGCGACGGGCAGTAAGGCTTTCGGCGCGCCCTTTACCTGACTTTCAGTCTAAGATCTCTGGAGCCAGGGGGCACTTCCGCACACACGCACGACAATTGGGTGAGGCGTACCAATGAGTCCCGCTCTTCCACGTTTCGCCATTGGACCACTTCTACTGGCACCTCTGCGTATCAAGGTTGGACGTATTTTCAGCAACGAAGCGGGCAGAAGGGCGGCATGATCAATGTCCTGACCCTGGCAGAGCGTCGCGTTCCGGGGATCACTGGAAGAGGCGGCTGCTGTTTTTTCGGCGTGCCGAGGAGACCGTCGAGGTGCACCTTGACTTCGTTATCGACGGCAAGTCGCTGCGTACCTGGATTCAAGAATGGGAAGGCACAGATTGGGCACCGGAGGAAGTTTCCCTCCTCACCCCAGCTCGGCCGGATCTTGCAGTCGAACAGATTGACCGGCTTCTCGGGCGTCTTCCGCACCAGTATTGGAACCGGGGCTGGCTGCTGTTCTGCCCTGGCTGCTGGGATGAAGGCTGCGGTGGGGTCACCGCCGACATTCGCCGCGCGGACGGAAACGTCCACTGGTCGGGCATCGGCTGGGATGACTCCCTCGATGAGGACACTGACCGAATCGAGAACGCAGTCGACTTTGTGTTCGACGAAGCCGACTACGAACACGTCCTGCTGAAGGCGCGGGAGCAGTTCACCGGGAAGCTGGCGTAGCGTTCTCCCTCTGGCCGGGTTAGGGCTGGAGCGCATGTGCCGGCAATTTGTAGCGCAATAGGGCTACAGACGAGAATTGGCGCATGACGACTGATTCCCAGGACCTCGAATACCGCATCGAACACGACACCATGGGCGAGGTGCGGGTGCCCGCGAACGCTCTCTACCGTGCCCAGACACAGCGTGCCGTGGAGAACTTCCCCATCTCCGGCAAGACGCTCGAGCGCGCCCACATCGAGGCCCTCGCACGGATCAAGAAGGCGGCAGCCACCGCCAACGCCGAACTCGGTGTGCTCGATGCCGAGCTGGCACGCGCCATCGAGACCGCTGCTGACCTGGTGGCCACCGGACAGTACGACGGCGATTTCCCGATCGACGTGTTCCAGACCGGTTCCGGAACGTCCTCCAACATGAACACCAACGAGGTCATCGCCGAACTCGCCTCACGGGCGCTCAAGGACGGCGGCAGCGACAAGGTGGTTCACCCCAATGACCACGTCAACGCCTCGCAGTCATCGAATGATGTCTTCCCCACCTCAGTCCACGTCGCGGCTACCTCCGCGCTGATCAACGAGTTGATCCCGGCGCTCGAGTACCTCGCCGCGTCACTGGAGCGTAAGGCCGAGGAATTCAAGGGCGTCGTCAAGTCCGGCCGCACCCACCTGATGGACGCCACACCGGTCACCCTGGGCCAGGAATTCGGCGGGTACGCCGCACAGGTCCGCTACGGCATTGAGCGCATCAACGCCTCGCTCCCCCGCGTCGCCGAAGTTCCCCTCGGCGGGACGGCCGTTGGCACGGGGATCAACACCCCGGCCGGTTTCTCCGCCAGGGTCATTGAACTGCTAGCCGGAGACACCGGCCTGCCGCTGACCGAGGCCCGCAACCACTTCGAGGCGCAGGCAAACCGTGACGGCCTCATCGAGGCTTCTGGACAGCTGCGCAACATCGCTTACTCGTTCATGAAGATCAACAACGACCTTCGCTGGATGGGCTCCGGGCCCAACACAGGCCTTGGCGAGATTGCCATTCCCGACTTGCAGCCCGGCTCCTCCATCATGCCCGGCAAGGTGAACCCCGTGATCTGCGAGGCGGCCATCATGGTTGCAGCGCAGGTTATCGGCAACGACACCACCATCGCGCTGTCCTCCACCAACGGGGCGTTCGAGCTGAACGTGGGCATTCCGGTCATGGCAGCGAACCTGCTCGAGTCCATCCGGCTGCTCGCCAACACCAGCCGGGTGATGGCCGACAAGATGATCGACGGCCTGACCGCCAACGAAGAGCGCGCGCGCTTCCTCGCCGAGGCATCGCCGTCGATCGTGACTCCGCTGAACAAATACATCGGCTACGAGAACGCCGCGAAGATCGCGAAGAAGGCCGTCGCGGAGGGACTGACGGTCCGGGAGGCCGTCGTCGCGCTCGGTTACGTTGATCGCGGCGAGTTGACCGAAGCGCAGCTCGATGAGGCGCTCGACGTCCTGTCGATGACGCGTCCGCCGCAGTAAACGCTCAATCGAGTCAGCAGGAAAGACCTACTTTCGGCTCAATTCCTAGCCATTTCTGTTGACTCGATCTGGGAATGGCAGAGCCCGGACGGTTCGCAACCGTCCGGGCTCTGTGTGTTCCAGCTGCCGTCAGCGCCTGACCGGCGGCCCGACCACTTTCAACCGGTCCCAGCCGTGCAGGTCACCTGCGGCGGTGTGGATAACAAGCCGGTTGTCACCAGGCCGGGTGTCCTCCGGCGTCGTCACTGTGACTGTGCCGTCGTCGTTCGCCAGATGCCAACCCAGTGCGGTCCCGCCGAGGTAAACGTGAAACCACTGACCTGCCGGCAGGTTGGATAGGACAACTTCCGACGCCCCGCGCGTGAACTTCTCCTTGCCGAGCCCGAGATTTACCTGGTTCTTCTTCGTCAGCTCCTTCTTATCCGCCGGTTCCGGAACGAAGGACGGCTTCACAAGCTCGCCCGGCGCCGGTTCCTCACCCGTATAGGCGATGCTCGGCGCCTCCGGCTGTTCCATTCCTGCTCCCAGGAAGTAGGAGGTGTGCGGCGGCTGGTTGTAAGCGGTGTTCTGCCATGCCACGCCGAGACGGTACACCGGATCGGACTGCAGCGTGCGGAGCCGGTGGTCGGTTACATTCACCGTCGTGGCGATGCGCAGGGCCGTGGAATCATCAGTGCGCGTGACAATTTCTTCGCGCCAGTCACCGAACATATCTGCCTGCAGTGCCGGGGTCCCCTTGGTGTCGTTGTTCGTCAGGGTGCCCGTTGCCCGGTAGATTTCCTCCTCCGTGCTGGTCTCGGCGTTCCACTTTGAGATGGTTGGCACGCCAGTGCGGGTGGCCTCCGTCCAGTCGTGATCGGTGATCTCCCGAAGCAGGTCACCGTCCCACCAGGTGAGGAAGTTCGCCGCCGGAATCTGCTCGGAAAGCAGCTCACCGGTTGCCGACTTCAGCTGGCCCACGGGTGAGTTCCACGCAGCGTCGCCGCCGATGGCCCACCCCTCCGAGCCTGCATGCCTCGGATCGATGTCGCCCATGACGGCCCGCCCGGTATCCCTTGTTGCCGGAATGGACCAGATGACCTCACCGGTCGCAGCGTCACGGTACGTCGCACCCGCGCCGCCGGAGGCACCGAGGTCCTCATGCGCAGCGAACACTTCAAGTCCCGGGCGGGCCGGGTCGAAGTCCGAGACATGCAGCGCGTCACCGTGGCCGAGGCCCGTGTTGTAGAGCGGCGTCCCGTCGTCGTCGATCGTCATGGAGCCAAAGACAATCTCGTCCTTTTGATCCCCGTCAACATCCGCCACCGACAATCCGTGGTTACCCTGGCCGCGGTACTCATCGCCGGACTCGTTGGAATCGAAGGTCCATCGCGAGGTGAGCGACGTGCCGTCGAAATCGTAAGCTGCGATTACGGTCCGGGTGTAGTAGCCGCGGCTGAAGACCAGGCTCGGCTTCTCGCCGTCGAGGTAGGCGACGCCGGCCAGGAACCGGTCCACGCGGTTACCGTACCCGTCCCCCCAGGAGCCCACATCCCCACGTGCCGGAATGTAATCAGCCGTGTCGATCGCCGCACCGGTGGCACCAGAGAAGACCGTGAGGAATTCCGGCCCGGTGAGCACATAGCCGCCTGAGTTCCGGTAATCCGCCCGTGCATCTCCAATCACTGCACCGGTTCCGTCCACGGTTCCGTCCGCAGTCTTCATGGTGACTTCGGCCTTGCCGTCCCCGTCCAGGTCATAGACCTGGAACTGGGTGTAGTGGGCGCCGGCGCGGATGTTCTTTCCGAGGTCGATGCGCCACAGGCGGGTGCCGTCCAGCTTGTAGGCGTCCACGAACACGTTGCCGGTGTAACCTCCCTTGGAATTGTCCTGCGAGTTGGTCGGATCCCACTTGAGCACGATCTCGTACTCGCCGTCGCCGTCGAGGTCACCGATCGATGCGTCATTTGCACGGTAGCTGTAGGGCTGTCCGTCCTTGGTGTAGGCATCGGCAGGCTTGTCCAACGGGATATCCAGGGTCTGGGAGTCCCACACCGTGAACTCCTCGGTGGCCCACCGTTCGGTTCCGTTGAGGACCGTGCTGATGCGATAGGTTGCATCGGCAGTGCCGTCGGCATCGAGCAGGTTGGTGCTCGCTGTCACCGGCGAGGGTGTGATCCGCTCGCCGTTTCGGTAGACGTGGAACGCAATCTCCTCGGGATCCAGGCCGAGCAAGCGCCAACCGATGTAGACGCCGTCTTCGGCTGCCACGGCAACCGGCGAACGGTCAAGCCGTTCGGCCTGCCGCACCAGCGTGGTGACCGCCGGTGAGGTGACGGTCTCCGACTTCGGGGATACGCCGCCGGCGTTGACTGCCGCCACCGCATAGACGTACTCGACGGTGGTCAGCACGGTGGAGTCCGTATACGTGGGTTCCTCCGCCCGTCCGATAAGTTCGAGTTCACCAACTGAGCCGTCCGCCGATGGGTCGGCGCGGAAAACCTGGTAGAAGAGCGCGCCTTCCGACGGCTGCCAGGTAAGGGTTACATCGTGTTTGTTCACCTCACCCAAACCCAGTCCCGTGGGAACCGGTGCCTTCGTCGCGTCCGGGTCCACCGTCGTGAGTTCCAGCGCGTTCGAGGGGACCGATTCTGCGCCGGCTGCGTCCAGCGCAACCACCGTGTAGGTGTACTCGAGCCCAATATCCGCTGTTGTATCGACGAAGGACGTTCCGTTCGCGTCCCCGAGCGCTTCAGCTTCCGTCGCTCCCGCCGACTGGCGGTAGACACGGTAGCCCGCGGCGTCGTCGTTTCCCTTCCAACTAAGTGACACCGCAACGTCACCACCCTCGATAACGACGTCGTCCGCCGTGAGCTCGTTCGGTGCCAGCAACAGCGGCGTGATCTCGAGTCCGTTGAACCAGCCCGTGGCCTTGATGTTGATCTGACCATCTGTCACCAGTACCGGCTGCAGGAGTCGGTCGCCAATGGTGCCGCGACCGGCGTTGGAAGAACCGTAGTCCTTGCCTTCTGCCTGCAGCGCGAGCCGTCCGCTTCCGAGCGGGTCGCCGTAGTATGCCTTGAGTGCGTAGGAACCGTTCGGCACATCGATGACAAGTTCGTGCGCATTCGCGTCGGGCAGCAGGAAGTCCTGCTGGAGTGCAGTGGGCACAGGGTCAAATCCGGTGCCACGGTCGCGCCCGCCAAGACCATCGATGGAAAGGAAGCCATACCCGATTTCGGGTGTGTAGAGGCTCGTGTTGTCGATGGCGGTATAGCCGTCCATCACCGGGTTTCCGGCGAGCTGCAGGTCGAACTTGTACAGCGGTGCCTTGGTGGTGATTCTTACCGGGTTCGACGGCGCCGAGTCGCCACGTCCGTTGACCGCGGCTACGCGCAGGTCATAGGAAGCACCCTCCTCCAAACCGGTGACGTTGGCGAGCGGGACGGTCGAGGTGGTGACGAGAGCATACGCTTCGTCCCCGGTGTCGGCCTTCTTCGCGAAGACCTTGTAGATGTCAGCTCCCTCGACGGCATCCCAGGTGAGCTGCGCGCCGGCGTTCGAAACGCTGCCCGCGACCAGCCCCGTGGGTGCGGCCGGAACTTCGGCGGGCGGCTCTGCAGCTTCAACCTCGGCTGCGAGCGGGATGTCCAACTGTGCGATATCAGCGGCAACGAGGCGGGCCATCTGGATGGCGCCGTACTCCTGGAAGTGCGTGTCGTCAGCAGTCCCGTTCGGCCGGTTGGGATACACACCCGCCGGAACATGCAGGAAGACCGACTTCGCTGCCTCGGGACCGATGTCCGTCAGATGGGCGCGGCTCGACGCGGACAGGTCTATCAGCGGCGTGCCGGTGTCGGCAGCAATGTCCGATGCTGCCTGGACGTACTCAGGGAAGGACACATTCGCCTCCCCGGTCTCGCCGTTGTAGGACCTGCGGGACACCGGCGTCACGATGACCGGGGTTGCACCGCGCTGTGTGGCTCCGTCAATGAAGGTGCGCAGGTACTCCGCGTAGTCCCCGGGAGCGGCCCAGCGGTCGTCAACGCCGAAGCTGTTGTCATTGTGGCCGAACTGAACAAAGAGGTAGTCGCCCGGACGGATGTCCAGCAGCACCTCGTCGAGGCGGCCCTGGCTGATGAAGTTCTTCGAACTGCGCCCGCCGATCGCCTTGTTCTCGATCGTCACGTCATCCGAGAGGAAACGGTCGATCATCTGACCCCAGCCGGCCTGCGGCGCGAATCCGGCTGTGTAGGTCTGGACGGTGGAGTCACCGGTAATCCAGGCGGTCGGCTGCGAACCGGCCTCCAGCGGGGTCTGCTGCGTAAGCACGAGCGAGTTCAGGTTCGCTGCGGTGCCAGCGAATTCGAGGTTGAGCTGGCCGTCCACCACTGCAATGTCGAACGCCATTTCGAGAAACTCACCGGCAGGCTTGGCAGTCTGCTGAACCTTGGCCATTTGCTCTGCGGTGATCGCGATGTCGGTTGCTCCCTCGGCATCACCGGCAATCAGGTTGGCCGTGTAATTGCCGTTCGGCAGATCGATTACCAGCTCGGTATCCCCCACCGTGACGAAGTCTGAACGCGTGGCGTCCTGCGTACCGCGGTCTGTGGCGGATACCTGGGACACATCGACGAAACCCGCACGGTTCTCTGCCGTGAATGCGGTGGTTTCATCGATCCGGACCGCGCCGGGGGCGGTTTCTCCATTGCCTAGGTCGAGCGAAAGAACATCACTTTCCGGGAGCGCGGGGACCTCGGTGCTCAGGCTGGAGACGGCAGCAGCCGACGACGGCGAAAGACCGTCTGCGCCACGTGCCTGCACTTTGTAGTAGTGGACTTTCGTCGTGTCCACGGGGTCAGTCAGGTAGACAACCCGCTCCGCGGTTTCTGCAACCCTGGTGTACGGACCATCGACCGTGTCGGCGCGGCTTACTACGTAACCGGTGGCTCCTGTGACCAGGTTCCAACGCAGTGTTACCGCCTCGGAGGTCACGTGGGACATGCGCACGGACTGGGGTGCGGCGAGCGTGGAAACCGGTTCTTCCGGCTCCGGCTCCGGCTCAACCTCCGTCACGACCACGCCATTGACGTAGGCGCCGGCTCCGTCGCCGCTGAGGTCGATGGTGAGCTGGCCGTCGTCGACCGTTGTCTGCCAGGTCTGCTCGGAAACGGACTGGCGCGACTGGACAGTTCCTGCGGCGACCCCTTCCAGGCTTACGCGGGTTTTGGTGGTACTGGTGCCGGGCAGCTTGTCGCCCGAGAGAACCCGCACACTGTACGTGCCGTCCGGAACGTCAACCGCGAAGCCCCACGCAGTGCCCAACACGAAATCGTCGTTCAGCGGATCAACGGGATCCGAGGCGCGGTTGCGGGAAACAGGCGAGACACCCTCAACGGGCACAATCCCGTATCCGGACCCCTCCGAGTATCGGTTGACCTCAGAAATACCGGTCCACCCTTCAGCGACCGGGCTGGCGGTTGTGCCGAAGTCGAAGGACCAGGAAGCTGGATCTTCGGCGGCAATGGCTGGCGTCGTCGCCGTACAGAGACCGAGTATTGCGGTCCCCGCGATCAGTGCGCGCACCGGCTGCGGGCGCAGGAAGCGGAGGGTCATGGCATCACACCTTCTTGTTTCGACAGTGAAATTTCTCGGTGGTACGTGGGTCCATGCATCTTTGCCGTTCATTAATGAAACGATTCATGAGTGCTGGACCTTCGCCAGCCTATACGTGAGAACGGTCACACACAAGAGCTTTACGTCAAATGTGGAAAGCGTTTCCCGGGCTGTCGGTCCACCTTCTAGGATATTTTGCACTTTTCGTATAAAAGTGCAAAAATACACTTTATGGATAATAGTGCAGATAACGACGACGGCGGCCTGCGCGAACGCAAACGGCGCGCCACGCGCTCGGCCATCTGCACAACCGCCCGTCGGCTTACCGCGGAACGTGGCCTTGCCGGGTTCACCGTCGAGGAATTGTGTGAGCACGTGGGCATCTCGCGCCGCACCTTCTTCAACTACTTCCCCTCCAAGGAAGATGCGATCCTCGGTCATGACGAGGACGCCCACTTCCCCGAAGACCTCGTCACGGAGTTCCTCGAGAGCGCGGGGCGCGTTTGTCTCCTCGAAGCCCTGACGGAGTACACGGCGAATGCCGGCGAGCGCCTCGCGCTGACCCGCGAGGAATTCGCCCAACTGCACGCTGTGATGCAGAAGGAGCCGGAACTGCTGGCGAAACTTTTCGGCGAATCCGCGGTCCGGCAGAAGGAATTCGCCGCGCTGATCGCACGCCGGGAAGGCATGGAGCCGGACGATCCGCGCGCTTCGATGGCAACGCACATCCTGAGCCACATCGCGTGGACCTCCACGCACACGTTCCTGACCTCGGAATCCCCGCAAAGCTACCGGGAGATCCTCACCACCAATATCGACGCCGCCAGGTACCTGTTCAGCGAGCAGAGCCGACCCGCAGCCACCTCCGAAGGAAAACCATGAGTTCGCGTACTGAGACCTCCGGGCCGCTGCTGCTGACGCAGCGCCGCATCTGGATCATCTTCTCCGCCCTGATTGCCGGCATGCTGCTCTCCAGTCTTGACCAGACGATCGTGTCCACGGCAATGCCGACGATCGTCGGCGAGCTCGGCGGCGTGGAGCATCAAACGTGGATCACCACGGCGTATCTGCTGGCCACAACCATAGTGATGCCGATTTATGGGAAGTTCGGCGATATTCTCGGACGGCGCAACCTGTTCCTGTTCGCCATCGCACTGTTCACCCTGGCATCTGTCGGGTGCGCGTTCGCCACCGACTTCTGGGGCTTCGTGATCTTCCGCGCCATCCAGGGCCTCGGCGGCGGCGGCCTGATGATCCTCTCGCAGGCCATCATCGCCGATATTGTTCCGGCCAACCAGCGCGGCCGGTACATGGGTCCCCTCGGAGGCATCTTCGGCCTCTCCGCCATCGCGGGTCCGCTGCTCGGCGGCTACTTCGTGGACCACCTCACGTGGGAGTGGGCCTTCTACATCAACATCCCGGTAGGGATCGCAGCCTTCTTCATAGCGTGGTTCGCCCTGACCCTCCCGGCCAAGAAGGCGCAGCACCGCATCGACCTGCCCGGAGTGCTCCTGCTTTCGATCGCAACCACATGCCTCATCTTCTTCACCGATTTCGGTGCCGATTCGGAGCACGGCTGGACTTCCGCCCTGACCTGGGCGTTCGGCGTCGGTATGGTGCTCGCTGCAGTGGGCTTCGTCATGGCAGAGAAGCGCGCAGCGGATCCCATCATCCCGCTCAGCCTCTTCCGCAACAGGGTCTTCATCAACAGCACCGCCATCGGTTTCACCCTGGGCCTTGGCATGTTCGCGGCGCTGGCCTTCGTGCCGACGTTCCTTCAGATGTCCTCTGGGACAACAGCGGCGGCTTCGGGCCTGCTGATGCTGCCCATGATGGTGGGCCTGATGGGCACCTCCATCTACTCCGGCATCGCGATCTCCCGCACCGGCAAGTACAAGCTCTACCCGATCCTCGGCACACTCTTCACCATCGCTGCCCTGCTCTGGATGACCACCCTTACGGCCGCCACCCCGGTCTGGGTAATCTGCGTCCAGTTGTTCATCTTCGGTGCCGGGCTGGGCCTGATCATGCAGGTCATCGTGCTCGTAGTCCAGAACGCGGTATCGCCGAGCATGATCGGTACCGCCACCAGCACCAACAACTACTTCCGTGAGGTAGGCGCGTCCCTGGGCGTCGCGGTGTTCGGTGCGATCTTCACGAGCCGCCTCACCGAATCGCTGACGACGACGTTCGCCGGCTTCGGCGCCTCAGCCGAGCAGGCGGACCAGACCGCTTCGACGCTAAGCCCGGCAGCCCTCGCGGAGTTGCCGGAACCGGTGCGGAACGCTGTCGTGGAAGCCTATGCACAGTCCCTTGCGCCGGTCTTCTGGTACCTCGTACCGTTCCTCGTTATCGCCCTCATTCTCGCGCTCACCCTGAAGGAAATCCCCCTCTCGGAAACCTCCGGCATGGTGGCCCGTGGCGAGGCCGTCGGTGGCGAGGAAGCTGAGCGGATGGAACGCGAACTGGCCGCCGCGCGCAACGACCTCACCCCGCCTACGCCCCGGCGCTGAGTAACCACACCGCGTAACCCCACATCGACTAAGCAGGACACGCCGTGTATGAGCGGTCATTCACGGTGTGTCCTGCCAACTCGATTTCTGTTGCGGCCGCTACCGCACGAAGTAGGGCACACCGTCCGAGCGCCGGGCTGTCCGCGCATGGTGCCGGTGCAGGTCGTTCAGCGGCGGCAGGTCCTGCAGGTCGAACCAGCGCACCTCGCTCGATTCGTCGTCGTTGACCCGCGCTTCGCCTGAGACATAGCGGCACCGGAAGACCAGGCTCAGGAAGGTGGACACGTCCCCGTTCGGGAACGTCACGGGCCCGACGACGTCGACGCCCACCAGGTGCTCCACCTCGACCGATACCCCGGTTTCCTCCATCACCTCGCGCACGATGGCCTTCGCCGGTTGTTCACCCGGGTCGATGATCCCGGTGATGATCGTCCACTGACCGTTGTCGGCGCGGCGTCCGAGGAGGACGCGGCCGTCGTCGTCGTACACCACCGCGGCGGCGCCGGGAAGCCAGAGCGGGTCATTGCCGATTTTGGCACGGAGGGCCAGCACGAAGTCGGGTGTGGGCATGGTCTTCAGCCTAGTGCGAGTACCAGGGACGCACCGACGATCATGAATGGCCCGAAAGGAATGGCGGATTTCGCGGTTCCTCGTCGGCTCACGATGAGCAGAACGCCCCAGAGTCCACCCAACAGAAACGCGGCGAACGTCCCCCAGAGCAGATTGGGCCAACCGGCGAAGCCAAGATAAAGCCCGAGCAACCCGGCCAGTTTCACATCCCCGAAGCCCATTCCAGCCGGATAAATCAGGCGCAGAAGAAAATAGAAGACCCACAGCGCGGCCGCCCCGCCCGCGAGGGATACGAGCCTGTTCCAGTCCTGTGCGGCCGCCGCTGCAGCAACCAGGAGAACTGCGGCGGCGGGATAGGACGGGAAGATGATCCGGTTCGGCAGACGGTGGGTCAGGATGTCGATGACGCTGAGCCAGACGCCCACCACGGCAAGCAGGGACAGCGCCGCCGCGCAGAGCCAGAACGCAACAGGTGCGCTACCCCAGTACTCCCCCATCAGTGCCAGCATGAGCCAACGGTAACCGACTAAAGCCGGTGGACAGGCGAGGCCCTGACTAGACTGTGGATATGTCGGCTACGAGCAGCTCAAACCCGGCGAGCATCTTCCGGTCCCTCTGCCGGTCCTCGCCCTGGCGCTGGGACACCGTGCGGTTTTCCGTGTCGTGGGTAACACAGGACGGCGAATCGGACCCCCTGCGTGCCTGGATTCGACGTCCGGCCGCGCTCCGGGTGGAGACCGCCGACGGTGCTGTGCTTCACAGCAGCACCGGCAACGAACAGTCGCGTGATGCTCTCTATGTCAGTGCGAGCAAGAAGTCGTGGCTGGTGGCGCCCCGGCTGGTCTCGCCGGTCTATAACGACGTCGGCTACGTGCACCGCCGTCCCCAGGCGGCCTACGGCGACCCGGCGTTCGGCGACCCCCGCTGGACCGCCATGCTGGACCCCGTGGAACTCGCCGGCGCTGCGCCGGTGCCCTTCGAGACGCCGTTCGCGAACCGTGTGGAGCTGGAGGACGTCGCCGAGGAGACCTACGAAGGACGGGCGGCACTGGCAGCCACCGTTACCCCCAACGTTTCCTATCAGCCGTTCACCCCGGGCAGGCCATTGATCGGCACGGGTAACACGCGGGTGGTCGTGGACATTGCCACCGCGATCTGTGTGTCAACCACGGCGCTCGACGGCGAGCTGGCCGGATGCGGACACCGGCTGGCCATCAGCGGCGTGGACGAGTACATGGTCGATGATCTGTTCATCGACGCCCCGCCCACGCTCACCGATGTCCGCGAGCACATGCCGTGGCAGGTCTCCTGAGCTAGATCTCCGCTCCCTCGAGCAGTTCGGTCACGAGCGCCGCGATCGGCGAGCGCTCCGAGCGGGTGAGTGTGATGTGGCCGAACAGGGGATGCCCCTTGAGGGTTTCGACGACGGCGGCAATGCCGTCGTGACGCCCGACGCGGAGGTTGTCCCGCTGTGCCACGTCATGGGTCAGGACAATTTTCGAGTTCTGCCCGATGCGGCTCATGACAGTCAGCAGGACGTTCTTCTCCAGCGACTGCGCCTCGTCAACGATCACGAATGAGTCATGCAGCGACCGCCCCCGGATGTGAGTCAGGGGCAGGACCTCCAGCATGCCGCGGTCCATCACCTCCTCGACGACTTCCTGGGAGACCAGCGCTCCGAGGGTGTCGAAGACTGCCTGAGCCCACGGGTTCATCTTCTCGGACTCGCTCCCGGGCAGGTAGCCCAGCTCCTGGCCGCCGACTGCGTACAACGGACGGAATACCACTACCTTGCGGTGCTCCTGCCGCTCCAGCACCGCTTCCAGTCCGGCGCACAGTGCCAGCGCCGACTTCCCCGTTCCCGCCCTGCCACCGAGGGAGACGATACCCACTTCCGGATCCAGCAGCAGGTCGATCGCCAGCCGCTGTTCCGCGGAGCGTCCGTGCAGACCGAACACATCCCGGTCCCCGCGCACCAGCCGGACCTGCTTGTCGGCGCCTACCCGTCCCAGCGCCGATCCCTTGCCGGAGTGGAGGATGACGCCGGTGTTCGCCGGCAGTTCAGCGGCGGCCGGCAGGAAGACGGGCTCGTGCGCGTAGAGGGTGTCGACGTCGTCGTCCGCAGTGTCCAGCTCGGCGACACCGGTCCAGCCGGAATCCTTCACCAACTCATTGCGGTACTCATCCGCCTGCAGGCCCATGGCGGAGGCTTTGACCCTCATGGGCAGGTCTTTGGAGACCACCGTGACGTTCCGGCCCTCGTCGGCAAGGTTCTTGGCGACCGCGAGGATACGGGAGTCATTGTCACCGCTGCGGAAACCAACTGGCAGAACCTCGGTGGATACATGATTGAGTTCGACACGCAGGGTGCCCCCCTCGATTCCCAGCGGTATTGCCTGATTCAACCCGTTATGTTTCACGCGCAGGTCATCGAGCAGTCGAAGCGCCTTGCGGGCGAAGTAGCCCAGTTCGGGATCATGGCGTTTGCCTTCGAGCTCGGTGATCACCACGATCGGCAGGATCACCTCGTGCTCGGCGAAGCGCGTGATGGCGCGCGGATCCGACAGCAACACGGAGGTATCCAACACGTAACTGCGGCTGCCGAGGCTCTCCACAACAGAAAGGCCCGCCTCTGCGAGCACCTGTTCATCCTGTGCTGCCTGGCGGGCCTTGTTGTTGTTGGGCGTTTCGCTTGCGGATCGCTGGGTGGTGCGAGATGTGGCCACTTCAACTCCACTTCCCCGGGCGCCAAACGCCCGGGAATTCCTAGGGCTTTGGTGAGGCGGGCCGGCCCGATGGCCGCACGCGGCCTCCCCTACTCAGCGCGTGTGCTGTGGAGCACGTCGTCTGCATTGGTGGCCTCCCCGATCAGTCGGCGGGTGCCGTCTGATGGAACCGACAATACGCTCTACTACGACGACGGCGGCACCCACCCGGGCGGGCGTGTCGCGTGAACTTCGGGTTAAGTCCGAACCGGTTTCAGGAACCGAAGCGCCGCTGGCGGCGGCCGTAGTCGCGCAGGGCGCGAAGGAAGTCCACGCGGCGGAAGTCCGGCCAGAGCGCCTCACAGAAGTAGAATTCGCTGTACGCGCTCTGCCACATCAGGAAGCCGGAGAGCCGCAGCTCACCCGAGGTCCGAATCACCAGGTCGGGGTCGGGCTGCCCGCGGGTGTAGAGATACTCGGAGATCTGGCCGACCGTGAGGCTCTCCGCGACCTCGGGCAGGGATGATCCGTCCTTCTCAGCGTGCAGCAGGAGTTCCTTGACGGCGTCGACAATTTCCCGCCGCCCTCCATAACCCACAGCAACGTTGACGTGCAGCCCTTCGATGCAGGCGGTACGTTCTGCAAGTTCGGTGACCTTCGTGGCCAGGTGCTCCGGCAGCAGGTCCAGAGCACCCACCGGCTGGACCCGCACCCTGCGGGTCTCCCCGAGCCGGTCCAGGGTGTTCCCGATGATGTCGAGCAGTTGCTCGATCTCATCCGGTGAGCGGTTCATGTTGTCGGTGGAAAGCATGTACAGCGTGACCATCTCGATGCCGAGTTCCTCGCACCAGCCAAGGAATTCGAGAATCTTGTCAGCGCCGGCCTGGTGTCCGTGCTGTGTGGGGGCGCCCGCGAGTTTTGCCCAGCGCCTGTTGCCGTCCACCATGACGCCGACATGGTGGGGAATGCGGTCCGGTGCCAGTGTGCGCTGGAGCTTACGTTCGTAGAAGTCGTAGGCGAACGTCGGAAACTTCACGGCACAGCCCACCCGTCCTTTGATCCTGTTTGATAATCTGCGGTCCTGATACTTGTCCTACCGTACCGGCACGGACCGTGCCTGATCGGGAAGCGCCTTGTTACTCATTAGTAACTTACGCTCCCGTAAGTTAGGATGGCGCCCATGAGCCGAAGCGTTTCCCCTCCGCCCGGTGCATCAGTTCCTCCCCCTGACGGCGACGAATCGGCGCCGACGCAGGGCCCCGTGGAATCGGCTGTAGACCGGGTAGCCGACGCCCTGAACATCAAGCCCAAATGGCGCGGCTGGATCCACGCCGGCGCTACCCCGCTGGCTGTGGCGGCAGGCATTGTCCTCATCAGCATCGCTCCGACCACGGCGGGAAAAATCACCTCCGCCATCTACGCCTTCACCGGCGTCCTGCTTTTCGGAGTGAGCGCCGTCTATCACCGCGGAAACTGGCAGCCGCCCACAAAAGTGGTACTCAAGCGCCTTGACCACACCAACATCATGCTGGTCATTGCCGGCAGCTACACCCCGTTGTCCTGGGCGCTGCTGGAGCGGAACACAGCCGTTCTCCTGTTGTGGCTCATCTGGTGCGGCGCCATTGCAGGAGTACTTTTCAGGGTGCTGTGGGTCAACGCACCCCGCTGGCTCTATGTACCCATCTACGTTGCGCTCGGCCTGGCCGCCCTGTTGTTCCTGCCTGATTTCCTGGCGGCCAGTGTGCCCGCCACCGTGCTGATCTGCGTTGGCGGCGCTCTCTACATCGCCGGTGCGGTGGTGTACGGCCTCAAGCGTCCCAACCCCAGCCCCGAGTGGTTCGGGTTCCACGAGCTCTTCCACGCGTTCACCGTCGCGGCGTTCACCGCGCACTTCATTGCGATCATGATCGCCGTCCTGGACCCGGTCTACTTCTAAGGCTCACCGGAGGGGCGTCCCAACAGCGCGGCAAGTTCCTCGGGTTCCGACACAGGGCGCCTGCACACCATCGCCTCACAGACATAGGCGAGCGGTCCGCCGTCGTCCGCTGTTCTTCGCCCGGTCAGCAGCGGCACGGCTGACTCGTTCCCCTCGCCCACTGCGAGCGCAATCCCGGCCTTGCCCCGCCGTCGTGCGGTAGCCGCCAGCCGCTCACGGGCGGAACCGGGAGGCCCGACGACGGCGACTTCCTGCGGCCCGTTGACCGCAGCCTGCGCAACAGCGAGTGCCCACCCGATCGCCCGCGGCGCGCGGGAAGCCAGCGCGGACACATGGGCCAGGAGCTTCTCGGCCAGCCCGCGCCGCTCGGCTGAGCCGTTGTAGGCAGCGGAGGTCACCAGTGCTCCTGCCAGCAGCGCGATGCCCGACGGCGCGGCGTTATCGAACGGATCCGCCGCCTGCTGGGCCGCCTGTGCAGCGAGGAGCGGACGGGCCAGCGTACCTGCGTCAACGACTGTCCCGTCCGGCCGTACGAAGATGCACAGGGCCCTCTCGAGGAGCTGCTCCGACGCCTGGTACCACCGCAGGTCCCCCGTGGCGGCGTACAGGGCCTGGAGACCGTCGACCACGCCGGCGTAGTCCTCGAGCAGCCCGTCGATCCCCACTGCCCGCCCCCGGTGGGAAACCCTGCGCAATTGTGTACCGTCCCAGTGCACCTCCAGCAGGTACGCTGCCGCCCGCTCAGCCATCGCGAGCAGGGCCGGATCCTCCAGCAGGGCGCCGGCTTCGGCGAGGCTGCCGACCGCCAGTCCGTTCCAGCCCGCCACCACTTTTTCGTCCCTGGCAGGTTGCGGTCTTTCGTTTCGTGCGCTCAGGAGACTGGGGGCCACCTCGTCCCAGAGCGTCCATTCCGCCGTGCTCCAGCTCCGCCCCGCGTGCAGCGTGAAGGCTCCGCTCTCAACGCTGCCCGCCCGCACATCGAACAGGTCCAGCACCGCTTCCGCGCGGTTGCCGAGGATTTTCCGAAGCTGGTCCCGGGTCCAGGTGTATGTACCGCCCTCCACCCGCGCGCCGTCGATCACCGTGTCGGCGTCCAGTGATGAGGCGAAGGCTCCCCCGTCGACTGCCAATTCCCGTTCCAGCCAGCCTGCTGCGCCGCGCGCAACCCGTTCAGCCAGCCGTTTGCTCTCCGGGCTGTCCGCCTGCACGGCCCAGCGCGCGTAGACGCGGATCAGCTGCGCGTTGTCGTAGAGCATCTTCTCGAAGTGCGGCACA
Source organism: Arthrobacter tecti (assembly GCF_054511355.1). Taxonomy (NCBI): domain Bacteria; kingdom Bacillati; phylum Actinomycetota; class Actinomycetes; order Micrococcales; family Micrococcaceae; genus Arthrobacter; species Arthrobacter tecti. The sequence continues at coordinate 23,717 of NZ_JBTNCT010000014.1, forward strand.
GCCCAGGCGGCGTCCACTGCGTAGCGGGCGAATCCCCCGCCCAGCAGGTCGTGCATTCCCGAGCCTGCCATGGCTTCAAGCGTGCGGGCGGCCAGCGCCGCCGCTTGGCCCCCGGGGTCATCGGACCGGGCCCTTGCCAGCAGGAAGGCAAGCGACGACGACGGCGGGAACTTGGGCGCGTCGCCGAACCCGCCATGAACGGGGTCCTCCTGCGCTGCCAGTCCGGCCACCGCGGCCGGAAGTGCGTCCTCGAGCGGGGAGGCGCCGTCGTCGTTGTTCCGGGGAAGGAGCAAGCCCGCGCTGCGGCGCTGTGCCTCCCCCAGGCTGCCTGCCAGTTGATCGGCGCTCTGTTCGACTTCCGTGCGGCGATGGGTCCACGCGTCCTGCACCGCCTCGAGCACCTGGCGGAAAGACGGAGCCCCTCGAATCGGTGACGGCGGGAAATAGGTGCCTGCGAAGAAGGCCCGCCCGTCCGGGAGAGTGAAGACGCTCATTGGCCAGCCGCCCTGGCCCGTCATGGTTTGCGTCGCTGCCATGTAGACGGCGTCGACGTCGGGGCGTTCCTCACGGTCAACCTTGATGGAGACGAAGTGCCGGTTCAGGTAGCCGGCAACCGCTGCGTCCTCGAACGACTCGTGCGCCATGACGTGGCACCAGTGGCAGGCGGCATAGCCAACCGAGATGAAAACGGGGACGTCCCGGCGCCGCGCCTCGTTGAACGCTTCATCGCTGAACGGCCACCAGTCCACCGGGTTCTCCGCATGCTGCCGGAGATAGGCCGAAGCTTCGGTGCGTAGCCGCTCAGCCATGGGTCACGGAGCGTCGGGGCCGTATTTGCCGCCTGGTGCGTGACGCTGCGGCTTGCCGTCGGGGTCCTCCGGATGAGAAACCGGCAGCCCGGCCTCCGCGGTAGGACCGTCCGCGGGCCGCTCGAGCTGCGCCTGCGCCTCCTCCTCGGCCATGGCCTTGTAGCGCACCCGGCGGATCCGCTTCACCATGTCACGGATCAGGAAGATGACGGCCACCACGAGGAAGAGCGTTGCAAGGAAACCCAACAGGCCCGGTGTTACCTGGGCGGGGTCAAGGCCCGGCCGCAATGATCCTTCCTCACCCGGCGTGGGGGTTACGGTTGCGGCCAGGTTGAGCAGGGAGAACACTCCAGGGCACCACTTTCGACAGGTTCGCGGCGGTAAGGGGCAGAAACGGGAAAAGGCCGCAGGACTATTCTATGCCCGCGAAAAAGTCAGTTTCGGGGAGGTCCTGGGGCACACGGGAATGGATCAGCGAGTAATCCTCCCAGGGCCAGACCTTCCGCTGCAGGTCGGCGGAAACAGCAAAAAAGAAGCCGCCGGGGTCCACCTGGGTGCGGTGGGCAAGAAGTGCGCGCTCCCGGTGTTCGAAGAAGTCGCCGCAGTCGATCTGCGTGGTGGTGGCATGGGTGGGACGGGCAGGTTGGTGCCCCTCGGCGTCGGCTTCCAGCCACGCCGCAATGCGCTCCGCATACGGCGATTGCAGACCCGCCTCCTCCAGTGCGAAATGGAGTGCACGGAACCGCTCCGGGTTGAATGCACGGTCATAGTAAAGCTTCGACGGCGACCACGGTTCGCCCAGGCCCGCGTAGCGGGAGGGGTCCCCCGAGGCCTCATACGCTTCGACGGCTACCTTGTGCGCCATGATGTGGTCCGGGTGCGGGTAGCCGCCGTTCTCGTCATAGCTCAGGATGACGTGCGGCCGGAACTCGCGGACCAGCTTCACCAGCGGTGCCGCGGCGCGTTCGAGCGGCTGGAGAGCAAAGCACCCGAAGGGCAGCGGAGGCAGGGGATCACCTTCAGGCAATCCCGAATCGGCGAAGCCGAGCCAACGCTGTTCAACGCCCAGCGCACTGGCCGCCGCCGCCATTTCCAGCCTCCGCAACCCGCCGAGGTCACGGCTGGCGTGGGGATCTCCGGCCACCTGCGAATTGAGGATGTCGCCTCGTTCGCCGCCGGTGCATGTGGCAACCAGGACCTGGACTCCGGCAGCTGCGTAGCTGGCCATCGTAGCGGCGCCTTTGCTCGACTCATCATCCGGGTGGGCATGCACCGCCAGCAGGCGGAAGCCTCCGTTGCGGGCTGCGCCGGACACTGAAGTGTCGGAAGGGTACTCGGGGCTGGGCACTGGAATGCTCCTGAATCTGCACTGGTCTGACCCGGGATCGGATGCCCCGGTCAGGGGTGGAAGGCTGAGGCGGTAAAATCGAGGTGATGAGCACCGACCACGCGCCAGTACCAAGAGTAGCCAATCGCTACGGTGCTCCCAAGCCTGCGCGCCTGCGGTCTGGATCACGCCGATGGCTGCTCTGGGTGTTTCTGGGGATCGCCGTCGTCGGTACCGCCCTTTTCAGTCTGTCCGTCGGCACACCCGCCGTGTCATCGAAGGATGTCGGGTTCAAAATCGATGGATCCGGCATTGCACGGGTGGACTTCGAAGTCACCAAGGACCCGGAAGCCGCTGCGCAGTGCGCGGTGCAGGTGCTCAACGAGTCCTACGCGATTGTGGGCTGGAAAATTGTGGACATACCTCCCGTCGGGTCCGGGCAGGGCTTCAACGACGGCCGGACCACCTCGCACAGCGTTGATATACGCACCGAGTCGGACGGCGTGAGCGGCGGCGTTAATGCCTGTTGGATTGTGCGGGGTTCCTGACGCAGACTCGCTCCAACCGCACCATTGTTGGGTTATCAAAGCGTGCTGACTATAATGGACTGATACGTTCCGCCCCGCCCTAGTCGGTGGCCCTCCAGGAAGAGGCCCCTACGCAGGCGGGGTCTTTGCTTGTAGATGCTTCGCACAGTGTGCGTGCAACCGCAGGCAAAGTTCCCAGCCGAACCCGCCATGGGCTTCGACGTACCTAAGGAGATACCGTGTCCACCAACAGCGCATCCGTCGCATGGCTCACGCAGGAGTCCTACGACCGCCTCAAGGCTGAGCTGGAACACCTGTCCGGTCCAGGCCGCACCGAAATCGTCGCCCGCATTGAGCAGGCCCGCTCCGAGGGCGATCTGAAGGAGAACGGCGGCTACCACGCGGCCAAGGAAGAGCAGGGCAAGGCCGAGGCCCGCATCCGCCAGCTCACCGAACTGCTGAACAACGCCCACGTCGGCGAAGCACCGGCGGACAACGGCATCGTCGAGCCGGGAATGCTGGTGGAAGCAAAGATCGCCGGGGACAAGGAGACATTCCTCCTTGGCAGCCGCGAGGTGGCCGGGGACACGGACATCAACGTCTACAGCGAGAGGTCCCCGCTCGGTGCGGCGATCCAGGGCCACAAGGCCGGAGACAAAGTCACCTACACCGCTCCCAACGGCAAGGACATCACGGTGGAGATTCTCTCCGCAAAGCCCTACGCGGGCTAGGGATTGACGGCGTTACGGCGGCTTGCTCCAGACGGGGCGGGCCGCCGTTTCAGTATCAGGGCTGCCAGCACGCCTCCCAGCGCACCGAAGAGGTGAGCCTGCCATGAGATGTTCGAGCCGAACTGCGGGAGGATGCCCCACAGAAGCGAGCCGTACACCAGGAAGAGGACGACGGCGAGCAGTACCTGCTTGAAGTCCCGGTTGTAGAACCCCCGCACCAGGAGGTAGGCAAACAGACCGAACACCACGCCTGATGCGCCGATGGTCAGCCCTCCGCCGAAGATCCACACCCCGAGTCCAGAGGCCAGCCAGCTGGCTCCGAGGGCGATGGCAAATCGCTTGGCGCCTTCGAGGAAGGCAAGGAAACCCAGGACCACCAGCGGCAGCGTGTTGCTGAAAAGGTGCCCGAAATCTGCGTGCAGCAGCGGTGCGAAGATCACGCCGTCCAGGCCGTCCAGTTCGCGGGGCTCAATACCCAGCAGGCGGATCAGGAAGAAACCCGTCAGGACGTTGAGCAGCTGCACCGCCCACATCAGACCGGCGAGAACGGCGACGGTCGCCAGGCCGCTGCGTGCCCGTTTCGCCAGCACGTCAGCCCTGGATGACAACGGGCTGGAAACCTTCCGCCCGAAGGTTGTTCAGAACCAATTCGCAGTGCTCCTCACCCTTGGTTTCCATATTGATGGTGATCGCTACGTCACCCATGCTGATCGAGCCGCCCACCCGGGTGTGGTCCACGCCCGTCACGTTGGCATCCGATTCGGCGATGATTCGCGAAATGGTCGCCAGCGAGCCCGGGCGGTCATCGAGCAGCATCCGCACCACCATGAACCGTCCCGCGGCGGCGAGGCCGCGTTGGATCACCTTCAGCATCAGCATCGGGTCGATATTTCCACCCGATAGTACGACGGCGGTGTTCCCGGGGTTGGCCCCGTTCTCAGTCAACTTGCCGTCCAGGAGCGCCGCGACGCCCACCGCTCCAGCAGGTTCAACCACCATCTTGGAGCGTTCAAGCAGGAAGATCAGCGCACGTGCGAGGGAATCCTCGCTGACTGTGACGACGTCGTCGACCAGCTCCTTGATGATCGAGAAGGGAAGTTGCCCTGGACGGCCCACGGCGATGCCGTCCGCGATCGTGGAAACCTTCTTCAGCGGCACCAGCGCATCCGCCGCCAGTGAAGGCGGGTAAGCTGCGGCGTTCTCAGCCTGGACTCCGATGATCCGGATCTCCCGGCCGAGCTCCCGGGCGCGCGCCTTCACAGCCACAGCCACTCCGGCCAGCAGTCCTCCACCGCCCACGCCCATCAGGATGGTGTCCACGTCAGGTACCTGCTCGAGGATCTCCAGGCCAATGGTGCCCTGGCCTGCCACAACGTCCACGTTGTCGAACGGGTGGACAAACACCGCACCGGTCTCGTCCGCGTAGCGCTGGGCTTCCGTCAAAGCCTCATCGACGTTGTGGCCGTGCAGCACAACCTCGGCACCGTGGCCCCGGGTTGCCGCGAGCTTCGGCAGGGCAACTCCCAGCGGCATGTAGATCCGGGCTTGAATGCCCAGCCTGCTTGCCGCAACGGCGACACCCTGGGCGTGGTTTCCTGCCGACGCCGCGACAACCCCGTGAGCCCGCTCCTCGGCGGTAAAGCGTGCCATCCGGACGTAGGCGCCACGCACTTTGAAGGATCCGGCACGCTGCAGGTTCTCGCACTTGAGGGAGACCTTCGATCCGGTCAGCCTCCCCAAGGCCCGGGAATCCTCGATGGGCGTGTACGCAATGACCCCCTCGAGCATCTTCTGCGCTGCGAGGACGTCCTCGAGGGTTACTGCCAATTGGGCGAGGTCAGTTCTCACGTGGAGGCTTCTTTCGTGGAGGGGTCCGGTTCGGTGAGTTCACCTGTCGTCGGCGCGAGCGCCGTCCCGGGCTCTGGATGACGGGGCGCCGGAGCGCCAAGTGCGGGATCGGTTTCCCAGGAGCGCGCAGCAATGTAGCGGACCACCGTGTTCAGGATGGCAAGGACCGGCACGGAGAACAACGCCCCGGGTATTCCGGCAAGCAGCGAGCCGCCTGCGACCGCCAGTACAACCGCCAGCGGGTGCAGGGATACCGCCCTACCCATCACGAACGGCTGGAGGATATGCCCCTCGACCTGCTGGACCAGCAGGACGATGGCGAGCATCACCAGTGCATTTACCCAGCCGTTGGCAACCAGCGCCAGAAGGACGGCGACCAGGCCTGTAAATAGGGCCCCGATAATCGGTATGAAGGATCCAAGGAACACCAGGACAGTCAGCGGAAGGACCAGCGGCACACCGATGATTGCGGCGCCGAGACCGATGCCGACGGCGTCGATGAAGGCCACCAGGATCTGGACGCGCACATAGTTGGCCATGGAGGTCCAGCCACGTTGTCCGGCCCCTGCCACGGCCGCCCGGGCGCGCCGGGGTGCCAGGCCGGCGGTGAAGCGCCAGATGCGCTCGCCGTCGAGCAGGAAAAAGATCAGCGCGAACACGGTGAGCAGCAGGCCCGCGAGGAAGTACCCCGCACTGCTGCCGAAGGACAGCGCACCACTGACGATCACGCCGCTGTTGTTCTCTACGGCGATCGCTGCCTCGTCAATGAAGTTGTCGATCTGCGCCGAGGTGAGGTGCAAAGGACCGTCCGAAAGCCAGTCCTGGATTTGCTGGATGCCTGCCAGCGCCTCATCCCAGAGGTCTGCGAACCCCACGGCAAGCTGTTGGCCGACGAGGGAGAGCGTTCCGCCGACCACAAGGAGGAAGCTGATGACCGTGGCCGCAACGGCAACTCCGTTCGGGAACCGGTGGCGGCGGAGGAAGGTGACCAGCGGGGTGAGCAGGCTGGAGAGCAGGCCCGCAACCATCAGCGGGATGACCAGCAGGGAGATGTGGCTCAGAAGCCAGATGAGCACACCGGAGACCACGATGACCAGGCCCACCCGCCATGACCAGGCCGCGCTCACCCGCAGTGCGTAGGGCACGTCTTCACCGGCCGACCGCCCCGCGGGCGCGGCAAAGGCGTTCTGGAAGGCCTGGTGCGTTTTCCGCCGCGATGGACGCGTCATGAATCAATCTTTTCACAACCAAGCGCGGATGCAGTTGCCGTGACGTCCCACCCCATGTTTGAATTTGTTAGATATAGTGTTATTTTGTTTAGCCCGTTATCGTTCCCTGGAGAGACCATGCTCGCCGCTGACCGCCATGCCGCGATTCTGGACACACTGCGCGTGCAGCGCACGGTCCGGGTGAGCGAAGTTGCCGTGGCCCTGGGCGTTTCCGAAATGACTATCCGGCGGGACATCGACAGCCTCGATGCGGCGGGAACCCTGCGGAAGGTCCACGGCGGCGCCGTATCCCGTGCAACGCTAAGCACGTTGGAGCCCGGTTTCGGCGTCAATGCCGACCAACACACAGAGGCGAAGGAAGCCATCGCCTCGGCGGCCGCTGAGCTCGTGGAGCCCGGCATGACCATAGCGCTGACCGGCGGTACCACCACCTACCGTCTGGTCGAACACCTCACAGGACCGCTGACCATCATCACCAACTCCCTTCCTGCTGCCGAAAAGCTGCACCGGAGTGCAGCTTCGGGCATCACTGTGCTGCTCACGGGCGGCGAACGCTCACCCTCAGAGGCGCTCGTCGGTCCCATCGCCACCTCCACCGTGCGCTCCTTCAACGTGGATCTGTGCTTCATGGGTTCCCATGGCGTCGATGCAGACGCCGGGATCACCACGCCAAACCTTGCCGAAGCGGACACCAACCGCGCGTTCGCCGAACAGTGCGGACGGCTGGTCATCCTCGCCGATTCCACCAAGTTCGGTACGGTCAGCCTCGCCCGGGTGGCCGGTCTCGCCGCGGTGAACTGCATCGTCACAGACCAGCCGCCCGGCGACTCCCGCTATGCCGCACAGACCACCGTCATCACGCCTGATTCCTACTCCAGCCCCTCCACGCAGATACTCCAGGACACCCCATGACCCAGATAACGCCCACGCGCCTGTCCGACGGCCGCGAGCTGATTTACTTTGATGCTTCCCCGGAAGCGGCCGCGGCGCATCGTGACGCCGCCGCCGTGGCTGACCGTCGCGGCCTCCCGCCGCGCGGCGGGACGGGCGACGTGCGGTACGACCCCCTCACCGGTGAGTGGACTGCGGTAGCCGCGCATCGACAGACGCGCACCCACCTGCCGCCGGCCAATCAATGTCCCCTGTGTCCGTCGTCGTCGGTCAACCTGTCGGAGATTCCTGCCGGAGACTACGAAGTGGTCGTGTTCGAGAACCGCTTCTCATCGTTCGGTCCCGATCTCGGCACCCTGCCCGGCCCCGAGGCCGGCAGCACCGGCTGGGGTACGACGACGCCGGCCTATGGTCGGTGCGAAGTGGTTGCTTTCGATTCATCCCACGAGGGCTCCTTCGGATCGCTGCCGCCCGAGCGGGCACGCACGGTCATCGACGCGTGGGCGCAGCGGACCGAGGCGCTCTCAGCGATGGAGGGAATCCGGCAGGTTTTCCCGTTCGAGAACCGCGGCGAGGACATCGGCGTGACCCTTCTGCATCCACACGGGCAGATCTATGCGTACCCCTTCGTTCCCCCGCGGGCTGCGCTGATGGGACAGGCCGCCCGCCGCTATTTCGATGCCGTCGACGGCCGCGGGACACTGATGGGTTCAGTGCTGAAAGCAGAGCGGAACTCCGGCGAACGTATGGTCCTCGAAGGAGAACACTTCAGCGCCTACGTCCCGTTCGCTGCCCGCTGGCCGCTGGAAGTCCATCTTGTGCCTCACCGCCATGTGCCGGACCTCGCAGCGTTGTCTGACCAGGAACGGGATGAACTCACTACCCTCTACCTGGATCTGCTGGCCCGCGTCGACGGGATCTACAGCACCCCCACTCCGTACATCTCAGCCTGGCATCAGGCCCCGTTGGTGCCTGAACTCAGGGAATCCGGCTATCTTCACCTGCAGCTCACCTCGCCCCGCCGGGCCGAGGACAAGCTGAAGTTCCTGGCCGGTTCCGAGGCCGCGATGGGCGCTTTCATCAATGACACCACCCCCGAGAAGGTCGCAGCCACCCTGCGCGCCGTTACCCCTGCAGGGAAGGAAGCACAGTGACACTTACGCAGCAGTTCGAGGGCCGTTTCGGGCATCCTCCGGCCGGCGTCTGGGCAGCGCCCGGGCGGGTGAACGTGATCGGCGAGCACACCGACTACAACGAGGGCTTCGTGCTCCCGTTCGCGATTGACCGGTCCACGCAGGTTGCGGCCTCGGTGCGGAATGACGCGACCGTCCGGGTCAGCTCCACGTTCTCCCGCAAGAGCGAGCAGGTGATCAGCGAGCTGGACGGCTTGACGGCCGGCGGCGTTGAAGGTTGGGCCGCATACCCGGTCGGCGTCCTGTGGGCGCTGCGGGAGGCCGGTCAGGAGATTCAGGGCATGGACCTGCTGATTGATTCGCAGGTCCCCGTCGGCGCGGGGCTCTCCTCCTCGGCCGCAATCGAGTGTGCCGTCGCTGTTGCCGCCAATGAACTTTTCGGCCTGGGGCTCAGCGGGTCAGAGCTGGCGCTGATCGGCCAACGCGCTGAAAATGAGATGGTCGGCGCACCGACCGGCGTCATGGACCAGTCAGCGTCACTGCTGGGAAAGCACGGGCACGCCGTGTTCCTGGACTGCCGTTCGCAGCATGCAGAGCTGGTTCCCTTCCCGCTGCAGGAAGAGGGCCTGGCACTGCTGGTGATCGATACGCGCGTGAGCCACTCGCACGCAACCGGCGGTTATGCGGCGCGACGGCGCTCCTGCGAGGTGGGCGCCGACGTCATGGGGGTAGCTGCGCTGCGTGACCTCGGCGAAGGTGACCTTGCGGAGGCTTCGGGCCTGCTCGACGAGGAGACTTTCCGCCGCGTTCGCCACATCGTCACCGAGAACGCCCGGGTGCAGGAAACTGTGGAGCTCCTTCGCTCGGAGGGACCGCGCGCGATCGGCCCGCTACTGGATGCGAGCCACGTCTCCATGCGCGATGACTTCGAGATTTCCTGCGCGGAGCTCGACCTCGCCGTCGAGTCATCCCGGGAGGCCGGAGCTCTTGGAGCCCGCATGACGGGCGGCGGCTTCGGCGGTTCTGCGATAGCGCTGACCCCGGTGGAGGACATCGATCGGGTGCGCGCCGCCGTCATGGAAGCGTTCGCGGCAGCGGGCAACACCCCGCCCGTGGTCTTCGCGGTCTCTCCCGCGGACGGCGCTGGCCGCGTCTCGTAAAAGCCTGGGCGCCCAGCCCGCCCGGGTCGACTCCTCAATAGGTGACTCTTTGAGCGCTCAAAGAGTCACCTATTGAAGAGTCGATGGTCCTCGAAGGCAAACGAAAGGCCCCCGGCGGTTCTGAACTGGTCAGTTCGCCCGGGGCCTCACGTGTTTGTTCTAGCGTTCTGCTTACTCGCTGCCGCGCAGGATAGCGATAATGCGAAGGAACTCGATGTAGAGCCAGATCAAAGTCATGGTCAGACCGAACGCTGCGGTCCAGGAGTATTTCCGCGGTGCACCATTCTTGACGCCGTCGCTGATCATGGTGAAGTCGATGACCAAGGAGAAGGCAGCGAGGCCGATTGCAAGAACACCAATCAAGACTCCGAGCGGAATGCCGAAGATGACCACCTCGGAACGCAGTCCCCAGGGGTCGTCAGTCACTCCAAAGAGGATCAGGCCAAGGTTCACCAGGCTGAACAACGCGTACCCAACCATTGCGATCATGAAGATCTTCATGGCCTTGGGCGTGGCGCGCACCTTGCCGCTCTTGAAGAGCAGCAGCGTCACCGCGAATACCGACAGCGTGCCGAGCAGTGCCTGCAGTGCGATGTTCGGGAACTGCATCTCCAGAATGAGAGTCAGCCCACCCAGGAACATGCCTTCAAAGAAGCCATAGGCGAGGATGAGCGCAGGCACAGGCTCACGCTTGAAGATGTTCACCAAACCGAGAACGAATCCACCGATCAGGCCGATGACCATCAGAGGCAACAGAAGGCCCGGCAGCAGGAACGCCGGTACAGCCGCGCCAATCAGAACCATGCCGATAGTGGCGATGGTCTTGACGATCACGTCGTCGAAAGTCATCCGCCCCGTTTCGGCAGGACCCGCCGAGGGCTGGTTGTAGAGGTTCTCCAGCTGCTGCTGGTTCATTGCCGACTGGCCGGCCAATGCTGTTGAACCGTATGCTGCCGGATTGTTGCCGCGGGCAGCGGTACGGAAGTTCTTACCGTTGAAAACCGGGTTACCGCCGAGTGCCATGGTGATGTAGTCCTCCATCTGGGGGCTGAGATGTTTCAACCCTACCAATATCAACGGTTTCGGGCGCCTTTTGTTCCTCACCTGTGGAGGACGGGCCAACAAGGCCAAACGGTAGACTAACCGGGTACGGAAAACCCCAATCCCTTCGACAACGAGAGCCTCCATGCCCGACGCCCTGCCACTGAAAATGCTTCACGACCGACTCCTGGTGGTCCTGGACAAGGACGGCAGCGAGCGGCGGTCGTCGTCGGGCATTGTGATCCCAGCGACCGCGGTAATGGGAAAGCGCCTCGCCTGGGCCGACGTCGCCGCGGCCGGTCCGAGCGTCCGCCAGGTCTCGCGGGGCGACCGCATTCTGTTCGATCCCGAGGACAAATCCGAGGTCGATGTCGGCGGCACCGACTACATCCTTCTGCGCGAACGCGATGTCCATGCCGTCGCGCAGCCGGAGCCCGACGACGCCGGCACCGGGCTCTATCTCTAGGCGAACGTCCGCCCGGGTTTCCCAACCTGCACAGTTGTTATCCAATCGCTATCTGGATGCCCCGGTTTGGCGATTTGCGGTAACCCCGCACGGGTAACATGTTCTCCACACTGAGTGACTTCGATCACAGGCTTTAGGGCCGTCGTACCTCGACGGACAAGCCACCATCGTGGAGGTTCATAACTTGATAACCAAGCCGACGACGGCATGGCGCAGGAGACTCCTGCTCCTGGCAGCCGGCCTCCTGGCCGCTTTATTCATGAGCGCACCTGCGGCCGGGGCTTTCCCCCATCCATCGGGAAGCAGTCCAGGCACCCCAGCCTCCATCCAGGCGGGTGAGTTCGAAAACCGGATCAGCGGCGTACTTCGGAACGCTGAAGGCCCGCTCGAAGGCGTTCAAATAACCGCTACGGGCGAGAGCTTCGAAGGCGAAGCCACCTCGGACGAGAGCGGACGCTGGGTCATCGAGGTCCCCGAACAGGGCGCCTATGAAGTGGAGCTCGATGAGTCCACTCTCCCGGAAGGCGCACAGCTGGCCGAAGGCCAGGAGAATCCCCGCACCGTCACGTTCTCGGGCACCACCAACATCACCACCCTCTTCCTCTTCGGTGAGGGAATCGTGCTGGAGACCACCAGCTTCTGGAGCGTGCTGGCCGACCGTGCGGTCGCCGGACTGAGCTTCGGACTACTTCTCGCGCTGAGCGCCGTCGGCCTCTCGCTGATTTTCGGCACAACGGGGCTCACGAACTTCGCCCACGGCGAGATGGTGACCATGGGTGCGGTTCTGGCGTTCGCCTTCGCGGCGCTCGGACTCCCGGCGATCGTCGCGATCATCCTCGCTGTAATCGGCGGCGGCGCATTCGGCTTCGTGCAGGATGCCGGGCTCTGGAAGCCGCTGCGGCGCAAGGGCACGGGCCTTGTGCCGATGATGATCGTCAGCATCGGCCTGGCGCTGGCACTGCGCTACATCATCCAGTTCAACTTCGGCGGACAGACCCAGCAGCTCCCGGGCGCGCAGGGGAACATCCTGGACTTCGGTCCGGTGTCCATCTCACAGAACAACCTGAACTCGCTCATCACCAGCCTCGTCGTGATTCTCCTGATCGCCTTCCTGCTGCTGCGCACCCGGGTCGGCAAGGCCACCCGCGCCGTCGCGGACAACCCGGCGCTCGCGGCCGCCTCTGGTATCGATGTGGACCGCGTCATCCGCCTGGTCTGGGTAGTCGGCGGGGCCTTGGCTGCCCTCGGCGGCATCCTGTGGGCCTACTACCGCCCGGGCGTGACCTTCAATATGGGCCAGCAGATCCTGCTGCTGATCTTCGCAGGCGTGGTCCTCGGTGGGCTTGGTACTGTCTTCGGTGCGTTGCTCGGGTCAATCATCGTTGGGCTCTTCGTGGAGATCTCCACGATCTGGCTTGAAGCCGACCTGAAGTACGTCGGCGCTCTCCTCGTCATGATTCTTGTTCTTCTCTTCCGGCCCCAGGGAATCCTGGGCCGCCGTGAGCGCGTAGGTTAGGGGCACCAGCATGGATTTCGCTAACATCTTTTCCCTCGCTTTCGGCGAGATGATCAGTCCGACGACGGCGGCATATGCCCTCGCCGCACTTGGCCTGGCCGTTCACTTCGGTTACACCGGACTGCTCAACTTCGGCCAGGCAGGGTTCATGGCCATGGGCGCGTACGGTTACGCCATCTCGACCCTCACGTTCAACGCTCCGCTGCCTGTTGCAGTGCTGGTGGCGTTGCTCGCTTCGGTGATTTTCGCCGTCGTACTGGGTATTCCGACGCTGCGGCTACGCGCCGATTATCTGGCGATCGTGACGATCGCGGCCGCTGAAATTGTGCGGTATATCGTTACGACGAACGGACTCACCAACGTCACGGGGTCGGCGAACGGTCTTGCCGGCGGTTTCGAGAACGGGTTCTTCGCGCTCAATCCCTTCCCGGACGGGAACTACAACATCGGCCCGGTCGGTATGAACGAGGACGGCTTCTTCATCCGGGTTGTCGGCTGGACAATCGTGGCGCTGGCATGCGTGGCCGTCTGGCTGCTCATGCGCAGCCCCTGGGGGCGTGTGCTGAAGGGCATCCGCGAGGACGAGAACGCCGTCCGCTCACTTGGGAAAAACGTGTACGCCTACAAGATGCAGGCACTGATTCTGGGCGGTCTCATGGGTACCGTCGCCGGGATGATCTTCACGCTCCCCCGCGGTGCCGTGCAGCCCGCGAACTATTCAACCGAACTGACGTTCTTCCTGTACACGGTCCTGCTGCTCGGCGGCATGGCCACGGTGCTTGGCCCGGTCCTCGGCGCCATGATCTTCTGGGTGGTTCTCTCGCTGACCCAGAGCCTCCTGTTCGGTGCCATTGAGATCGGCGCCATCACATTCCTCACCAACGTCCAGGCTGGACAGCTCCGCTACATCCTCGTGGGTGTGGCGCTCATGCTGCTCATGATCTTCAGGCCGCAGGGCGTGCTCGGAAACAAGAAGGAGTTGGCGTTCGCATGAGTGAACACGCTTCAAGGGAACAACAATCGCCGGAACGAGGCGAAGCCTCGCCCGAGGCGGTAGACCATATGACCGATGCACGGCCCATCGCGGCCGAGACACCCGGCCCTGGGTGCCGCAAGCGGGACCCAATCGTCACCGCGAAGAACGTGACTCGCACCTTCGGCGGCATCAACGCCGTCGACGTCGAGTACCTCGAAATTCCGCGCAACAAGATCACGGCGCTCATCGGACCGAACGGTGCGGGCAAAACCACGCTCTTCAATCTCCTGACCGGGTTCGACACACCCCAGAGTGGCGAGTGGGAGTTCGACGGACGCTCACTCGCAGGCGTAGCGCCCTATAAGGTGGCGCGCCTTGGCATGGTGCGCACGTTTCAGCTGACCAAAGTGATGGGCAAGCTCACCGTCATGGAGAACATGCGGCTGGGCGCCAAGGACCAGCCGGGGGAGAGCCTGCTACGGGCACTGTTCAAGGGCTTGTGGGGCGGCAGGGAGAAGGAGATCACTGCGCAGGCGGAGGTCCTGCTCAAGAAGTTCAAGCTGGACACGAAAACCGATGACTACGCGGCATCACTCTCGGGCGGCCAGCGAAAGCTGCTCGAAATGGCCCGTGCGCTGATGGTCCGCCCGCGGCTGGTCATGCTCGACGAGCCAATGGCCGGAGTGAACCCTGCGCTCACGCAGTCGCTCCTTGACCACATCAAGAACCTGAAGGCAGAGGGCATGACGGTCCTCTTCGTGGAGCACGACATGCACATGGTCCGCCATGTTGCCGACTGGGTGGTTGTCATGGCGGAAGGCCGCGTGGTGGCTGAGGGAACTCCCGGCGTCGTCATGAAGGATCCGGCTGTGATTGACGCCTACCTGGGTGCCCACCACGACGTTGACCTGGGCGACTCTCACGGCGTCGAGATGCTGGAGGTCGAACTCTCCCATGACAAGGAATCTGTGATCGGAACCGACAACGCGGGCCTCCTTGATCACCACCACACCAAGATCACTGAAGCGGGACACCGCGGCACGGAGGAGAAGCGGTCATGAGCGAAGCAGCAGAAACCCCAGGCGGGGCGGGCTCAGCGGAACCGGCAGGAAAGTCGGTCGTCAAGGTCACGGACCTGGTGGCCGGATATCTTCCCGGTGTGAACATCCTCAATGGCTGCTCGATCGAGGCACGATCGGGAGAACTGATCGGCATCATCGGGCCCAACGGCGCAGGCAAGTCCACGCTGCTCAAGGCCATGTTCGGGCTGGTGAAAGTGCATTCCGGCACCGTGGTGGTCCGGGATCAGGACATCACCGGGCTGAAGGCCAACAAGCTGGTCAGCCGTGGTGTGGGGTTCGTTCCGCAGAACAACAACGTCTTTGCCACTCTCACCATCGAGGAAAACCTCGAGATGGGGATGTACCAGCGGTCCAAGGACTTCAAGAAGCGGTTCGAATTCGTCACTGACCTGTTCCCCGAACTCGGGAAGCGGCGTGCACAACGCGCGGGATCCTTGTCCGGCGGCGAGCGCCAGATGGTTGCCATGGGCCGCGCGCTCATGATGGAACCGGCTGTGCTGCTGCTGGACGAGCCCTCCGCCGGGCTCTCCCCCGTGAAGCAGGACGAATCCTTCCTGCGCGTACACGAGATCAACCGTGCCGGTGTCTCGGTCATCATGGTGGAGCAGAACGCCAGGCGGTGCCTGCAGATCTGCGACCGCGCCTACGTCCTGGACCAGGGCAAGGACGCCTACACGGGCACCGGGCGTGAGCTCATGAAGGATCCAAAGGTCATCCAGCTTTACCTCGGAACCCTCGCAGACACCGCTTAGAACGGCTTACAGCAAAGAAGCCCTTCCCCTGCCGGGGAAGGGCTTCTTTGTCTGTGCGAGTGATTAGCTACTGCTGCTGTCCTACAGCTGTCCGGACTCGGAACGGTAGGGCTGCGGTACGTTGTTCTCGTCGAACTCGTAGATGCCGATGAAGGCTTCTGTCGGGTCACCGTTCTCATCGAATGTGATGGGACCGGAAATACCCTGGTAGTCGATATCTTCACCGCCGCGTTGGAGTGTGATACAGCCCGCGAAGTCGAAGCACTCTGTGCCTTCCTTCGATACGGCCTCAAGCTCCGCTGCGATGTCCGCTCCCTCGATGCTTCCCGCAGCGTCTGCTGCCAGAGCGATGATGTTCACGGCATCATAGCTTTCGCCTGCGTAGTTCCACACATCCAGGTTGGGATCGATTTCGGCGAGGGCGGCCTTGAACTCGTCACCGGCGAAGGAACCGGGCTGGGTGCCCTGCGCGCCTTCCATGGTGCCTGGATCAAGGTCTTCGCTGTAGTCCGCGGTGTTGCCGTCCACGAAGAACATTGCGTTCGGATCCACGCCCGCGCCCGTCATGAGCGGGATGATGCTGTTGGCCTGGTCGAAGCTGATGACCACGTAGGCGTCAGGCGCGGCCGCAACAAGTCCGTCCACCTGGCTGCTGAACTGCGAATCGCCCTCGTTGAACATCTCCTCGGCCACGATCTGCCCGCCTGCGCTCTCAACCGCTTCGGTGATGCTGGCTGCGAGGCCGGTACCGTAGGCGTCATTCAGGACGATCATGCCGACGGTCTGGGCGCCACACGCCATGATGTAGTTGCCGAGCACACGGCCCTGCAGAACATCGGAGGGAGCCGTACGCCAGTAGAGCCCGTTGTCGTCAGCGGTGGTGAAGTCAGGCGACGTATTCGCCGGGGACATCTGGATGACACCCGCGCCGGTGATCTGCTGGATAACTGTCTGCGAAACGCCGGAGGACGCCGCACCGATGATTGCGCTGACATCCTGTGACAGCAGGTCGGTCACGGACTGGGTGGCGATGTCCGTGGTGGTGTCACCGGAATCCCGGTGGATGATCTCGATATCCTGGCCCAGCACGCCGCCGGCCTCATTGATTTCCTGGACTGCGAGGTTTACACCCGCGATTTCCGGCGGGCCGAGGAACGCGAGGGCTCCTGTGGTGGGCAGGATGGACCCCAGGACCAGCGGAGCGTCGGAGGTGGTTTCAGCCTCGGGCACTGCGCTTGGATCACCCTTCTCGCCGGGAGGGGGCGCTTCGCCGCCCTGGCTCTCGGGGCAGGTCAGCCCCGTTGCTGCCGGTGCCGAAGACTCTCCGCCTTCTTCTTCGGGGGTGGGGTTTCCACCGCAGGCAGACGCGAAGAGAGCGACGCCCAAGCTGAGGGCGGCAATCTTCGCAGCGCGCGGAGCACTTCCCCCGATGCTGAACCGCGCGGAGTTACGTGTTGCTGTCATGGAATTTATCTCCTCGATCGAAAGGCATGATGAGCCTTTGATGCGATCACCAGGTGTTCCTGGTATGTGAAAAAGCTAATGCAAAAAAGCGCCCAAGATAAGGGAATCTGATTACATCCTTGTAACGCTCATCACAGCCGTTTTGGATTGCGCTTTGCACCACGCTGGAGCGCGTGATGGCGTGACGGGGTCGCGTATCCTTGATGGGACGCATGAGCAGGTGATGCCGTTCCGCCCCAGTAGCCCAATGGCAGAGGCAGGAGACTTAAAATCTTCACAGTGTGGGTTCGAGTCCCACCTGGGGCACCACTCATATCCGCGCCATTGCTGGGAAGCGAGGACACGGAGCTACCTCCGGTCCGGTCGTGGTTCCGCCAGTGGTTCCAAACAGCTTGAAAACGGGTCACGCCGACCCCATCAGCGACGCCCAGGTCGACGCAGCCTCGGCCTGCATCCCAGGCAGAACGTGTTGGTACACGCGCAGCGTCGTCATAACGTCCGTGTGGCCCAGCCGCTCACTCACTACCTTCGCCGGCACATTCGCCCGCAGCAACGCCGTTGCATGAGTGTGCCGGAGATCGTGCAATCGGACGGTCGGCACCGCATCGGTCGCCGGTTTGTCCTTCGACCCGAGATGCACCTGCGCGGCCGCAACCTGCCGCACGAAAGCATCAGCCACGGCATCAGGGTTTGATGCCGAGCCGTCGAGCTTCCCAAACACATGAGCTGACTGGCGGACCAGGCCCAGCCCCACGGTGCCGCGATCAGCCTTCCACTTACGCAGCATCACCACATCGTCAACGCCTATGTTCACGGTGCGGGATCTTCCCGTTTTCGTGGGCCCCTCGACCAGCCGTGTTGTCCCGTCCTTGATCACGCCCACCGTCCGGCGAACTGAAACAGCCGAATTGACCAAGTCGATGTCGGACCACCGGAGGCCGATGAGCTCCCCGCGGCGCATCCCCGTTGAGAGCAGCAGCGACCACATCGGCGCATGGTTCGGGCGGTTCTCCCACGCCCAGGTCAGGAAGGTCCGCGCCTGGTCTGGCGACCATGCGTGCATCTCCGGCGCCTTCGCTTCCGCAGCCGTGGGCGGCTTCGACTTGTCGGCCGGATTTACCACCAGTAAGCCCTCGTGGACGGCGTCGCGGAGCGCGGCGGAAATGATTGTGTGGATGTACCGGACGGTTCGGGCTGAGAGCCCCTTCGCTCCCCCGCGGTTTCCCTTGCCGCCGGCCGTCTCGAGGTCTTTGTAGAGCTTGGTGAGCCGGGCGCCGGTCACCGCCTCGAGCTTCAATGCCCCAATGTGCGGGATCACGTGCAGCCTAATGTTCCGCTCGTAGGATGCCACGGTCGACGGCCGCAACCGCAGACCCTCAGTCCACACTTGCAGCCAGTCGGCGACGGTTCCCCTTGACGGCTTCACGTAGGTGTTCCGCTCGATGTTTCGCTGAATGTCCCGCAACGCCTTCGCCGCGTCCTTCCGGGTGGTGAACCCGCGCTTCTGCGCCCGCTTAGGGTGCCCATTCTCATCCGGCACATAGAACAGAACCGAGTACCTGACGCCGGCCTTGGTCACATACTCGTTTATCCCACCCTCACCCGCCTGCCGGCGCCGCGGCTTAGTCATCGGCCTGCTTTTCCAGCGCATCATTTACGGCTTTGCTTATGGTCTCTCGCCGGAGCTTCACAAAGTCCTCCACCTTCAAGAGCGCCTGGATCTCGCCAGAGGCAACCCAGTTCATCATATCGACCTTCTTCGATCCAAAGGGACGGAGGCTACCCTCCATCGCAGTAACGTGCATTTCGTAGCCCTTGCCGGCAGGCGTCTCTACCCACTCGATGCCCGGGGGCGCCACGAACAGATCCGCCAGTGACTCTCCAAGCGCCAAGCACAGCGCAAACAAATCGGCGGCAGCATAGGAACGGCGCCCTGCTTCGGCTTGGGAAACCGCCTGCCTAGACCAAGGCTTTCCCGTGAACGGTTCCAATTTTCTGCCCAACTCAGATTGCGAAAGCCCGCGCCTAATTCGGAAGGACTCGACGTTCTTACCGATGATCTGTTCGAGGGTGAGGCTGTTCTCCATGCGGTCTCCTTCGTTGTGTCATGCTCAGTTTGCCACAGTGTGCAGAAGCTTGACAATGCCTACTGAATCGCCCTACTCTGAATTCAGTGTCACTCCAGAACGGACACCGCAAATCCAGATGATGGGAGATTCAGATGAGTCAAAAGGGGGCAACAGCGGCAGAGGATCGTCTACTCACTTTCGATGAAGTAGCTGACTACCTCAGCGTCTCGAAGAGCACCCTCTACTCGTGGCGAAGCCGAGAAAAGGGACCGAAGGGCATTTCAGTCGGTCGCTTCGTCCGATATCGCCGGAGCGATGTTGATGCTTGGCTGCAGAGCGAGAGCCGAGCATCCAGTGAGTAGACCCAGTCGAATCACTCTCGCTTCTGTGCGTGAGTCCGAGTGTGCGGCGCTCACCCGCGCTGAGGTCGCGAACCTATTCGGAGTCGATCCCAGGACTATCACAAGGGCAATTGAAGCCGGCGATATCCCGAGCGTGCGACTCGGGAACCGGATCCTGATCCCACGCGAACCGCTGCTCGCATTGCTCACCGCATCAGGAACACCCGCGAGTGTTGCCTGACCAAAAGAAGCGGCCCCGGGGGTAACCGGGACCGCTTCAACAAATCCAACCCGACCAAGGAAAGAAGATTCGCTATGTATGAGAATACGCTCGACCACCCAGTTCCGGCGGAGGTTTGCCCCGAATGGTGCGATCACCACGGTCTTCCGCACGAGAATTTCTGCGCCGGCTTCGACCGGACGGTGTCGCTCGCGCTTGTTGAGCCGGAGATCGACAGCGACGGCGTCACGCCAGGCTACGTCACTGTGTACCCCCAGCAACTCCTCAATGAACGGCCTGTCGTCTACATGACGGACCACCACGGCAACAACTGGGAACTCACGCCAACGGAAGCCCGCTGGATCGGGGCCGCCCTGCTGGTCGCCGCCGACGACGCGGACGGGAGTCGGTCATGAACACGACAGTGAACCGTCCCGGGGCTCTGACCGTGAACAAGCACCACGTTCTCGACGGCAGGACGCAGGCCTGCGTCGATGAGGGTGACCAGCACGCCGCGCTATGGCTATGGCTCACCCCTGAGGTTGCCGCGCAGTGGATCACCGCGCTGCAGCCCCTCGCGGATCAGGCTAAGGCGGAGGTGCCGTGCTGATGGCTAAGAAGCCGGAACTCTGGGGGGTTCATCAGGGTGAAGTCATGCCGACGATGCCGCACGGGTGGGCACTGATCTGGGATGTGACCGTGGAACAGATTGAAGCCTTACCTCGCAGCTCTTGGCCGATTGTTGACGGTATGCACGACATCCCGCCGCACTGGAAGGCCCGCGGTCGCATTCGGATCAGTGAGGCCAGGGACGCACTCGGGCTCATCGAACGGATGGAGCATACCGACTGGCCGAAAGTGCTCGACTGGTTGAAGGTCCGCCAATGACCGCCCCGCCCATCCCGAGCGTGAAACCTGACCGCCTGTTCCCGAGGGGCGCCCGGCATCCGGCCGGGTGCGTCGTGCAGTGTCCGCACTGTTCGGAGCGCCACTGGCTGGCGCTGAGCGCGGCCAGCCGGTCAGCCAGGTGTCCGCGAACCTTCGCAGAGTTCGCACTCGACTACGAAGTCGGTGGCTCCCCGTGATCGACCTCGAAGAACTCGCCGTGATCACCGAGGCGTTCCTCGTTGAGGTGCAGGCCATCCGCGACCACATGCCGCCCTAGACCTTCGAGCTTCCCCCTACCGCCCTTGCGTGCCACTGAGCCCCAGACCCGTCTGGGGGCGCGCAAGGGTCCACCATCCGAAACCTGTAGAAAGGCCTCACACCTCGTGACACCCGAGACTCGCATCCGGCCCGAACGAAAGGTGCGGTGATGCTCAGAAATCCGCGCCCTCAACCACCTGCCCTAGTACAACCCCGCGGCGGATCGACCGTCCGCACAGTCCTCGAAATCGACGTGCGCGACTACCGCGCTGCAGCCGGTTTCGACTACCACGAATTCGAGCGCCGGGCCGGGGAAACCCTCCGCCGGCTCACTCCCGGAACAGTGATCAGGTTGCATGTTGGCGCCGTCATGCCGCCGGCGCAGGAATGGCATCAACTCCCGTTCGGACCCCGGCATTACGTCGAAGTCTGCGGATCCGACCCGGACGTCCTCGCAGCCTGGCACCGCGCCCTCACCGCCGTGACACCCGCTGTGGCTGGTGGAGCCGCATGAACGAGGACGAGGAGGGTGTCACTACTAATGACACCCCAGACCCTCGATTCACAGACGGCGGGGCATTCATCTTCGACATCCCAGACACCATCCCCGCGGTGTGGGGCACCGGGCAAGAAGTGGTGTGGGCAGAAGGCGAAGCACTGATGATCGTCGGCCCCTCCGGCGTTGGGAAGACCACCCTCACCGGGCAGCTCGTGCGCGCCCTGCTGGGCCTCAGCCCCGAAGTGCTCGGATACCCCGTGCAACGAGTGCAGGGCAAGGTCCTCTACCTAGCGATGGATCGGCCCCGGCAGATCGGGCGGTCACTCCACCGGCACTTCCACCCAACCGAACGGGATGTTGTCTCTGAAAGGCTTGTCATCTGGGAGGGACCACCACCCGCCGACCTCGCCAAGAACCCACAGCTTCTCAAGAATATGTGCCTGACGGCTGGGGCGTCCGTCGTCATCGTGGACAGCCTCAAGGATGCCGCGATAGGACTCTCCGACGACGCTGTGGGCGCCGGGTACAACTCGGCCAGGCAGCTCGCTCTCGCTGCCGGCGTCGAAGTCCTCGAACTGCACCACCAGGTCAAGCGCGGGGCGAACGGCACGAAACCCAACACCCTCGCCGACGTGTACGGCTCCACCTGGATAACCGGCGGCTCCGGTTCCGTTGTCCTGCTCTGGGGCGAAGCTGGAGACCCGATAGTGGATTTGCTCCACCTGAAACAGCCTGCAGAACCTATTGGTCCGCTCAAAGTCAGCCACGACCACCACGCCGGCCGCTCCACAGTTTGGGAGCAGGCGGACGCCGAAACCATCGTCGCTGCCGCGCGCGGCGGCGTCACCGCACGCGACTACGCCGAGCAGATGTTCGACACCGACAAGCCGGATCCTTCCCAGATTGAGCGGGCACGCCGGAAACTCAATTCGCTCGTCAAAGCAGGCCGGATCGACTTCCGAGAGATCCCCGCAGCGGACGGGGCAAATCCCAGCAAGGTGTATGTCCCACGGGGGTCCACGCAGGGGTCCACGCACCTATTCGGGCGTGGACCGTCCACGGCAGCATGAGCGCCCCACGGAACCGCGCAAACAAGCCCCACGCAGGGGTCCACGGGGTCCACGCGGCAGGGGTCCACGTTCCCCTCCTCCCCTGTAAGGGGGAGGGGACGTGTGAGGGACCCATTCAGACCATCAAGTTCAATCGGAGAATCATTCATGAGCACCCTTGACCGGAAAATCCGTGACGGCGACGCCTGGCCCACCCACCGCCACAAAGAACGGCAACGGCGGAAGAACAAACGCCTCAACCAAGACCGTGAGGAAGCCCAGAGACGCCGGTTCGGGATTGAATCCCCCTTCCGACCGGTCAGACCCCGCCGAGGGTGAAAACGGGCGATCTGAACAACGCTAAGAACCTCTACATTTTTGAGAATCCGCTGCATTTGGAAGCGGAGTGACACCGGACCGCATCCCCCACGGGCAAGTCGTAAGCGTTGAAAGTGAAGCCATGAGACCGACTACAAGTTTCAAGAACGTAGAGCTCTGCAGGGCTGGCCGCTGGAACACCGGCTTGGATGAGAAAGTCATCACCCGACAGCATCTGGCATCCGCTGTTGAGGCTGCCCGTGACCCGCAGACGGATAGGGCGCCGATCAAGCTCACTCACACCGGGAAACTGGTGTTGGGCGATTCCCTGCCAGCGGCAGGGTGGGTTACGAACCTCCGCCTCTCCGAGGACGGGAACGTCTTGTTCGGTGACTTGGCGGATGTGCCAACCCGCCTGGCCGAGGTGGTGCCCGCTGCGTTCAAGCGCCGGTTCGTGGAAATGGATCTGAACGTAACTACTCCCGCTGGCAGGAAGCACGGCGCGGTGCTCACTGGTCTGGCTCTCCTCGGAGCGCAGGCGCCACCGGTTGAGTCGCTCACCGATGTGCTGAGCATCTACGCCTCGGAAGACGACACCGGTGTCACCCGTACCGCCATCATTCAGGACGACGAAGAAGACCCCGGCTGGACGGAAGAAGATTTTAGGGCGGTGGGGTTATGAGGCAGTCCCTGACCGTCCGGTTAGCGCCGGCGAACCTCGACCGGGTGACCTGTACCGCGGCCCGGCTGGGCATCAGCCTCTCCGCGGCAACGAACGCTTTGATAGCCAATTCATCAACCGAGAAGGAAACCGACAATGACCACGAAGACTGAAACGACAGCCCTTGATTCGGCTCGTGAGGCGGCTGCTACGGCCGGTGAGCGTGCGGAGGAAGCGCAGCAGGCAGCGAACGATGCCAACGCGGCTCTCACCGACATGGAGCAGGCCGCGGCCCGTGGCGACGCTGTGGATGCGCAGGCACTGACCATTGCTCGAACCGAGTTCGAGATCCGGTCATCTCGCTACCGGACCCTGGACGCCGAATCGACCGCCGCCGCAAGCGAGGTCGCACGCCTCGAGAAGGAAGTCGAGTACGACGCCCTGATCGTCCAGTTCGACGCAATCGACGCCAAGCGTCGTGCAGCAGAGAAAAAGCGTGATGACGCGAAGAAAGCCTGGGAAGCCGCAGAGGCCGCCGTGAAGGAACTGGCAGCCGCCGCGCACTCCCAGCTGAGCGGCATGGAAATGCCTGTCGTTGACGTGGCAGGCGAAGACGACGGCGAGGTAGCGATCCGTTGGCAGGTCAAGGGCTACGCGCCACGTCTGAATCCGTACGACGCAATCGGCCGAGTTTTCCGTATCCGCGGCCGGATCTACGACCGCGACGGACGCAACACCACGCACACCGGAAACCGACCACACCAGAGCTGAAAGGCACAAACACCATGGCATACCAAAGCAACCCCGCGTTCGAGTACTTCTCCAAACCTGACCGGGTGACCTGCGAAGCGGCGGCAGCGGTCGTCGGTAAGACGTTCGTGAAGCTTGCCCCCGGCGGGGCGGACCAAGCACCCAAAGTTGTTACCTGCGGGGCAGGGGAACGCCCGTACGGTGTCGCTGGCTGGGACGTCCCCGCCGGGAAGAAAGTCATCGTCCACCGGATCGGAATCATCTCCGTCACGGCGGGGGCGAACCTGGCCGGCGCGGCGGCTGTCGCTGTCGGCGCTGAGGGCAAGGCCGTACCCGTGGCAGCGGCTCCCGCCGTCGCTTACGGAGACGCCCACGCCGACACCACCGCTGGCGACGACGCAGCTATAGCACTCTCGCTATGACGGTCCAGTACCGCGACCTCGAACAGATGGTAGAGGAACTCACGGTCCTATCCCGGCGTCTCAGCGGTACATCTGGGCCGAAGATCGCCGCGAGCCGGGGCAAGGGTGAAAAGCACGCCTACACGGTTACCCGGCGTGCATTGGACCGGCTCGGGCTTGCAACACTGGAGGATTACCGGCCGCACCAGCGCCACCACTTGGAGCACCTGAGGGACACCTGCCACCGGGTAGCTAACACACCCGGGGCGGACCGCGCCGACCTGAGCACCGCAGCTGTCGGGCTCGTGTCCGCGGACATCCTCATCGCCGGGTTGGACGACATCGTTGACGAACCAGCGCACCACATCGCATTGGAGGCCGCACGATGACCAGTCTTAGATTTGAAGGCGCGGGGTTCGACCCGTTCACGGCGATGCTGGAGCGGTTCGGGTTCAACGTGCAGAACGCGGCCCCCGCGTTCGAGAAGATGGCCGACCACCAAGCCGGCGTATGGCGCGGTGCCTTCCGATCTGAGGGCGCGAGCATGAAGGAAGGCCCCTGGGATCCACTGAACCCTGACTATGGCGGTTGGAAAGCCCGGCACTTCCCAGGACGGGGGATCCTGGAACTGACTGGCGAGCTCAAGGACTCGCTGACGCAGAGGCCGTTCAGTGTGGAAGTCATCAACGACCACCAGATGATCATCGGCACCGCCGTGGAATACGCCAGCTACCACCAAGACGGGAAGGGCAACAACCCGGTACGCAAGATGGTCGGTGACCCGCGCCGTGAAGACATCAAGGTTTTCGCGAAGATCCTGCACCGGCACGTTTTCGAAACGGACCCGATCTGATGCTTGGTACGCGCTGAACGCGTACCTCAGAAACGTGCGGACCCCGCTTGCTGCGGAGCTTCCCGGGGCCGCACCCGCTGAGCCCGCCGGCCTTCCTTCCCCGGCGGGCTCAGTCACGTCCACCCTCTCAACCGGCCGCGGTGGCACCATTGGGGTATGGAGATGCTAGAGCGGATGAAGGCGATCCTCGCCCCGCTGAACGCCGACGACATCGCTTCCGTGATGGCAATGTTCCGCGGTGTCCTAGAAGCCATGCCAGACGATGACGCGGACGGCAACGACGGTCCGGTGCGGGGCAGGATCGAAACGCTGCTGCTCGGGTATGAGGCGGGTTTGAAGCGGTAGGGTACGCAGATTTTGCGTACCCCCGGCGGCGGGCAGACAGAGGTGGCGTAAATACGCCACCTCGGATGTCGCGGCGAACGGTGTCCTTAGCCCGGCTGGCCCACTTATCTATACATAAAGGGAACCCTTTGTGTATGATTAGAATATGGAAGAAAGTCCGGCACCCCTGAAAATCCTCGGATACGTGCGCGTTTCCACGAACAAACAAGACATCTCGCCCGAGGTTCAAGTAGCCGCACTGGAGGCAGAAGCAGCCCGTCTCGGCTGGAACCTCACCATCCGGCGGGAGAACGCGGCGTCAGCGAAATCGTTACGGAACCGGCCAGTCCTGGCCGAAGCGCTCGCAGACCTCAAGGCACGCCAGTTCGACGGCCTGGCTGTCTCCAAGCTCGACCGCCTCAGCCGCAACGTCGCGGACTTCGCCGCCGTACTCGAAACCGCGGCTCGCCAACGCTGGGCGTTGATCTGCTTGGATCTGAACATCGACACCAGTTCCATCACCGGATCCGCGATGGCCCAAATCACGGTGACGTTCGCTGAGCTGGAGCGAAAGAAAATCGCCGAGCGCACCCGCGAAGGCATGGCCCGCATCAAGCGGGATGACCCTGACAGGCACATGGGCCGTCTCAGCGTGCTCCCAGACGCCACAGTTGCCCGTATCCGTGCAGAACGGGAGGGCGGGGCATCCATGGCCCGGATAGCGGACACTCTGAACGCTGAGGGCGTCCCAACGGCGACGGGTGGCCGCTGGCACGCCTCCACCGTCCGCCAGGTACTCAGTCGCCCAGTCGCCGGTCTGGGTCAATGATTCCCCGGCGCCGGGAACTCATTCCACGAATCACATGTTCCCGCCTCCGGGGGGGAACATGGTCACCGCTCCCACGCTCTGACACCTCGCCCCTCCCACTGAATAGCCCGGATTCCCGCGATTCTCAAGGTCACAGACCGAGGGAGAAGCGATGGCAAGCGAGGAAGGCCGCGTCACACTGATCGCGGAGCTGCGCGACGATATCAGCGCAGGCGTCGCCGACTTGGAGGAGAACCTCGGGTCCGCCACGAAAACCGTCGAGACCGCCGGTAAACGGCAGTCCAAAGCAATCGAAGATTCAAGCCGGAAGTCCCAAACCGCATGGGACAAGCTCAACGCAAAAACCTCCGCTATGGAGAAGGTTTTCGAGAAGGTCGGCGGGAAGAACGCGTTCTCCGGTATCAAGGACGGCATCGACTCGGCTGCCCGGCGGGTGCGGGACACCGTCACCGGGATGTCCGACGACGCGAAGAAGCGACTCAAGACCGGGTTCGCGGCCGCTGGCACAGCGGCAGGGATAGCCCTAGCTGCAGGTATCGCTGGCGCGGTTGCTAAGGACTCGGCGGTGTCCCTGCTCGGCGCGCAGATGGGCTTGGATCCGAAGCAGACGAAACGGTTAGGCACACTCGCCGGGAAGGCCTACGCGGACGGCTACGGGGCTTCCATCACGGAGGTCGGGGACAGCTTCCGTGGGGTGCTCGGCGCGTTCGGGCCGATGGGAGACAAAGCCCTGACCGATGCCGCGAAGAACGCCGTAAGCATCGCGGCGATCATGGGCGAAGACGTCAGCAAGATCACCACCACCGCGGGCCAGCTCGTCAAAAACGGGCTCGCAGGGTCCGCAACAGAAGCTTTCGACCTCCTCACCGCAGCCTCGCAGAACACCGGGAAGGGCTTCCAGGGCGATCTCCTCGACGCCACCAGCGAATACGGGACGTTCTTCGCGTCCCTCGGCTTGAAAGGCCCCGAAGCGCTCGGCATCCTCACTGCGGCGTCCAAGGACGGAACCATAGGGCTCGACAAAGCCGGCGACGCCCTCAAAGAGTTTTCGATCCTCGCCACGGAAACCGACAACACCGCTGTGACCGACGCATACAACTCGCTCGGGCTGAATGCCCAGGACATGGCCGGGAAACTGTTGGCCGGCGGGGATACCGCCCGGGGTGCGTTCGACCGGATCGTGTCCGGGCTGCGGGGCATGAAAGACCCCGCAGAGCAGGCGATGACCGCCGTAGCCCTGTTCGGCACCCCGCTGGAGGACCTGGACAAAGCCAAGATCCCTTCCTTCCTCGGGTCCCTGTCCACGATGGACAGCAAGCTCGAGAACACCGCGGGGAAAGCCAGCGACGTAGCGAACCGTCTCACGACAGGCCCGGCGTCTGCCCTAGACAAAATCAAGCGCAAGGCGATGGACGCGGTGTCTGGGATCGCGGAAGCCGTGCTGCCCGTCGTTGAACCGGTGCTCGGATTCTTCACCCGGGCGGCACCGCTGATCCTCGGCGCGGCAGTGGGCTTCGGTGTTCTGGCTGGTGCGACGTGGGCGGCGAACGCGGCCCTGACCGTACAAGCCGCCGGCGGGCTCGCCCCGTTCCTGAAAACCCTGCCCCTCGTCCGGGGGATGACGATGGCGTGGGCGGCAGCGCAGTGGCTCCTGAACGCCGCGCTGAACGCGAACCCCATCGGCATCGTCGTGCTGGCCCTCGCCGCCCTGGTGGCTGGCGTCGTCTGGGCTTACCAGAATGTCGAATGGTTCCGCGACGGAGTGAACGCGGTCTGGTCTGGTATCCAGACGGCCGTGGGCGCCGTGGTCGATTGGTTCACCACCTACGTGTGGCCCGGGATCAAAGCGGTCCTCGGGTTCCTCGGCGGGGCGTTCAACGCCTTCTGGATGCTCGCCTCTGGTGTCTTCCAACTCCTCGGCGCGGCCATCGGCATCTGGTGGACGAACACTGTCCTCCCGGTCTTCGACGCCGTGGTCTGGTTCATGGAGACCATTCTCGGCCCGGCCTTCGAGTGGTTGTACGAGAACGTCATCAAACCGGTCTGGGATGGGATCTCCGCGGTCATCTCCGACGTGTGGGAAGCCCACATCAAGCCGGTGTTCGACACGATGATGTGGTTCATTCAGGAGGTCATCCCCGCCGCATTCGGCAAGGGCGTTGAAGCTGTGGGGGCGATCTGGGAGGGCATCAAAGCTATTGCTTCAGCCCCAGTGAACTTTGTCATTGACACGGTCATTAACGACGGGATCATCAAGACCTTCAACAAGGTTGCCGGGTTCCTCGGCGTCGACCCGCTCCCTTACGTGCACAACCCGCTCAAAGCTGCCAAGCATACGGGTGTGTCCACGTCGGGCGGGCCGAAGCGTGCGTTCGCGCTGGGCGGGTACACGGGCGACGGCGGCGTGCACCAGGAGGCCGGTGTGGTCCACGGCAAGGAATACGTGTTCGACGCGGACACCACCCGCCGGGCTGGTGGCAAGCGGGGCATGGATGCCCTCGCAGCTTCCCTCAAGGGCGGTGTTGGGGCGACCCCGGACATGAACCACCACATCGTGAACATTCTCCGCAAGCAGGGCAAGATGTCCGTGTCCGCGATGGGTTCCAATATGAGCCAGTGGCAGCTACCGTCCGCCACGGCCGCGTGGAACGGGCTGTCCGCACTACAGACTTACATGGGCAAGGACTACCCAGGGGTGTACGGGTACAACGCGTTCATCCCGAACTCGACGTTCGGGTATCACGCCCTCGCCATGGCCGGCGGAAACGCGATCACCTACAACACAGCCGGGATGGGTCCGGGCATGTCACCGGGCATGAAACGGGCGGTCTCAATCCACGAGCTCGGGCACATCATGGGGTTGGGTCACGACAACGGGCATTCGATCATGCAGCCGATGATGTCCGGCCGGATCCTGAATCCGACCTCGCGGGACATCGGCAAGCTGCAGGGCATCTATGGTCCACCGCGCTCCGGGCAGGCACGCAGTATGTCAGAAGCGCCACCGGGGGACAGCGGCGGCGGGGATTGGTTCAACCCGTTCGCGGGGATCATGGACGGCCTGGTGTCCATGATCCGGGACAAGTTCAGCGACACGTTCATCGCTGACCTGGCCGTCGGTGTGGGGCAGAAGATTTTCGACACCATCGGCTCGAAGTTCGGGATCTTCGACACCGGGGGCATCCTGCAACCCGGCCGGGGTGCGGTGAACCTATCCGGGAAGCCGGAGCGGGTCCTCTCCCCAGAGGAGACAGTGAAGTTCGATGACCTGGTCAACACGTACCGGGGCGGCGGTGGAGCTGGCACTGTGGTCAATTTCAACCCCACCCTGAACCTGACCGTCAACGGAGACGCCGACCCCGAAGCCATCCGCGAAGAATGGGAAGACTGGCTCGAAGAGAAGTTCGAGGAACTGGAGAGGACGGCTTACTGAGCCGGAAAGCCCTGATCATCCGGTTTGGCGTGGGGATCGAGAAATCTGGCAGCTTCCTCTTCGAAAGTGCGTTGGGGTCGTGGCGGCAGTGGAGGTCTGTCGAATATTCGCTGGCCCATGTTGAACATGTCTTCGGTAATATCGTCCACCTCCTCGCCCGTGAGACACCCCGGACAGACCATGTCGGCGCCGAATGCTTCCCAGTCGTCGTGCTCGGCATCATCCATACTTGGTGCCGGTCGGCGGCATCTGCAGCAGATCTCTGGCGGCAACTCACTGCCCATCACTTACTCTCCCTGTTGGTCCGCCGAGAAGACCTCTTGGTCTTCGACGTAGGTATAGCGAGCATTTCCGCCAACTGGTCAACGAGTTGTGGAACTGCTGCAGGATCGGCCTTGCTGGCGGAACGCATCTCAGAAAGAACGGCGGCTATAGCTTTCGCATCGTCCTTGCCCAGCCACTGTGCAACGCGAAGCCTCGCCGGGTTGGTGAAGTGCTCCGGGTAAAGAACATGCGGCGCGACACCCTTCGACTTGGCCTCTTCCTCCATCGCCTCGCGCTCGCGGAGCTGCTCCTGGTGCATCGCCCTGACACCTTGAAACTTGTTCGGCATAGCGTTTCAGCCCTTCCCTTGTAGATATTGTTCGACGTCATCCAGGCCCATCCCATAGCCCTGCTGCAGGGTATGGTTCGCGAGGACGATTGAGTCAGTCCGAGTGTCGGCGAGTTGGTATGTGCCGTATAGCAGTGCCCTCGGGTCCCTGACCCTGGATTTCATGAGCCTGAGGCCTTGGCGCTCGGCGGCGCGTCGCAAACGGTTCTCTCGTACTTTTTCATCAGTCACGGCTATGCTCCTAACAGTGCTGGAAGTGATGCTAGAAACTATACCCGAAGTGATGCCAGTAAGTCGAGACTAGCCATCCTTCGGTGCATTCCTTCGGTGGAGCGCCCTTGACCGGGAGGTCATTCGCAGGGTGCTGTCCTGACGACGCGGTTCGGGTTTCGCCGGCTTACGGGTTAAGTGCTCGATGAGAGCTTGGACTTGGCTGTCAGTCAGTAGAACTTTTCCCCGGCTGCCGCGCACATGCTCAATCTCCGAGCGGCGCGCAAGCCGGCGGATTTCATATGCGGTCAGGTGGCCCAGATGCTCGGCAACTTCCTCGGGCGTGCGGAGGCGTGGTGTCTCATTCATTTGGATCTCCCTGGGTCGGTGATAGGGACTACAGGAACTATAGGGAAAGCCGTGGTTCCGAATCTGGTTCCGCCGCGGATGCAGAATGCCGCCGTCGTATGTCTCCTCCAGACTCCCGACGCCGGCGGCAAAGCGCCGAATACGTAGGAATGCGTGATCCAACGGCGCTAGATGTGGACGCGGGAATAGGAGTTCGAGTCCCACCTGGGGCACAACTAAGCAGAACCGGCTAATCCTCGAAGTAGAGGTGCTTGTGCAACCTGCACCGCGGATTGAACGGCGCGCTGCACGAGGGACACCCGTCCAACTCGAAGTACATTTCAATGCTCAGCGTTTCCCGGCACACTCCGCACAGGATCGCCTCCGTGTTCCACTCCGTCTGCGGCCACACCGCAGCCTCGTGCCCGGTGCTTTCCCCGTGGCACAGGCGGCAGGGGTAGAACTCACCGCAGCACTTGAAGCGGATCGCGACAACGTCGAGCTCCGTGCGGTAGTGAACGCACCGGGTCTGGCCGTCGACGGTGCTGCCGAGGACGGTTGTCACAGGCGGTCGAACGGTTCTGCATAGCGGAACGGACCCGTGGGAAGCGGTGATTCTCCCAACGCCAGGATCATGAAGTGCTCACCCCACGCAGGCTCCGGCGGAAGCACACCGCGGACATCTGCTCTGACAAAGCCGAACCGTCCATAGAAGCTGGGACTTCCGAGCAGCACGAGCGAGGCTTCACCCAGGCCCGCGGCCCGGACAATGGAGCCCTCGACGAGCAGCCGCCCCACTCCCCTGCCCTGATGCGACGGAAGCACACCGATAGGCCCGAGCCCGAGCGATGGAACCTCCCCGATCCGCGCACGCGTGGTGATGACATACCCGCACACGACGCCGTCGTCGTCCTCTGCCACCAGCGAAAGCTCCGGCAAATAAGCCGGGCACTCCCACAGCTGCTCCAGCAACGCTGCCTCGATGGGCCGGGCCTTCCCCGGCGACCCGAACGCCGCCTCGATGACGGACAGTGCAGTCGGGCGGTCGGCGAGGGTTTCAGCGCGGATGATCACGATCGAGAACTATAACCGGTTTAACGACGACGGCGGCACCCTGGGTGGGGTGCCGCCGTCGTGTTCTGCTGACGAAAGTTACGCCTTGGCTTTCGCCTTCGGCTTGGCCTTCTCCGTGTCCTCGGAGCGGTCCTTGTCCAGCGACGGCGTTTCCTGCTTCTTCGGCGGAGGGGTTGCCGCCTCCCGGAACGCGCGGCGCGGGGTCTGCAGGTCCATCAACTGGGTGGTGTCGCGCCCGAACACGAAACCAAGGATCCAGTTGGTAACCACGCGGAACTTCCGCTCGAACATGGGCATGGCCATTCCGTGATAGCCGCGGTGGGCCAGCCAGGCGGGAAGCCCGCGCAAACCGAAGCCCATGATGTTGGCTACCCCCTTGTACTGGCCGAAGCCCGCAACCGCACCCAGGTTCTTGTGCTTGTACTCGCGGACCCGGCCCACACCGTAGCGTTCGGCGTAGATGTTGTCAGCCAGGAGCTTCGCCTGGCGGACTGCGTGCTGCGCGTTGGGTACGCAGAAACCGCCCACACCGCCGCCCGAAAGATCGGGAACAGCCGAGACGTCACCGGCGGTCCATGCGCCGTCCAGCGGGCCGTCGTCACCGGTGATGCGCAGCTCAGGATTAGCGCGGACCCGTCCGCGCTCGTCGATCGGGAAGTCAGTGTTGCGGACAAACGGATTGGCCTGCACACCGGCAGTCCACACGAGGGTGTCGGTCTCGAACTCATCGGCGGGCGTCTTGTCCGGCATGTTGATCAGCTTGAGCTTGCCGTCCTTCGCGCTGGCCAACGACGTGTTGAGCTTGACCTGCACGCCGCGCGAACGCAAGTGTTCAACCACCCACTTGGCCTGGTCTTCAGTGACCTCGGGCATGATCCGGCCCAGGGCCTCGACGAGCACAAAGCGGATGTCGGAGCGCTCCAGCCTGTGGTTCTTCTTGACGGCTGCCCGCGCGAGGTCCTCCATCTCGGCCAGGGCCTCGATTCCCGCGAATCCACCACCGACGACGACGAAGGTCAGCGCCCGGTCACGCTCCGGCCCCGGTTCCATCAGCGAACCGGTTTCAATGCGTTCCAGGAGCTGGTTACGCAGCGCCACAGCTTCCTCGATGGTCTTCAGGCCGATGCCTTCATTAGCCAGCCCCTCGATCGGGAAGGTGCGCGTGATCGCTCCGGCCGCGATCACGACGTCGCGGTAGGTCAGTTCGAAAGGCTCACTGCCGTCCGATGGTTCCACCACAGCGGTGCGGGACCCGTGATTGACGCGGGTGACCTTGCCGGTGATCAGCTCAGTGTCGGTGAGGTGCATGCGGTGCGAGACGACGGCGTGGCGCGCCTCGATGTTTCCGCCGGCAACCTCGGGCAGGAACGGCTGGTAGGTCATGTAGGGCAAAGGATCCACGAGGGTCACAATGCCGCCGTGGGCCCTCACCTTCTTCTGCAGCTTGTGCGCTACGTACAAACCAACGTAGCCGCCGCCGACAACAAGGATCCGGGGACGATCAGAAAACTTGGGGGTTTGAGCCATGGAACCAGCCTACCGGACTTTGTGAAAATCTTCACTAGCGTTACCGGGAGGCGGATGGCCCGTCCTGCGAGACGCCTTCTGCCGCGGATTCCTCCGCTTCCGGCTTTGCTGCGGAAGCTTCCGGTTCCCCTCCCGACGCGGATCCCCGATAGACCCTGACGACCTGATAGGTGCCGCCCAAAAGGATAAGCAGAATCACGCCACCGAAACCGAAAACAATCAACGCGGGCAGTGAGGTGGACGACGCCGCACGCTCCTCGGCAACGGGAACGGTTGGCTCAGGAAGGTCCGGCAGGGGCTTGTCCGGGGCCGGCGGTGCCGGGGAGGGCGGTGGGGGCGCCTCGCCCCGCCGATAGGTCTCGATAAACTGCGCCATGCTAACCACGCCACCGGC
Organism: Arthrobacter tecti; assembly: GCF_054511355.1. Lineage (NCBI taxonomy): Bacteria > Bacillati > Actinomycetota > Actinomycetes > Micrococcales > Micrococcaceae > Arthrobacter > Arthrobacter tecti. The sequence goes on from NZ_JBTNCT010000014.1 coordinate 57,728, forward strand.
ACCCAGCAGCGGTTCGGCGGGCACGTCGAGGTCCTCGTTCACCGCAGCTGCGGCATCGAGGATGCCGTGCCCGTAGATGGTGTCTTTCCCCGGTACCCCGGCATCCTTCGCCGTCATGATGATCCGGTTGATGACCTGCGGGGCAGTCAGGTCCGGATACTTCGAACGAATCAGGGCGGCCACACCGGACACCAGCGGAGCGGCCCCGGAGGTTCCGGACCACTTGGCTGCGTAAAGCCCACCGGGCAGTGCGCCCACGAGATTCTCCGCCGGCGCTGCGATCCCGATGCTGATGCCTTCCGAGGAGGATTCACGGCTCGCCTTGCCATCCGCGTCGAGCCCGCCTACCGCAAGGACCCCCGGCATGGTCGCGGGAGCGCCAACCTGCACCGAACCGCCGGCGCGGTTGCCCGCTGCGGCGACGATCACGACGTCGTTCTGTTCCGCATACAGGAAGGCTTCGTCCCAGCTTTCCGGCCAGGTGGGAGAGGTGCTGCCCAGCGACATGTTGATCACCGAGGCCCCGTTGTCCACGGCCCAGCGCACGGCGTTGGGAATCTGGTCATCGATGCTGATCCCCGCCGGGTTGGGCCCGCTTGACTCACCGCCAATCCAGAGCGAGACGGCAAGGAGGTCCGCTTCGGGTGCAACCCCAATGACGCCGTCGGGCCCGCGGCCCACCGGATCCTCCTCCGGTTCGGCCGTCGGTGAAGCAGACGGTGAAGCCGATGGGGAGGGTGACGCGGACGGCGACCCGGAGGGCGACGGTGAGGCGTCGTCGTCGGGCTCCTCCTCGGGAACGTGTCCGCGCCCCGCGAGGAGGCTGGCGACCAGCGTGCCATGCTCAGGCACCTCGCCGAGGCCCTCCTGCCCGTTGGGCGCTCCGGCGCCGGAGACATCCGTCCCGCCGACAACTGCCCCTGCCAGGTCCGGATGACTGCCGTCCACACCACTGTCGATGACCGCGACCGTCACACCCTTCCCCCGTGTGCTTTCCCAGGCCTCCTTGATGCCGTAATCCTCGAGCCAGTACTCCCGCTCGCGAAGCTCGGCCCCGTGCGCGTGCGCGGCATCGAGCGGAGCAACTATGGTTGCGCTGCAACCCAGGAAAATCGCGACGACGGCGGCAAGGGGCCGCAAACCGTACACCTGGGCTGAAGAAGCGGTCACTGCTGCGCCCGTTCCTGCGCGGCAGCGCTGAGGGCGATGCCGTCGAGGATGTCATGCTCGCTGGCCACGGCGCCCTGCACCCGGCCACCGGTCGCCTCGGCGACCCTGCGGACGATCGTTCGCCAGATCAGGGCTCCGGCGCCTATCACGTCGACCCGGCCCGGATGCATGTAGGGCAGTGCTGCGCGCTCCGAGCGGGGCAGGTGCAGCAGGGAGGTCGCGGCGTCATGCACTTCGGCAACGCTGAGCTCTGCGCCGTGGATGCGATCTGATAAATACTCAGGAAGTTTCAGTGCGTGCGCCGTGACGGTTGTAATGCTTCCAGCAACGCCGATGATCCCCCGAACGGACGCAAGGTCCACTGCCGCGTCCGCTTCGTCGATCATCCGGCCGACCTCGGCCTCTGCAGCAGCGATTTCCGTGTCCGTAGGCGGATCTGAGGGCAGGAATCGTTCCGTGAAGCGGACGCAACCCATATCCATGCTGCGCGCCGCCGTGACCCGACCGTGGGAACCCACGACAAACTCGGTGCTTCCGCCACCCAGGTCCGCCACCAGGACCGGCTCATCCGCCTCACTCCCGAGAACGCTGGAAGCTCCTGCGAAGGACAACTCCGCCTCTTCGCTGCCGCTGACTACTTCAGGCTCCACGCCAAGGCGGGTCCGGACACCATCGATGAACTCGTCCCGGTTATCCGCATCACGCGTGGCCGAGGTCGCCACGAACCGCACACGATCCACCGCATTTTCCGCGATCAGGCCTGCATACTCATCCACCGCGGTCAAGGTCCGTTCCAGCGCTTCGGGGGCGAGCCTGCCCGTAGCATCGACCCCCTGGCCGAGCCTCACCACACGCATAAGGCGTACGACGTCGGCCAGCCGGCCCTCGTCGTCGACGTCCGCTATTAACAGGCGGATGGAATTTGTTCCGCAATCTACCGCTGCAGTACGCATGTCAGGCCTTCCCTTCACCGGTTCGGCGTTCGGCGCGCTTTCTGTCCAGTTCCTCAGGGCTCAGGCCCTGCGTCTTCACGTGCCGGCTAAGGTCTCTTGCCGGTACAACGCCCGTGGTGTCCCACGCACCGTGGCAGCTGCACCGGTCAGGTGTCCACCATTCAACGATCGCCGCGAGCGCCTCATCCCCAAGCGGGTTGACGCCCGGACCTGCCGCAAGCGAGTGACCCACAAGGACGTGGAGGCACTTCACGCGGCTTGGCATCCCACCCGCCGAAACGCCGGCGATCTCCGGCACGGCGCCGATCCCGCTGCGGGTTCCTACCTCCGCGCGGGCCCGCAGGTACGCTTCGTGGGCATCCCGGTAGCGGGCCGCGAGGGCTTCGTCCTGCTCCAGGCGCGCAGTCATCTCGGCCATGGTTCCCGCCGCCTCCAGCCGCGAAACCGCTGCGGTGATGACGGGATGGGTCAGGTAGTACGTGGTGGGAAAAGGGATTCCGTTCGCAAGGCGTGGGGCGGTGGTCGCAACCAGCGGATTGCCGCACACACAGCGGGCGCCGATTTCAACGACGTCACGCACCGGACGCCCCAACTGCCGGCTCAGCGTCTCCAAATCAGCCGCGGTGGGCGCGAGCATATTTGCTTCCGTCACGGCGGTCCTTCCTGTGGCTGTGTATTCCTGCACAGACCAAGGTTAGTCGGTGGCCGCCCGCCCAACAGATTCCCACAGGGCGTCCGCCCAGGGCAGGTCCTGCGGTGCCGCCGCTGACTGCTGCTCCTCCGAGGGTTCAATTTCCGTGCCGCCCTTGACCAGATAGCGTGTCTCTCCCGGCATGACGAGGAACAGCCTGTCCCTCGCCTGCTGCCGAATGTAGGCGGGATCATCCCACCGGGTGATCTGCGTCTGCAGGTTCTCCTGCTCCTGTTCGAGTGCGGTGATTCGTTCCTGCAACGCTTCGGTCTCCGCCCGCTGCTGAAGGTACGTACGGATCGAAGGTGCCAGCAGCACGGTGATCGTGATCAGTACGACGGCGAGTGCCAACAGCCTACCGGAGAAGGCCTTGGCGGGGATCGGTTTAGCGTCCTCGGCCGGAACGATCGCGCGCTCCGAGGAGCGGCGGAAAGGCGCCCTGGCGGTTCGGATGGCGCCGGCGAGCTGGGAGGGCTCCGCGGCACGATTCTCCGAGGGCGATGCCTTCTTCTGCGGCGCTCTTCTTTCAGCCTTGTGGGGAGCGTCCGGGGCTTTGCCCGAGTCTTTCCCGGGCGCGGGTGCATGGCGTTCGGCTGCCGGCTTGTGGTCACTGTGGTGGCCGGCAGACTTGCCGGTCTGCGTTGAAGCGCCCTGGGCGCCAGGGCGCTTCAACGGTGGTGACTCTCGCTGCCCGCCGGTTCGCGTGGTGCGCGGAACGCTGGGGCGTCGGGTGGACATCGGGCTCCTTGCTCACGCTTCGCTGTTCCATCAGAGCGTTCAACTGCTGACGGCTACCTGCTTAACGAGGGTAGCGCCCGATGCCCCGCCGATCAGGCAGTGAAACGCGGGAAAGCAGAACGGCCGGCGTAGCGCGCGGCGTCGTCCAGCTCTTCCTCGATGCGCAGCAGCTGGTTGTACTTTGCGACGCGCTCGGAGCGTGCGGGAGCACCGGTCTTGATCTGACCTGCGTTGGTAGCCACGCAGATGTCCGCGATCGTGGTGTCCTCGGTTTCGCCGGAACGGTGTGAGGTGATGGTGGTGTAACCGGAGCGCTGAGCCAGGGAAATGGCGTCGAGCGTCTCGGTGAGGGTGCCGATCTGATTGACCTTCACGAGCAGCGAGTTGCCGGTGTCTGCCTTGATGCCGCGCTCAAGGCGCGTCGGGTTGGTGACGAACAGGTCATCGCCCACGAGCTGGACCTTCTCGCCGAGGGACTCGGTGAGTACCTTCCAGCCTTCCCAGTCTTCCTCGTCCAGCGGGTCCTCGATGGAGACCAGCGGGTAGTCCCGGACGAGTTCCTCGTAGTAGGAGCGCATCGCGGCGGAATCGAGCGTCTTGCCCTCGAAGTGGTACGCGCCGTCCTTGTAGAACTCTGACGCAGCCACGTCGAGTGCGAAGGCGATGTCGGTACCCGGCTTGTAGCCCGCGCGCTCGATGGCTGAGGTGATCAGGTCCAAAGCGTCGCGGTTGGACGGCAGGTTCGGAGCGAACCCGCCCTCGTCGCCAAGACCGGTAGCCAGGCCCTTCTCGTTCAGTACCTTCTTCAGCTCGTGGTAGACCTCAACACCCCAGCGCAGGCCCTCCGAGTAGGACTCAGCACCCAGCGGCACGATCATGAATTCCTGGATGTCGACGTCGGAATCGGCGTGCGAACCGCCGTTCAGGATGTTCATCAGGGGTACGGGCAGAACGTGAGCGTTCGGTCCTCCCAGGTAGCGGTACAGCGGAAGTGCGGAGGACTCAGCTGCAGCACGCGCAATGGCCAGGGAAACGCCGAGCATTGAATTGGCGCCGAGGTTGGACTTGTTCTCGGTGCCGTCCAGGTCGATCATCGCCTGGTCAATGGCACGCTGATCCCCAGCGTCGAAACCCAGGAGCGCAGGCTGGATCTGCTCGATGACGGCTTCAACGGCCTGCAGTACGCCTTTGCCGAGGTAGCGGTCCTTATCACCGTCACGGCGTTCGTTCGCTTCGAACGCACCGGTGGATGCACCAGAGGGGACGGCTGCGCGGCCGAAGGTGTCGTCGTCGAGCAGTACCTCAACCTCAACCGTGGGATTCCCGCGGGAGTCGAGGATTTCACGTGCGTGGATGGCATCAATGATCGCCATGGAATTGCTCCTGTTCTTGGGCTTTCGTGGAAATTTCTTCGGGTACGGACAATGCGAAGCGTGCGCACCGCTGAAACAAGCCGGTTTGCACAGCGTCTTCGCGGGGGATTCGGTACTCAGCCTAGTTCAAAGCAGCGGTCAACGAGCGTCCGTGACGCTGCCGGATTCCCGCCCCAACGCAGCATCCGCATACTCTTCCTGGTAGCGGCGCACCGCCAGCCTCAGCGCGCGTTCCGGGTCAAGGCCGGAGTCCACGGCACCATGCACGAGGTCCAGCAGCACACTGCCGAGCTCCTCCTCAGAGGTTGGGCCGGACCGGGCGGTCGCTGGCGGGCCGGAATGTCCACTGTCGCGCCTGGCGCGGGTAACAGACTTCGCGGCGAGCGCAAGCGCGGGCAAGTGTGCCGGAAGGCTATCGAATGGAGTGGTCGATTCCGGTTTCTCAGCACTCTTGCGCCGGTGCCACTGCGCTTCAATTTCCTGGATGGTAGCGCCGGAATCAGGCTTCAACTCCCCCTCCGCTGTGAACACGTGTGAGTTGCGCCGGATCATCTTGGCGGTCAGGCCCTCGACGACGTCGGTGATACGGAAGGAGCCGCGTTCCTCCTGCAGCCGCGCGTGAAGCACCACTTGCAGGAGGACATCGCCCAGTTCAGCGCGCAACTCGTCGGGGTTGGCGGGCCCCTCGATCACCTCGAGTAACTCGTAACACTCCTCTACGAGGTACTCCGCGAGGGACTCATGCGTCAGCTCGCCCATCCATGGGCAGCGTTCACGCAGCAACCCGATCACTTCCACCAGGCGCTCGAAGGCAGCGCCTGGTGTTCGTGCGGTTACGCTCATGCCCCGCTGGCGGAGTCGTACCCCTGGCCAATGAGTTCGGCGAGCGCAGTGCGGCTCTCCAACGGCAGGAACGCGGCCTCGACGGCGTTCAGAGTGAGTTCAAGGAGATCATCGAGATCGTAGTCGAACGTCTCGACGAGCAGTTCGAACTCGTCCGTGAGCGTGACGCCGCTCATCAGGCGGTTGTCGGTGTTCACCGTGATGTTGAAGCCGAGCTGATAAAGCAGGTCGATCGGGTGGCTTGTGATGTCCTTGCCGAAAGCCGCGATCGCACCGGTCTGCAGGTTCGACGAGGGGCAGACTTCCAACGGGATACCGCGGTCGCGTACCCAGGCGGCAACCCTGCCGAGTGTCGCCATACCTACGCCGGCTTCGGGGCCGGTCGCGCCGTCGTCGTACTCCACCGTGATGTCCTCGGCGATGCGCACGCCGTGCCCAAGGCGCAGGGCGCGGCCGCTGACGAGCGCGTCAACAATGCTCTCGATTCCGGCAGCCTCGCCGGCGTGGACCGTCGCTGGGAACTGGTGCTGCGCGAGGTAGGTGAAAGCGTCTGCGAGGCGGGATGGCGGGAACCCATCCTCGGCACCGGCGATGTCGAAGCCAACCGCGCCGCGGTCACGGTGGCGGACGGCGAGCTCGGCGATCTCCAGGCCTCGGTCCGCGTGGCGCATGGCGGTGATCAGCTGGCCCACCTGGATAGTGCGCCCGGTAGCGGCCACGGCTTCCACCCCGGCGTCGAGGCCCTCCTGCACCGCCTCCACCGCTTCGTCGAGGGTAAGGCCCTTCGCGAGGTGCTGTTCCGGAGCCCACCGCACCTCGCCGTACACCACGCCGTCGTCAGCCAGGTCCTCCACGAACTCCCGGGCCACGCGGGAGAGCCCCTCGCGGGTCTGCATGACCGCGATGGTGTGGTCGAAAGTCTCAAGGTAGCGGACCAGGGACCCGGAGTTCGCGGAGTCCCGGAACCATTCGCCGAGCGCCACGGAATCCGTTGAGGGCAGTTGGTGCCCGGCGGCTTCGGCCAGCTCGATGATGGTGGCAGGACGGAGCCCACCGTCGAGGTGGTCATGCAGCGAAACCTTGGGCAGGCTCCGGATGTCAAAGGTGATGTCAGTGGCAAGGGAAGTCATAGGTTCAGTCACAGGCCAAGACTACGCGCCACGAAGCAGCCTGGCACACCGTGCAGTTGCGGGCGGAAATCACGCGCGGTTACCCGGGTCGACGGCGGCGGTGGCGCACTCAGCCTCCAGCACCTCAGGCGCTACGGCCCCTGCCTCCAGGCCCTCTCCGGGATCCGTTACAGACGCGGGTTGCCGGGGATGGAGCCGCTCCGGTCGCGGGCGGACCGGAGTGGATCCGCGGACCGCACTGATCACGCGGTCCACAATGAAACCGAGCACTACGGCAACGGCGATCGCTACCATCACGCCCAGCAGGTGGTTATCTTCGAACCAGGCCCCGGCGAGCGCGCCGATCCCCACCGAATAGCTGCCCCACGCGATGGCGGAAATGCCGGTGAGGGCAACGAAGCGTCGTCGTGAGTAGCCTGTTGCGCCCGCGGTTAGGTTCACAGCCACCCGGCCGAACGGGATGAAGCGGGCCACGAGGATGAGGGATGCGGCGCGTTTCTCCAGTTCGTAGCCTGCCCATTCGAACGCCTTCTGCGAGCGCGGCCTGCGCATCCAGGCGAACCGCTTGGTGCCGATGCCCCTGCCCATCAGGTAGGCGATGTTGTCACCCACGAAGGCGCCCAACGCGGCTACCAGGATCAGCAGCCAACTGTTGGGAACGCCCTGTGTGATCACGAGCGAAGCCAACCCCACCACTACGGACTCGCTGGGGAACGGCGGGAAGAAGCCGTCAACCGTGCAGCACACAAATACCAGGAGGTAGACCCACGGCTGCTCCGCGGTACTGAGGATGAAGTCACTCAGCCCATTCGTCACAGCATTGAATGCGTCCACAGCGCTCCTTGGATTGTCTGGCTTTCGGTGCCGCCGCAGCCCGATGCGGCATATCCAACGATGCCAGTATCGATTCGGTGCCACCATGGGGTGTCCCCCTGAGAGACCCCCGGCTCCAGCCTTTCTCCAAGGTTAGGGTTTAAGCTCAGACCCCCGCGTCGCCCGAAGGGCTGATCTTGTCTCCACGGATAGTCCCCCTGTGGTATGACCCGTTAAATTCCATCGACTCTCCAATAGCGTTCGTGGCCATCCCCACGCTCGCAAGCTCGCACGGGTCCCCTAGCCACTCTCTTACGGTTTGGGCCCTCAAACGGTCACCTATTGAAGAGTCGATGCAAGGTGGGGTCAGGCGATGCGGTCGATGATGAGCTGGTGAGACGGCCTGGATCCATCCGGCGCAATTACGACGGCGGTTTCCAGCGCCTCGCGCGCACGCGCAAACTTCTCCGGGGTGTCAGTCAGGAGCGTCATCAGCGGTTCGCCGGCGCGGACGTGGGCGCCCGGCTTGGCGTGGAGCCGCACCCCTGCCCCAGCCTGGACGGCGTCCTCCTTCCGCGCGCGGCCGGCACCAAGACGCCAGGCCGCAACGCCGACGGCGAGCGCATCGAGTTCAACCAGAACGCCGTCGGCCGGCGCATACACCGTTTGCGATTCCTTGGCGACGGGAAGTGCGGCACGCGGATCCCCGCCCTGTGCCTCGATCATCCGGTTCCAGACGTCCATTGCGCGGCCGTCCCTGAGCGCCTGGGCTGGATCGGCGTCGTTCATGCCTGCGCTACTGAGCATCTCCTGGGCGAGCCTGACGGTGAGTTCAACGACGTCGTCCGGTCCGCCACCGGCGAGCACCTCGACGGATTCCTCCACCTCAATTGCGTTACCCGCGGTCAGCCCCAGCGGCGTCGACATGTTGGTCAGGAGTGCAACGGTCTTCACGCCGGCGTCAGCGCCAAGTGCCACCATGGTTTCGGCGAGTTCGCGAGCCTGTGCCTCATCCTTCATGAAGGCACCGCTGCCGACCTTCACGTCGAGAACCAGCGAGCCGGTCCCCTCGGCGATCTTCTTGCTCATGATCGAGGAGGCGATGAGCGGAATGGCTTCGACGGTACCCGTGACGTCCCGCAGCGCGTAGAGCTTCTTGTCCGCGGGAGCCAGACCTGCACCGGCAGCACAGATGACGGCGCCGACGTCGGCAAGCTGGGCCATCATCTCGTCATTCGAGAGCTGCGCCCGCCACCCGGGAATGGACTCGAGCTTGTCCAGCGTGCCGCCGGTGTGGCCAAGGCCCCGGCCTGAAAGTTGCGGTACCGCAACGCCGAACACGGCAACCAGCGGCGCCAGCGGCAGCGTGATCTTGTCGCCTACCCCACCTGTGGAGTGCTTGTCGCTTGTGGCCTTCCCAAGCGCCGAGAAGTCCATCCGCTCGCCGCTGGCGATCATCGCGGCGGTCCAGCGGGAGATCTCCGCGCGGTCCATGCCGTTCAGCAGGATGGCCATGTTCAGCGCGGCCATCTGCTCGTCGGCAATAGCACCACGGGTATAGGCATCGATGGTCCAGTCGATCTGGGCCGGGCTCAGCGTCCCTCTATCTCGCTTGATCCGGATGATGTCGACGGCGTCGAATTGCTCACTCATGCTGCTCCCTGCCTGCTTCAGTAAGGTTCTGCGGCCCGAAGGCATCCGGCAGCACCTCATCCATGGTCTTGATACCGCTGACTGTCATCAGCAACATGCCCGGTGCCCGGAACTCGTACAGCAACTGCCGGCACCGCCCGCACGGCATGAGCGCATTGCCCTCGCCGTCCACGCAACTGAAAGCGGCCAGCTTCCCGCCGCCCGTCATCTGCAACGCGCTGACCAGGGAGCATTCCGCGCAGAGCGTGAGCCCGTAGGACGCGTTCTCCACGTTGCAGCCGGAAACTATACGCCCGTCCTCGGTGAGTGCGGCTGCCCCCACCGGGAACCTTGAGTACGGGACGTAGGCCTTGCGCATCGCCTCCGTCGCGGCCTTGCGGAGTTCCGCCCAGGGAATGTCCTCGCGCGTGCCGCCGCCCGCCGTCGTCGTTGTTGTGGTCACTCTGTTACTCCTTGACGTACGGGACGCCGCTTGCAGCCGGCGGTCGGGACCGGCCGACGAGTCCGGCGACCGCCGCGATGGTCACGATGTACGGGAGCATGGCCAGAAATTGGCTCGGTACGTCCGTGCCGATTATCGAGAGCACAAAGCGAAGGTTAGTCGCGAAACCGAACAGGAGCGCTGCGAAGAACGCGCCGATCGGATTCCAGCGCCCGAAGATCAGCGCTGCGAGGGCGATGTAACCCTGGCCGGCCGTCATGTCGCGGGTGAACGTGCTGACCGAGACCAGGGTGAAGAAAGCGCCGCCGAAACCGGCAACCGCTCCACCGAGCAGGACGTTCCAGAACCGGGTGGAGTTGACTTTGATGCCCATGGTGTCCGCGGCCTGCGGGTGCTCTCCGACGGCGCGCACCCGAAGGCCCCAGCGGGTGCGGTAGAGCCCAAGCCAGATGATGATCACGGCGGCGTACATGATGTAGCCGACGATGGTCTGGTTGAACAGGATGGGTCCGATCACCGGGATGTCCGCGAGCAGCGGTATGCGCACGTCGGGCAGGCTCGGCGGTGAATTGAAGGTTTCCGAATCGCGGCTCAGCAGCGTCGACGCCAGGAACCCGGTCAAGCCGGAGACCAACACGTTCAGGACAACGCCCACAATGATCTGGTTCACCAGGTACTTGATGCTGAACAGTGCCAGAACCAGCGAAACGAGCACGCCGGCAAACGCCGCCGCGAACAGTCCCACGTAGGCGTTGCCGGACACCGATGCAGCCACCGCGGCGGCGAACGCACCGGAGAGCAGTTGGCCCTCGATAGCGATGTTGACGACGCCCACCCGCTCGCACAATACGCCGGAGAGGGAACCGAAGATCAGCGGGATGGCGAGGGTCACCGACCCTGCCACCAGGCCGGCGAGGGAAATGGTGGGCCGGTCCGCGATCCCCACAACCCAGGTGAGAAAGCCGACCACGAACAGGACCGCATACGCGATACCGAACCAGCGGTTGATCTTTTCACCCTTGCGGGCCTGCAGGAACGAATAAACGGCAATACCGGCAAGGGCAACCGCTACAACCCAGCCCACAACGTTCGCGGGCAACACGAGGTCCGCGAGACGGAACCGGTCCGAATCATCGGAGACACGGAAGACGGCGGTGGTTGATGGGCCACCGAGTGCGAAGACGATCAGCGCGGCCAGCGCGCCGATGCCGAAGCCGATGGGCGCCTTCCAATTACGGCCTGACCCCGATACGCGCGTATCGGTCACGGTTGCTGCCATGCTCATGCTGCACCTCCGGCGGCTTCGGCTTTCCGGCTCTTGCGGTTGCCGGTCTTCTTCTTGCGGTCGATCCGGAAGATCGCCTTCACCAGCGGTGGGGCGGCGATGAACAGGACAATCAGTGACTGCACCACCAGGACAATGTCGATGGGTGTTCCGGTAAGCGTCTGCATCTGCACCCCGCCGGCGCGGAAGGCACCGAAGAGGACACCCGCCGCGAACACGCCCCAGGGGTGCGAGCGGCCCAGCAGCGCAACCGTAATGGCATCGAAACCGAAGCTCGCGGCGATCCCGGCCGTCAGTACCTGCTCGGTGCCGGCCACCTGTGCAACACCAGCAAGCCCGGCAAGTCCGCCGGCGAGCATCATGACGACGACGTAGCCCTTGGTGACGCTGATCCCCGCCGTTCGTGCAGCGAACGGGTTGGCGCCGACTGCGCGCAGTTCGAACCCGACGGTGGAGCGGTTGAGCAGCCACCACAAGCCGTAGGTGGCAGCCACGGCGATGAGGAAACCGAGGTGGAGTCGGAACTGCGGGCCGAGGATCTGCGGGAACACCGCCGTTTCATCGAGCCGGGGGCTGATAGGATTCGCTGAGCCCGGGTTCTGGAACGAGGGCGTGGTCAGGAAGTAACCAACAAGGTTGATCGCGATGTAGTTCAGCATGATCGTCACGATCACCTCGTGCGCGCCGGTGCGCGCCTTGAGGATGCCCGGGATCAGGCCCCACAACGCACCGCCGATGAAGCCCGCGATCACCACGAACAGCAGGTGGATGCCAAACGGCAGGTGCCAGGAGAAACCGATCCAGCCTGCGAACATCGCGCCGAGGATGATCTGCCCCTGCGCGCCGATGTTGAACAGGCCCGCCCGGAATGCCACGGCCACGCCGAGACCGGCCAGGACCAGCGGCGTTGCGACGGTCAGGGTTTCGGTCAGCGGACGGAACATCAGCGCCAACGAATCAGCGCGCGGGTTGAACACCGCCCCCTGGAACAGCGCGACATAGGCGCCGCTGGCAGCTTCCCACGCCGCGGCGAGGGTGTCGGTCGGACGGCTGAAGAAGTACGACGACGCGGCTGCGACATCCTCATCGGTGAGGGCAATGAGGATCCCGCCGAGGATGATCGAGAGTACGACGGCGAGGATCGCCACCAGCGATGAGCCGCTGACAATGCTCTGCAGTACCCCGCGTCCGCGGTCGTGGTCCTCGGGTGCCGGCGTCGTATCGCCGGTGCCGGGTGCGGGAGGCGGTGCGGCCGTGCTTTCGGCGGCGGTGTTGGAACCTCGGTTGTCGGCGCTCACTGGCCATCCTCCTTCGACGTCGCGGCGCGACGGCCGTGCCCTGTAACCGGGTCTTCTGTGTGGGCTGCGTCGTCTGTGGACCCGTTCTGGTCCGGACTTTGCCGCAACGCTTCCTCCGCCGTCATTCCTGCCATCATGAGGCCGAGGACGTCGCGGGAGGTGTCGCCGGGAACAACTCCCATGAGCTGCCCGCCATGTAGCACCGCGATGCGGTCTGCCAGTTCGCTGATCTCGTCGAGTTCAGTTGAGACGATCATGACGGGAGTGCCGGAATCACGTTCGGCAACGATGCGCTTGTGCAGGAACTCGATCGAGCCGACATCCACGCCGCGGGTGGGCTGCGAGGCGATGAAGAGGTTCAACGGCCGGGATAGTTCCCGCGCTAGGACCACCTTCTGCTGGTTACCGCCGGAGAGCGTGCTCACCGGCGCTTCGGCGCTCTGGGTACGGACGTCGAACTCAGCAACCTTCTCCTGCGCGTTCTTGAGCACCACTGCCGGCTTCATCGCCAGGCCTTTGGCGAAGGGTGCCTCGTTGTACCAGTTCAGGATCATGTTCTCGGCGATGGAGAAGCTACCCACCAGCCCGTCAACTTTCCTGTCCTCGGGCACAAACCCCACGCCCTCGCGGATGATGTCCTTGACCCGCTTGCCCAGCAACTCCTTGCCGCCGAGCTGGACGGAGCCCGTGGCATGCGGGTGGAGGCCCAGGATCGCCTCGGTCAGCTCGGTCTGCCCGTTTCCCTGGACACCGGCGACGGCGACGATCTCGCCCTTGGCGATCTCGAAGCTGACGCTGTCAACAAGTTTCTGGCCGCTTGGGCCCGCCACTGTGAGGTTGCTGACCTGGAAGGTGGTTTCACCCGGTGTGGCCGGTGCCTTGTTCAGGCTCAGGCTCACCTGCCGTCCCACCATCATTGAGGCGAGGTCACTGGTGGTCGCGGTGGGCTCGACGGTGCCAACGACGGCGCCGCGGCGGATCACGGTGATGACGTCCGAGACGGCCTTGACTTCGCGCAGCTTGTGGGAGATGAAGACGATAGCCGTGCCGCCGGTCTTCAATTCCTCGATGATCTGGATCAGTTCATCAGTCTCCTGCGGTGTCAGGACCGCGGTGGGTTCATCCAGGATCAGCACCTCCGCTTTGCGCACGAGGGCCTTGATGATCTCCACACGCTGCTGGACGCCCACGGGGAGGTCTTCAACGAGGGCATCTGGATCAACGTCGAACCCGTAGCGATCGGAAATCTCGCGGATACGCTCACGTGTCTTTCCGAGATCCAGAACGCCGCCCGCCTTCGTGTGCTCGTTTCCGAGCGCCACGTTCTCTGCCACGGTGAAGACCGGGATAAGCATGAAGTGCTGATGGACCATGCCGATTCCTGCCGCCATGGCATCTCCGGGACCGCGGAACGTCACGGGCTTGCCATCCACAAGGATGCGACCCTCGGACGGCTCATACAGCCCGTAGAGCACGTTCATCAGAGTTGACTTACCCGCGCCGTTTTCCCCGAGGAGGCAGTGCACCTGACCGGGGTTCACCACCAGATCAATATTGTCATTGGCAACGAGGGACCCAAATCGCTTGGTGATTCCCTGCAGTTCGAGTTTCACAACCCCAACCAACCTGTCCTATAGGAGGTATCTGGACGGTACCCGGTGAGCACCCTCCAAGGATTCCAATTTCAACCGTAGCGCGAAACACGCCGCCCGCTCCTTGGGTCCGTTGGACCTTTTGGGGAGCGGGCGGCGCGTTCTGCTGCGGTGTTACTGGGGGCTTGCCTCAGACTCAACTGTGATGTCGCCGGAGATGATGCTCGCCTTGATCTCCTCGAGTTCAGCTGCCATCTCGTCCGCTACGGCTTCCTCCTGATCGTGGAACGGAGCAAGTGCAACGCCGCCATTTTCAAGGGTGCCGACGTACGGCTCACTGCTGAAGTTGCCTTCGACGTCCTCAGTGATGACCTGCTCGACTGCCTCGCCCATGAGCTTCATGACAGAGGTGAGGATGTATTCGGTCCCGGACTCGACGGTCAGGAAGCCGTCGGAGTCAACCCAGATGACCTTGTTGGTGCCGCCGTCTGTATTGGCTTCCTCTACAGCTTCGATGGTGCCGAGGCCGACGGGGCCGGCTACCGGCATGATGATGTCCGCGCCCTCATTGATGAAGTTCTGCGTGTTGGTCTTGCCTGCGGCCTGGTTCTCGAAGTCACCGATGAACGTGCCGGTCTGTGCTTCCTTGTCCCACCCGAGGAGTTGGACATCGGCGTCCTTCTGCTCGTTGTAGTAGGCGACACCGTCAGCGAAACCGTCCATGAAGATGGTCACGGTGGGAATCTGGATACCACCGTAGGTTGCGACCCTGCCCGTTTCAGTGGTTCCGGCAGCCAGGTAACCTGCCATGAATGCGGCCTGAGCCGTGTCATAGATGATCGGCTTGACGTTCGGCAGGTCAATCTGCGCGTCGTCCACGATGGCGAAGTTGGTGTCGGGGTTGGCTTCAGCGGCCTCCGCCGTTGTTGCCGAAAGCAGGAATCCGACAGTCACGATCAGGTTGCAGCCGGAGGTGACCATTGAGTTCACGTTCGGGGTGAAGTCTGTCTCCGCCTGGGATTCTGCCTCCTGGGTGTCGATACCCAGCGCTTCTTCAGCCGCGAGCAGGCCCTCGTACGCTGACTGGTTGAACGACTGGTCGTCGAAACCGCCAGAGTCCGAGACGATGCAGCCGGTGTAGTCACTCGCGCCGGCAGGCGGTTCAGCTCCGCCGCCGCCATCGGTTTCGGCCGGCGGCGCACCGCAGCCTGCGAGAAGAAGGGCTGCTGCTCCGAGTGCTGCAACGGACATGCCGGTGCGGCGCCCCATCAAACTCCGTGAATTCTTCAATGTTCCTCCGATAAGAAATAAGCCCACGACCCAGATCCCAATGAGTGTCCGTTTGCGATGCCTTCATTGGCATCGAAGCTCTGTTTTCATTGATATTCGTGGCGCCGGTCCCGCCTCAATCGGGACTCGATGATGCAGCTTACTCTAACGGGGAGTGACCGGGCACACTACCAAAACCCACCTCGAGCACCCATATTGTTCAAGTTTTGTTACCTACGGGTAGGTTTCGTCTCAACGGGTTGCCCGGGCGAGGTCCCACGCGGCACTCAGGTGGGCCAGGGAATCAACCCGGCTGCCGACGTCGTACGTTGTTCCGGTGATCATCAGCTCCTGCGCGCCGGTGATCTCCACCAGCTCTTTCAGCCGCGCCGTGACCTGCCCAGGAGTGCCGACCGTCTTGATCGCGGGAAGGTGCTGGAGCATCGCCTGCTCCTGCTCCGTCAGGACGCGCTCGGCGGCATCCTGCGGGGACACGATGGGAGCGGGCCGTCCTGAACGCAGCGACAGTGCCATGACCTGCGCCGGACCGGCGAGGTACCGGGCTTCCTCCTCGGTTTCGGCGGTGAGGGCGGAGGTCGCGAGCATTGCATAGGGTTCCGCGAGCACCGGCGAGGGCTGGAAATTGGACCGGTACAACCGCATGACGGCCGCCGGGTCCTCGTTCCCGAAGTGGTGGGCGTAGCTGTACCGCAGTCCCAGCATCCCGGCCAGCTGGGCGGAGTATGCGCTGGATCCGAGGAGCCAGACTTCCGGGAACGACGACGCCGCGGGCGTGGCTGCCAGCCTCGCCGCCCTCTCAGGCGTGCGGTTATCCCCTAGGAGTCCGAGGACTTCGAGCACGTGTTGGGGGAACTCCTCAACGCCGAGTCCATCAACCTGGCGGCGCAATGCCATCGCTGTCATCTGGTCAGTTCCAGGAGCGCGGCCGATGCCGAGGTCCACACGTCCGGGCTGAAGGGCTTCGAGCAGCGCGAACTGCTCCGCGACAACAAATGGGGCATGGTTGGGCAGCATGACCCCGCCGGACCCGAGGCGAATCCGCTCGGTGTGCGCTCCGAGGTGGGCGATCAGGACCGCCGGGCTCGTGGATGCCACGGATGGCATGTTGTGATGCTCCGCAACCCAGAACCGGGTGAATCCCAGACGATCGGCTTCCTGTGCGAGCCGGGTACTGTCGGCGAGCGCCTGGGCGCTGGTTCTGCCGACGCCAACAGTCGCGAGGTCGAGGACGGACAGGGGGACACGGTTTCCGGTGGAGCTGCTCACGTGTTGTGCCAACCGGACTTCGGGCGTACGCATTCCCGGCGGAGGCGGGAGTGTTCGTTCAAGCCCCTAGTGGCGCAGGCCGAGCACAGCGCGCATCGCTGCGGCCGCCATCACACGGACGCCACAGCCGATCGCGTGTTCGTCCGGAATGTAATCTCCGCGATGCAGGTCATAGGTCTCGCCGCCATGGCTGCGCGTTCCCAGCCGCATCATGGCGCCGGGTACCTTCTGGGTCATCCAGGCGAAATCTTCCCCGCCCATCGACTGCGGTGTCAGCACCACCGCCTCGGGCCCCAACTCGGCCCGCGTAGCAGCCTCGATCAGGCCCGTCTCAGCCTCGGTGTTCACCACGGGAGGGACGCCGCGTGTGTGTTCGATCTTCACCTCGACGCCGAAAGGAGCTGCCAACTGCCGCACGGTGTGGTCCATGAGGTCACCGGCAGCTTCCCAGGCCTCACCGTCGAGGCACCGCATGGTGCCGGACATGAAGCCATGGGCGGGAATCGCGTTCGGTGCGGAGCCGGCATGAATCTGGCCCCAGACAACCGACACGGCGCTGCGCACATCGATCCTGCGGGAAAGGACCGCGGGCACGTTCGCGGCAATGTGGGCGAGGGCGAAGACGAGGTCCTCGGTCAGGTGCGGGCGGGACGTGTGACCGCCGCGGCCACTCAGTTCAACCCTGACAGTGTCAGAGGCCGACGTGATCGCACCGATGCGCGTGCCAACCAGCCCGACGTCGATGCGCGGGTCGCAGTGCAGCGCGAGGATGCGTGGCACCTCATCAAGGACGCCCTGGGCGATGACGTCCAGCGCACCTCCGGGCATGGTTTCCTCGGCAGGCTGGAAGATGACCCGGATCCGCCCGCTGAGGGGTGACTCTGCATCGATCTTGGCCAGTACGAGTGCAACCCCGAGCATCACGGTGGTATGGATGTCGTGGCCGCAGGCGTGGGCAATACCCGTGTTAGTCGATGAGTACGGCAGCTCGGTTTCCTCAAGAATGGGCAGCGCGTCAATATCCGCGCGCAGGCCGATTCTCAGCTCCCCCTGGCCGATGTCCACGAACAGGCCGGTGTTCTCCAGCCGCTTGGGCTGCAGGCCTGCTGCCTCCAGACGCTCTACGAGCCGGTCTGTGGTGCGGTACTCCTTGTGCGAGAGCTCGGGATTTGCGTGAAGGTCACGCCGGAACCTGGTCAGCTCATCCAGCAGCGGCGCTACCCACACTCCGATTTGGGGAACAACGAGGGGTTCGGTGGGAGTCTTCTGCACTGAACCAGCCTATCCAACGGTGATGGGACAGCCCCAACCGGGCGTCATTGTGCGTCGCCGACGCGCCTAAAGGACGTCGACGTCGCCGCTCGCCCTGAGGGACTCGACCGCCTTCTTCACTTCCTGGGCGTGTTCCTTGGTGGTCACCAGCAGTGCGTCGGGGGTATCGACGATGACGACGTCGTCGATTCCGATCAGCGCGATCACCCGCTTGGTATCGGAAACCACGATCCCGGAAGCGTTCTCCGAGAACACCCTCGCACCCTCCCCCATCACCGTGAGTTCACTGTTCTCCATCGCGGGGTTGAGCCTGCCGATAGCAGCGAAGTCGCCGACGTCGTCCCAGCTGAAGTTTCCTGGGATCATGGCGACGTCACCCGCCGCGGCGGCAGGTTCGGCAACCGCGTAGTCGATGGCGATCTTCGGGAGCGTGGGCCACACGCGGCGCGCCACTTCATTACGGGAGCGGGTGTCCCAGGCCTCGGCGATCTCCGTCAGCCCGGCATACAGGGTGGGCTCGTTGGCCTCGAGGTGTTTGAGCATCAGGGCCACCGGGGCCACGAACATACCCGCGTTCCAGCTGTACTTGCCGCTGTCCAGGTACTCTCGCGCAACTCCGACGGACGGCTTCTCGACGAATTCGATGACGGAATGGGCGCTGGGGGCCGACGCAATGTTCAGCGCTTCACCTGCCCGGATGTAGCCGAAGCCCGTCGACGGGTGCGTGGGACGGATACCGATCGTGACGATGTATCCCTCGGCAGCGGTGTAAACCGCTTCCCGGACGGCAGCCTGGAACTCCTCGACCGGTGCGATCACCTGGTCGGCAGCGAAGGATCCCATGATGGTGTCCGGATCGCGCCGGTAGAGAATGGCGGCCGCGAGACCGATCGCCGCACCCGAGTCTTTGGGCTCGCTCTCGAGGACAAGGTTCGAATCCTTCAGCTCCGGCAGCTGACTAAGCACGGCCCGGCGGTGCGCCTTGCCGGTGACGACCATGATCCGCTTACCGCTCAGGGGGTGGAGCCGCTCGAAGGTGGCGCGGATCAGCGTGCTGCCGGACCCCGTGAGGTCGTGCAGGAACTTGGGGGCGGCCGCCCTGGACAGGGGCCACAGTCTGGTTCCGGTGCCGCCGGCCGGGATCACACCGTGAAAGCGGTCCAGTGGGCTGTGCTCTGAAGTACTCATCGATCCCACATTAATGCAGGGAAGCCTCCGCGCTCGACTGGAAGCCGTACTTACCGTGTTCAAGGGCCACTTTGACCTGTTAACAAAGTCACAGCGTAGGGCGCCCTAAATTGAACACCCCTGGCGAGGAACCTAGATTAGGCTTGTTTGAAGAGTGCTCTCGCTTAGGCGACATTGCAGCGCGGAAGACGCGCTGACGTCCAGGCGACACAGGGAGGTTTTTCAGTGTCGAAGACACCAGCAGGCACCCTTTACCGCGGCCGTGAAGGCCAGTGGTCCTGGGTTGCGCATCGTATTACCGGCGTCGTGATCTTCTTTTTCCTACTGGTGCATGTGCTCGACACCTCGCTGGTACGGGTATCTCCCGAGGCTTACAACGTCGTCATCGAGTCCTACAAGAACCCCCTCATGGGCCTTGGAGAGCTGGGACTGGTCGCAGCGATCGTCTTCCACGCCTTCAACGGACTTCGCGTGGTTCTCGTGGACTTCTGGAAGAAGGGTCCGAAGTACCAGCGCCAGATGCTGTGGGTGGTTGTCGGGCTCTGGGCGGTCACCATGATCGCCTTCTCTATCCGCCATCTCTCTGTGGTATTCGGAGGTCACTAAACCATGGCAGCTCCCATTGTTGAAACACCGCGTTCGGGCCGTATTTCTCCCCAGTACCGGCGTACCGGCTCCTCCAAGGGCAACTTCGAAATGTTCGCGTGGTTGTTCATGCGGCTCTCCGGTGTTGTCCTGGTTGTCCTGATCTTCGTCCACCTCTGGACCAGCATGATCGCCGGTGACGGCATCGAGGGTGTCGACTTCGGTTTCGTGGCCGGCAAGTGGGCCGATCCCCTGTGGCAGGTCTGGGACCTGGTCATGCTCTGGCTGGCAATGCTGCACGGCACCAACGGCGTCCGCGTGATCATCAACGACTACGCGGAAAAGGACTCCACCCGGTTCTGGCTGAAGAGCGTTCTCTACGTGGCCACCGTCGTCATCGTCGTGCTGGGCACCCTGGTGATCTTCACCTTCGACCCCTGCCCTGTCATCAATGGCGTTCCGCACGTGGCGGATTACTGCCCGGCACCCTAGCTGCCGCCTCGGGCACTTAGCCCGCACCCTAGATATCGACTGGATTTCGACAGAAAGAGCACAGGTATGCAGGTCCACAAGTACGACGTCGTTATTGTTGGCGCCGGCGGCGCCGGCATGCGCGCCGCGATCGAATCCGGCCAGCGCGCAAGGACGGCTGTACTGACCAAGCTCTACCCCACGCGTTCGCACACCGGTGCGGCGCAGGGCGGTATGTGTGCGGCGCTCGCCAATGTCGAAGAGGACAACTGGGAATGGCACACCTTCGACACCGTCAAGGGCGGCGACTACCTCGTTGACCAGGACGCCGCCGAGGTAATGGCGAAGGAAGCCATCGACGCGGTGCTGGACCTTGAGAAGATGGGGCTGCCCTTCAACCGCACGCCCGAAGGCCGGATCGACCAGCGCCGTTTCGGCGGCCACACCCGGGACCACGGCAAGGCCCCCGTCCGCCGCGCCTGCTATGCCGCGGACCGCACCGGCCACATGATCCTGCAGACGCTGTACCAGAACTGCGTGAAGCACAACGTCGAGTTCTTCAACGAGTACTACGTACTGGACATGCTCACAGTGGATGAGGAAGTCACCGTCGAGGGCAAGACGCGCATTCAGAAGCGCGTTGCCGGCGTCGTTTCGTATGACCTGGCCACCGGTGAACTGCACGTCTTCCATGCCAAGTCCGTTGTCTTTGCCTCAGGCGGCGTGGGCAAGGTCTTCAAGACAACCTCCAATGCACACACCCTCACCGGTGACGGCATGGGCATCGCTTTCCGCCGCGGAATCCCCCTCGAGGACATGGAGTTCTTCCAGTTCCATCCCACCGGACTGGCTGGGCTGGGAATCCTGCTCTCAGAGGCGGCCCGAGGCGAAGGCGCAATCCTGCGCAACTCCGAGGGTGAACGTTTCATGGAACGTTACGCCCCCACCATCAAGGACCTCGCTCCCCGCGACATCGTGGCCCGTTCCATGGCCAACGAAGTGCGCGAAGGCCGCGGCGCCGGTCCGAACAAGGACTATGTCCTGCTGGACCTGACCCACCTCGAGCCCGCGCACATCGACGCAAAACTGCCAGACATCACCGAGTTTGCGCGCACCTACCTCGGCGTCGAGCCCTACACCGAGCCGGTGCCCGTCTTCCCGACGGCGCACTACGCCATGGGCGGCATCCCCACCAACATCAAGGCGGAGGTCCTTCAGGACAATGACACCGTTGTCCCGGGTCTTTACGCCGCCGGTGAGGTGGCCTGCGTCTCGGTACACGGCTCCAACCGTCTGGGCACCAACTCGCTGCTGGACATCAACGTCTTCGGTAAGCGCGCGGGCATCGCGGCCGCCGAGTACGCCACAACTGCAGAGTTCGTCGAGATCCCGGACAACCCGCTGGTCGAGACCGAGCGCCTCCTGGACACCATGCGGAGCTCGGAGGGCGGGGAGCGCGTAGCGCAGATCCGTCAGGAACTGCAGGACATCATGGACGCCAACGTCCAGGTTTTCCGTACCGAGCAGACGTTGAAGGAAGCCCTCGAAGTCATCGACAAACTGGAGGAGCGCTACACCCGCGTAACCGTCCAGGACAAGGGCAGGCGCTTCAACCTTGATCTCCTCGAAGCAGTGGAGCTGGGCTTCCTGCTGGACATGGCCAAGGTCATGACAGCAGCGGCCCTGCACCGCCAGGAGTCCCGCGGCGGCCACTTCCGTGAGGACTTCCCGGAGCGCGACGACGAGAATTTCATGACCCATTCCATGGCCTACAAGGATGCCTCCGCCACTGAAACCAGCGGGGTGCGCCTTGAGACCAAACCGGTAGTCTTCACCCGTTACCAGCCCATGGAGCGTAAGTACTAATGAGCACCGAAACTGTCGAAAAAGAACCGGCCTCCAAGGTTGACCTCGCTCCCGGTGTTGGCGGCGGCGGAGAAATCCCCACCTTCGACATCACGCTGAAGGTCCGCCGCTACAACCCCGAGGTCTCCGATGAGGTGCACTGGGACGAGTGGAAGCTCACCATGTACGGCACGGACCGCGTGCTGGATGCACTGCACAAGGTCAAATGGGAGCACGACGGCACGGTCTCGTTCCGCCGCTCCTGCGCGCACGGTGTCTGCGGCTCGGATGCCATGCGCATCAACGGGCGCAACCGCCTGGCCTGTAAAACCCTGCTGAAGGACCTGGACACCTCCAAGCCCATCCTCGTGGAACCCATCAAGGGCCTTCCGGTTGAGAAGGACCTGATCGTGGACATGGAGCCCTTCTTCCAGTCCTACCGGGAGATCATGCCGTTCCTCGTGAACCGCGGACATGAGCCCACCAAGGAACGCCTGCAGTCCGCCGAGGAACGTGAACGCTTCGACGACACCACCAAGTGCATCCTCTGCGCCGCGTGCACCTCGTCCTGCCCGGTCTTCTGGACCGACGGCCAGTACTTCGGCCCCGCCGCGATCGTCAACGCGCACCGCTTCATCTTCGATTCCCGTGACGACGCCGGCGACATGCGCCTGGAAATCCTCAACGACAAGGAAGGCGTGTGGCGCTGCCGCACCACTTTCAACTGTTCCGAGGCCTGCCCCCGCGGCATCCAGGTCACGCAGGCAATCGCTGAGGTCAAGCAAGCCATCCTCACCCGCAAGATCTAGATTCAAAACAGTACGACGACGGCGCGTGGCCCTGTGAGGCGGCCACGCGCCGTCGTCGTTCCCTGGACGTTTCTTGCTCCCCCGGTGGCTGCCCCTGCCCGGCTAGGTGCCCGAGGCTTCTGCTGCGCGGGCGGCGCGGCTGCGCTGGCGCAGCGATCTGGCGCGGCCACCCCGGGCCTGGATCCGGGCGGACCGGGCGTCGGCGGTACCGATAGCGCCCCAAGCCGTGGCCAGCAGGTATATCTGGCTGAGCAGGAAGAACCACACGAAGAGGCCGAGAATCACAGCGGAGCCGGCCAGCAGCGGATTCCGGTCAACGTTCGCAAGCAGCAGCGTGCTGAAAGTGCGCAGCACAGTACTGCCCACGCCTGCGATCAGGGCTGCCTGCAGGAGTACGCGGCGGGGCATCTCCACGGCTGACGCGGACTTGAACAGAATTACGGCCACCAGTGTGTCGAGCAGGAGTGTCACCACAGCTCCGGCGACCTGCGTCAGCGGCTTGGCGGCGTCGCTCAGACCGAGCCACTGCAGCACCAGATCCAGGACAGTGTTGGCGAGCAGTCCGACGGCCGTGGTCATTATCAATGCCACGGCCAGGACCAGCAGGATAACGAGGTCCTTCAGCTTCACCAGCACCGGGTTCGCCTGGACGGGCGGCAAATCGAAGATCCCGCGCATGCCCTCCCGGATGCCCCCGATCCAACGCAGAGAGGTGAGGAGCATGACAACCGTTGAAATAAGAAGGGTGATGCCCAGTTTGGATTCCAGGCCGAACAGCTGCTCAGGCGTCGCGATGCCGGTTCTGGTCGCTTCATCCCCGTCAGTGTCAATAAGGCCCGGGGTCGTGGAATCGACGGTCCGGACGATGAGGCTCTGCAGGTTCTCATCCCCGGTCACCACCAGCCCGAGAATCGAGAACCCGACCACCAGCAGCGCCGCGATGGCAAAGAACATGTTGTACGCGATGCCGGCAGCCATCAGCGGCCCGTGGCGCATGGTGTACAACTGGAACGCGCGCATGGGCCGCAAGGCATACAGTTTGGCGAGCAGGTACTGAAAAGTGGCCGCGATGACGGGCACTCCCCCGCCCTTTTCCCGCCGTATCCGGCCAAGTTCCCCGCGGGCCCGCAGTACTTTCAGCGTCAGTTGGACCCGCTCGGTGGGGAACGGTGTGTCAGGCGTCTGCTTCTTTGCCGGCGGCAGTGTTTTGGCCAAAGATGAGCTCTTCCCGTAGTTTCCAGACGCCCGTAATATCGTGCTCGTACAGTCCCATGGTACGTACGGTGAAGGACGCCTCGAAGTCGTCGAGGGAGTCCTCGGCGGAATCCATGCTCGCCTCGCTGACGTCATGCGCCACGGTGACGTGTGGGTGGAACGGATACTCGAGTTCCCGTTTCAGGGGCCCGGCCTGCAAACGGCGGTGAAGCTCCACACAGGACTCGAAGCCCTCCGTGACGTTCACATAGACCACGGGCGTGAGCGGACGGAAGGTACCGGTGCTCTTCAACGTGACGGTGAAGGATCGCTGCGAGGCCGCGACCTCACGGACGTGCCGGATGGTCTCCGGCCAGTCGGTTGCCGGCGTCGTCGTAATTAGCGTGATGTGCGGCGGGACGAGCGCCGCCATCGGGTCCCCGAAGGACGCACGCCACCGTTCCAATTCACCGGCAATCGGCTCAGGAATGGCGATGACCACCCCTACGCTGTTGCCTTCCACAGCGCGCCGACCCACCACGTAGGTCGGTTGGCTGATATCGCTGACGGGCCGGCTCATGATGTTAGCGGGCACCCACCGGTCCGCGGTCTGCGGCGGGGAGGAAGCCGACCTTGCTGAACACATCCGCAAGCGTGACGGACGCAATCTCGCGGGCCTTCGCTGCACCGACGGCAAGCAGCCGGTCAAGCTCGGCCGGATCGGCCAGCAGTTCCAGTGCGCGGCTCCTGATCGGCTCCAGACGATCGACGACGACGTCTGCCAACTCGACCTTCAGGTGACCGTACAGGCGGCCCTCAAAGTGCCCGACGACGTCGTCCATGTCCTTCCCCGTCATCAGCGAGTAGATGGAGAGCAGGTTGGAAACGCCGGGCTTGCCCTCGCGGTCGAAGCGGATCTCTGTGCCGTCATCCGTGACCGCTGACTTGATGCGCTTCGCCGTCACCTTGGGTTCGTCCATGATGTTGATCAGCCCGGCGGCAGAGCTGGCGGACTTGGACATCTTCGCGGTGGGGTTCTGGAGGTCGTAAATCTTGGCCGATTCCTTCTGGATGAACGGCTTCGGCACCACGAACGTTTCCCCGAAACGGGTGTTGAAACGCTGTGCAAGATCGCGGCTCAGTTCGATGTGCTGCCTCTGGTCCTCCCCCACCGGTACGCCCTCGGGTTGGTACAGCAGGATGTCCGCCGCCTGCAGGACCGGGTACGTGAAGAGACCAACCGAGGTGGAGTCAGCTCCCTGCTTCAAAGACTTGTCCTTGAACTGCGTCATCCGCGATGCTTCGCCGAACCCGGTCAGGCAGTTCAGGACCCACGCCAGCTGGGCATGCTCCGGAACGTGGGACTGGACGAACAGGGTGCAACGGTTCACGTCCACGCCGCCCGCGATGTACTGCGCAGCGGTCAACCGGGTGCGCTCGGCCAGCTCGGCCGGGTCCTGGGGCACGGTGATGGCGTGCAGGTCCGGGATGAAATAGATGGCGTCGTAGCTCTCCTGCATCCGGACCCACTGGATGAGTGCTCCGAGGTAATTCCCGAGATGGAGGGAGCTGCCCGAGGGCTGCATGCCGGAGAGCACCCGCTGGCGCTGCGCGGGACTGCTTGGAGGTGCTGAGGTCATGTTGGTGCGGTCCTAAAGCTTGTAGTCGACGACGAGCGGGGCGTGGTCCGAGAACCTGGCTTCCCACGAGTGGGCACGGTCAACGACGGCGTGGAGAGCTGATGCTGCAAGTTCCGGGGTGGCGAGGTGGTAGTCGATGCGCCACCCGGCGTCGTTGTCGAATGCCTTGCCGCGCCAGGACCACCACGTGTACGGGCCGTCGATCTCACCGGCAAGGGTGCGGTGAACATCCACCCAGCCAACAGACTCGCTGAAGAAGTGATCGAAATAGGCGCGTTCCTCCGGCAGGAAGCCCGCCTTCTTCAGATTGCCCTTCCAATTACGGATGTCCAGGGTGGTGTGGCCGACGTTGAGGTCTCCCACCACAAGGGCGTGGTCCCGTGTGCCGCGCAGGTCCGTAAGGCGTGCCGTCATCAGGTCGAGGAACCGGTACTTGTCCTCCTGCTGCGGCGATCCCGCCTCACCGGAATGGACATAGGCACTGGCAACGGTGACCTTCGCGCCGTCGAACTCGAAGTCCGCTTCCACCCAACGGCCCGCGGTGGCGAAGTATGCGTCACCGATGTGCTCGCGCGTGGCGATGGGAGCTGCACGGGATGCGATGGCCACACCCGCGCGTCCTTTGGCCGCTGCTTCCGCGTGGACGATGTGCCAGGAATCACCGAGGAGGCCCCGCACTATCTCATCCGGCGCACGCACCTCCTGCAGGCACAGGATGTCGACGTCCCGGGCAGCGAGCCATTCCTGCATCCCCCGCCGGTAGGCGGCGCGGATACCGTTTACGTTCACCGTGGCAACGCGCAGGGCATCAGGGTGCTTAGTGCTCTCAGGGGTTGGTGCCAAACTCACCCAATCAACCTTACCGGAGGGGTCAGAGACCAGCGGCTAATCTACGACCGTGCCCTCGACAGGGCCGTCGTCGTTGTTTTTCATCATGCTGCGCGCGTTGTGGGAGGTGATCTCGATGGTCTCGATTGCGCGGTCCACCATGCCCTCGTCTTTGCCCAGATGATCGCGGATAACCCTCGCCTGCACCTGGACGATCTTGAAGCTGTGGTCCAGCTTCTCATCCCGCATCGCCGACGAACGGGGGGAGGAACCCGGGCCAGCCATGCCGCCGCCGGCCGCACGGTTGAACTCCTCGATCCGGGCACCCGCCTTGCGGGCAGCCGAACGCAGGGTGAAGACCACGAAGCTGAAGATAAGCAGCCATCCGAGGGAAATGATCACGACAAGCCAGCCGACGACGTCGTTCTCATTCGCCGCAAAGACCACGGCCACAAGGAAGACCACCAGCATGATGGCCATTCCAATGCTGCCCATCCGCAGGCTCAGGCCCTTGCCCGCGGGCTTTCCAGAAGTTCCCAGTGGTTGCATTCCTCCATTGTCGCAAAGAAGGCTGGACCCTAAGCCGCCTTCCACCACCGGCGAAAACACACCCTGCGGAAACCCAGCAAACTTTAATTCAATTCACACCCATCCGTGACCCACCGCACGTCGAACTAGGGTTATGCGTGGCTTTGAATGCACGCGTCCCATTCGCACAACGGAGGAAATCATGAACAAGAAGGCTCTCCTCGCAGTTCCCGCTCTCGCATTGGGCATGGTTGCCCTTGGAAGCGCTCCTGCGATGGCAAACCACGCAAACGGTACCTACACCTCGGAGCTGGGTCAGCTCAACGGGACAACGGGTTCCGGCAACGTCACGGTGACCATCAACGACAAGCAGGCCACGGTCTACCTGGAGGTGTCCGGCCTCGCCGCGATGCTCAATGCAGACACCGTGTACCCGCACGTTCAGCACATCCACGGTGGAGCACAGGGTGTTTGCCCTACCGCGGCCGCTGACGAAAACGGTGACGGCATTGTCTCCACCACTGACGGAGCTCCGTTCTACGGTGGCATCCTCACCACGCTGAGCACCAGCGGCGACACCAGCCCGGCTGCGGGTCTTGACCTGACCCTCGGCGGTCAGGGTGCCTCGTACACCGTTGAGCGCACCTTCGAGATGAACGCAGAGACCCTGGACGCGCTTGCTGCCGGGACCGCTGTCGTTGTTGTCCACGGCCTGGATCCCGCCACTGCCGGCGTGAGTGAAGAAGTGTTCATGTCGCGTAGCGATCTCACTCCTGAGCCCGCTGAGCCGCTCCCCCTCGGTGCAACTTCACCAGCACTCTGTGGCACCCTGGCACTCTCCCAGATGGGTGAAATGCCTCAGGGTGGCGCTGACACCGGTGTAGAGCAGCAGACCGGCTCCAACCTGGGCATGATCGCCCTCGGTGGTGGCCTGGTTCTCGCTGCAGCAGCAGGTGGCACCTACGTTGTTCGCCGCCGCGGCAACAACTAAGGACTGATCTGATTTCATGATCAGCTCGAACAACGGCCGCCGCAGAGGCTTTGCAGTCTCTGCGGCGGCCGCCCTTCTTATCCTGACCGGTTGCGGCAGCACACCCGGCAGTGACGGCGCGCAAGCGCCAAGTACGACGACGGCGCCCGCCTCGTCCGCTCCAGCTTCGCCCGCTCCGTCGGTAGCGGAGACAGCCCCGGTCGCCGAGCCTGCACCTGCTGAGTCCCTTCCGCCGGTAATGGAAGCCTCCGAGCCCGTATCATTCACGATCCCTTCGATCGGTGCCGGTTCCGAGCTGCTGTCCCTGGGCATCCGTGAAAACGGTTCGCTCGAGGTCCCGCCGGACGGTCCGGGAGCACCGGCGAGCTGGTACAACCAGTCACCCACGCCGGGCGAACGCGGCCCTTCCGTGCTGCTTGGCCACGTCAACGCAACGGACGGTGGACCGGGTGTCTTTGCCGACCTTCGCAGCCTGAAGCCAGGTGACCGGATTGACGTGTTGCGGGCAGACGGTTCAACCGCCACTTTCGAGGTCACGCGAGGCGAGCAGTACCCGAAGAATGACTTCCCCACCGCTACCGTCTACGGCTACACGCCGGAGTCCGAGATCCGTCTCATCACGTGCGACGGCTACGATCCCGCGACGGGGCTGTTCGACGACAACTACGTGATCTTCGCAACGCTGGTTATCTAGCCCGTCCTCCCCAATCGACTCTCCTCAAATGGTCGTTATGAAGCGCGAATCGCGGCTCAAAACAACCATTTGGGGAGAGTCGATGCGCTTTTAACAGGTCACCAGCGGACCAGGCAGAATGGGTGCCCTGCCGGATCGAGGTAAACCCGGAAGGCCTCCGTACCGGAGTCCATGCTTGTGGCTCCCAGCGCGAGGACCTTCTGCTCGGCAACGTCCAGGTCCTCCACCCGGATATCGAGGTGCACCTGCTGCGGGAGGTCCTGCCCCGGCCATTTCGGCGGAGTGTATTCCTCCACTCTCTGGAAGGCCAGGGCCGGACGGTCCGGGGCGTCACCGATGGTGATCCAGCCGTCGTCGTCGTGTTGGACGCGGATCATCCCAAGCATGTCCTCGTAGAACGAAGCGAGCTGGTCCGTATTGGAACAGTCAAAGACAGTGGCGTGCCATTTTCCGATCATGGTTCCAGTATCTGCTCACAGACCTACTGCGGAAAGACTATTCCGGACAGCGCCTGTCCTATTTCAGGAACAGCTTCCGCAACCTCGTCGTCGTGAGCACCATCCCGATCAGGATCATCACCAGGTAGTAGGTGATGTGGATTGCCGTTGCCGGAGTGAAGATGCCAACGCTGATCTGCCGCAGGAGCTCGACACCGTGCCACAGCGGAAGTGCCTGAATGAACCACTGGATGGGCTCAGGGTAGACACTCAGCGGGTAGAACGTGGCCGAGAACAGGAACATCGGCAGCATGACGAAGTTGATCCAGTCCATCTGCTGGAAAGTCTTCATGTAGCTGGTGATACCCATGCCGAAGGACGCGAATCCGAAAGCGATCAGCACCGACGCCGGAATCATCAACAGGGCCCACGGCGTGGTGATCAGACCCATCATGCCCATGACTGCCGTGAATCCCGTGGCATACAGAGCGCCGCGAAGCAGCGCAAGGAAGATCTCCCCGATCGCAACGTCGAGGGGGCCCAGCGAGGTGTAGAGCATCCCCTGGTACAGCTTCGCGAAGTTCATCTTGAAGAACACGTTCCAGGTGGAGTCATAAACCGCACCGTTCATCGCTGAAACGGCCAGCAGAGCGGGCGCGATGTAGGCGGCGTAACTGATCTCCCCACCACCGGGTCCGACGACGGCCCCCACCAGTGCGCCCAGGCCCAGACCCATCGAGACCAGGTACAGTACCGGCTCGAAGAATCCGGAAACCATGATCATCCAGTTGCTGCTCTTGGTTGCCATGAGGCCGCGGCTGATCACGGCTTTCGCGTTGCGCGCATAGAGGGCGCTGAACGGACGGTCCCGGGTAGTTATCTGATAGTCCTGTGTGGTCAGTACCTTGCTCACTGGCCCAACCTCTGTTCGTAGATGCGGCGGGCGAGGATCCAACCCACGAGGGCCAGCCCGATCAGGTACAGGACGTGGATCACCGAGAGCCAGATCGGCTCGGTATAGCCGTACGTAAGCACCCGCCCCAGCTCCGTACCGTGCCATAGGGGTGAAATCCAGCCGATCCAGCGCAGGAAGACAGGGAGCGTCTCAAGCGGGAAGAATGTTCCGGAAAACAGGAACAACGGCGTCACGATGAAGCGCATGACCAGCGCGAACTGCCCCTTGTCCTCCTTGATGCTGGCCGAGTAGGCCAGCAGCGGCAGCCCGAAGGCCAGGCCGCAGAGAACGGCGACGACGATCGCCACCGAACCCCACGCAGACGGCGAGGCGCCGAATAGTGCGACGATGGCGAAGTAGATCGCGGACATCAGGAACAGGCGGATGGCGATCGCGATGATGTAGCCGTTGACGATCTGATGGACGGCGAGCGGGGACGCGTGCGGCCCGTAATAGACCCTGCGCCATTTGAATCCGTCCATCACGGGATACGTAAACTCCGTGGCCGCCGCCATGATGGTCGCCGAGGACAACAGCGCGGGCGCGATGAAGGCGAGGTAGCTGACCCCGCCGAAGGCCGCCTCGGCGCTGTTCTGGTCAACCAGGGTGGCCAGGCCAACACCCATCGCGAAGAGGTACATCACCGGGTTGCCCACGCTGTAGGCGAGCAGGGTCCAGCGATAGCCGTTCATGACCTTCAGGGCGTGCTCCGCGTAGTACCAGGACCCGAACTTGCGGGCCCGCTGCGCCGCTACCGTCGGTGAGTGCGCCTTCAGGGTGGGTGCCGCCGTCGTCGTGCTTGTATCCGGGGTGCCGGCGCGTTGGCTAGTCAATGAGGCTCCTACCGGTCAGGCGCAGGAAGACATCCTCGAGCGAGGACCGGCGCACCAGCGAGGTGATTGGGTGCAGGCCGCGGGCGGTGACCTGCTCGAGTGCCGCTTCACCGTCTTCGGTGTAGATCAGGACGCGGTCGGGCAAGGGTTCCAGCCGGTCGCCGATGCCCTGCAGCTCGGCGGCGACTGTCGCGTTCCGCTCGGACCCGAAGCGCAACTCAAGCACCTCACGGGTTGAATGCTCACGGATGAGCCTGGCAGGCGAGCCCTCGGCCATGATCTGTCCCTTGTCGACAACGACGAGGCGGTCGCACAGCTGCTCGGCCTCGTCCATGTAGTGGGTGGTGAGGATCAGGGTAACGCCGGACTCCTTGAGGCGGAACAGGCGGTCCCACAGGATGTGGCGGGCCTGCGGGTCCAGGCCGGTAGTGGGCTCGTCCAGCAGAAGGATCTTCGGCTCATTGATGAGCGAACGCGCAATGGTCAGGCGGCGTTTCATACCTCCGGAAAGGGAATCGACCTTCGCCTTCGCCTTGTCCGTCAGCTGTGCGAACTCAAGGAGTTCATCCGCTTTGGGCTTCAAATAGCTCATCGGCAGTCCGAAATAGCGCCCGTACACCAGCAGGTTGTCGCGCACACGGAGCTCTTCATCGAGGTTGTCCTGCTGCGGCACCACCCCGAGGTGTGCACGCACCTCGGGACCGTGCTGCTCCGGATCGAGACCCATGATGGTGAGCTTGCCGGAGGTGCGCTGCGAGACGCCGCCGATCATCTTCATGGTGGTCGACTTGCCTGCGCCGTTGGGACCGAGTAGACCGAACGACTCCCCCGCCGGCACGTCGAAGGAAATGTTATTGACGGCTGCGAAGTCGCCATAATGCTTGGTCAGCTTCTCAGCCGAGATGACGTAGTCCGGAATAGTTTGGTTGGGCACCAGATCAGACTAGAGGATTTCTCCGATTGGCAAAAGCCAATCATTTATTAATGCGGACTGTGCGCGTCCGCATTCTCCGATTAGTTCGGGGCGGCTTCCAGACGGGTACGACGGCGGCCGCCACCTCATCCGCTGAAGGTGGCGGCCGCCGTCGTCGTGCTTTTTTTAGCGGGTGCCGATCCCTGCCTGCCGTTCGGCTGCCTCCACCACGTTCGAGAGAAGCATCGCCCGGGTCATCGGACCTACCCCGCCCGGGTTCGGCGACAGCCAACCGGCAACCTTCGCGGCATCCTTCGCGACGTCTCCGCTCAGCTTCGCCTTCCCGGTGTCCGGGTCGATCACCCTGGTGACGCCGACATCGAGCACAATAGCTCCCGGCTTCAACTGCTCACCGGTGATCATGCCCGGCATGCCTGCGGCGGCTACGACGACGTCGGCCTCCGCCAGGTGCCTCGGCAGGTCAACCGTGCCGGTATGGGCGAGGGTGACCGTGGCGTTGATCGACTTGCGGGTCAGCAGCAACCCGAGCGGCCTGCCGACCGTGACTCCACGGCCCACCACGAGGACGTTCTTGCCTTTGAGGTGAATATCGTGACGCAGCAGGAGCTCCACGATGCCGTTCGGAGTGCACGGCAGCGGGGAATCCAACTGGTCTTTGACATTGAGCACGAGTTTGCCCAGGTTGGTCGGGTGCAGCCCGTCCGCATCCTTCCCCGGTGCCATCCGCTCGAGGATCGCGTGCTCATCCAGGTGGGCCGGTAACGGCAACTGGACGATATAGCCGGTCGTGGCGTGGTCGTCGTTCAGTTCATCGATGACCTTCTCGAGGTCCTCCTGGGTGATATCCCCGGGCAGATCCCGCCTGATCGAGTTGATGCCGAGCTGCTCGCAATCGCGGTGTTTAGCCGCGACGTACGTGTGGCTTCCGGGATCGTCGCCGACCAGAACCGTACCGAGGCCGGGCGTGATTCCCTTCGACTTGAGCACGCTTATCCGCGCCACCAGCTCACTTCGGATCGTTGCCGCGGTGGCTTTGCCGTCAAGTATCTGTGCGCTCATCTACGCGGCTCCTTTATCCAGCTGCTCGAGCAAAAAAGCTTTGCCGCGCTCACAGCACCCTGTGAAGCAGCATTCGTCAGTGGGGATGTCGTACGCATTGAAGGCTGCCGCAGCCGACTCCAATGCGCCTTTCGGGAGGTCTTCTACCATTCCTCGTGACCGGGGTAGAGCGGGAAGTCGGCGGCAAGGCGGGAAACGCGTGCACTCAATGCCTCGATGTCGGCGCCAGGCTTCAGGACCGACGCGATGATCTCGGCAACCTCGGTGAATTCGGTTGATCCGAAGCCGCGCGTGGCCAGTGCCGGCGTTCCGATGCGAAGACCGGAGGTGACCATCGGCGGGCGCGGATCGTTCGGGACGGCGTTCCGGTTCACAGTGATGCCGACCGAATGCAGAAGGTCTTCCGCCTGTTGGCCGTCGAGCTCGGAGTGGCGGAGATCAACCAGGACCAGGTGCACGTCGGTACCACCGGTAAGGACGGAGACGCCGTGCTCGGTGACATCGCTGCCCATCAGGCGTTCCGCGATGATGCGGGCACCTTCGAGGACGCGCTCCTGGCGCTCCTTGAATTCCGCGGAGCCGGCGATCTTGAAAGCAGTGGCCTTGGCCGCGATGACATGCATGAGCGGCCCGCCCTGCTGACCCGGGAAGACGTTGGAGTTGAGCTTCTTCGCCCACTCCTGCTTGGCCAGGATCACTCCCGAGCGGGGTCCCGAAAGCGTCTTGTGGACTGTGGAGGTGACGACGTCGGAGTGCGGCACCGGGCTCGGGTGCAGATCCGCCGCTACCAGGCCGGCGAAGTGAGCCATGTCAGTCCACAGCAGGGCGCCAACCTCGTCAGCGATCGACCGGAAGGCTGCGAAGTCGAGGTGCCGCGGGTAGGCGGACCAGCCGGCGATAATGACCTGTGGCTTCTCGGCAATGGCCTGCTCGCGGACGCGCTCCATGTCGAGCCGGTTGGTGTCATTCTCCACACCGTAGGCTGCAACCTCGTACAGCTTGCCGGAGAAGTTCAGCTTCATGCCGTGGGTCAGGTGCCCGCCGTGCGCCAGGGAGAGGCCCATGATCTTCTCGCCGGGCTTGATCATGGCTGCAAGCGCTGCGGCGTTCGCCTGAGCTCCGGAGTGCGGCTGGACGTTGGCGTATTCGGCGCCGAACAGTGCCTTCACGCGTTCGATGGCGAGGCTCTCGGCTACATCAACGTGCTCACAGCCACCGTAGTAGCGGCGTCCGGGATAGCCCTCGGCGTATTTGTTGGTCAGCACCGAGCCCTGGGCCTCAAGGACCGCGCGGGGCGCGAAGTTCTCCGATGCGATCATTTCGAGGGTGTCGCGCTGACGGGCCAGCTCGTTGTCGAGGACTGCGGCGATTTCCGGGTCAACTTCAGAAAGAGGTGCGTTGGTGACGGACTGGGTCACAGAGGGAGATGAGGTCACGGGAGGCTCCTGGTTGTGGCGGCTTTCTACAGGTCAGGCTACCTGCTGCACTCACTGCACCCGAAGTTGGTTCGTGTTGAAGCAGGTATAACTTGACCTACGTCCCAGGCGTGCGATCCGTGGTCTGCGCTTGAGCGCCGTCTTACAACAACGGCGCACTTGCCGCTTCCTGGTGGTTACCCACCTAACGCCAGTCGCGACATCCCGATTCTATCGGCTCCGCGGCATGCCCCGGAAGTATGTCCGACGGTGACTTCCGACGCCGCGGGCTTGCTCCGGAGGCCGGTACCCTTGGAGCGTGACCTCCGCTGTACTTTCCGAGGGCGCCGGCAACGCGCCGTCGTCGTTCATTCTGACCCTCTCCTGCGATGACCGGCCGGGCATTGTGCATGCTGTCTCCGGCGCCCTTGTAGCGGCCGTTTGCAACATCACCGAGTCCCAGCAGTACGGCAGCCCCGATTCGGGCACCTTCTTCATGCGGGTCGCGATGACCACTTCCTCGCCGCAGACGGCCCTCCTGGCGCATCTGTCCCCGGTCGCGGAGGCCTTCGGGATGACCTGGAACCTGCACCTCGCCGGAACACCGGCGCGAACGTTGATCATGGCGTCGAAATCCGCGCACTGCCTCAACGACCTCCTCTTCCAGCAGCGCGCGGGAATGCTGCCGGTTGAAGTACCCGTGATCGTTTCCAACCACACGGAGTTGGCTGACCTCGCGGCGTTCTACGGCGTACCGTTCCATCACGTACCGGTAACCGCTGACGGCAAGGCGGCTGCAGAGGCGAAATTGCTTGAGCTGGTGGCTCAGTATGAGATCGAGCTGGTAGTCCTCGCCCGGTATATGCAGGTGCTCAGCGACAATCTGTGCTCGCAGTTGGTGGGGCGGGCCATCAATATTCATCACTCGTTCCTGCCCTCGTTCAAGGGTGCCAGGCCCTACCACCAGGCCCATGCACGCGGGGTGAAACTGATCGGTGCCACGGCGCACTACGTGACGCCGGCGCTGGACGAGGGACCGATCATCGAGCAGGAAGTGATTCGCGTAGACCACGCACGGACGGCGCCGCAACTGGTTGCTATGGGCGCCGACGTCGAGAGCCGGACCCTGGCGCAGGCAGTCAAGTGGCACGCTGAACACCGGGTACTGCTCGACGGCACGCGTACCGTGGTATTCAACTGACCCCTTTTCGAGGAGGAACCATGACCGACGAAGCACCCCTGCGTTACCGCGTCCTGACCGGCCAGGACGACAAGGCCTTCTGCGCCCGCGTCAGTGAAGCCCTCGAAAGCGGCTACCGACTGCACGGGGCCCCTGCGCTCACGTACAACGGGGACCGCGTGATCGTTGCCCAGGCGTTGGTGCTGGAGGACTGACGGCTTCGCTTTGACGCGTTCGCCTTCGTGCCGGACAATTTCGGTCGATATCGTCTTCCTCACCGCAAGATGTGGTGACTTTGAAGATTTCGCTCGACTATGCTGCCGTCCGGCGCCGCCCTTCCGCCGGAAGCCCAGCGTTTCGCAGGTGCTCCGCCAGCCTCTCTGGGGTAATAGCCGTGGGCCATTCCCATCGCACGACGTTCAGCCCCAAGGCACGCAGCCTGTTCTCGCGGTTCTTCTCATCAATGACAACCTGGGACGGCGTCCGGCCCTTCAAATACTCGGGCTTTAGATACTTCGTCCGCCCGTCGAATTCGCCGACCAGCCCGTAGTCCTTCCACCAGAAGTCAACCTCAGCGAGTTTGCCGCGCGCATCGCTGAAGCTGTGTTGGAGTTCGGGTGCCGGGAATCCGAGCAGGTGCATGTTGACGCGGCTGATGGACTCCCCCGGATACAGTGCCAAGCCATTCGCGAACTCGAGCACGCGCAAGGCGCCCCGCTGTTTCGCCTCGGTCACGAGCAGGTCGACCCGGGAACGGACGTCGCTCTCGGTCACTTCGCGCGTAGCCCGCTCCGGTGGCAGCGGCTTCTTGTTCAGAAGCCTGTCCATCACGGCAACGGCCCACGGAAAATCGTATACAGAGGATAAATCAATGGCGGTCTGCACCTTGTCGATCACGCGCCATTGGCCCACGCGTTCGGTCGCGAACTGCTCCGGATGCCTTGAGCTCCGCTGTACACCATTCCGGCTTGTCCTTCTGCTGCCGAGCGGAATCGCAACCTGGACAGCCGAAGGCAAGGACGGTCGCGGCTACCCCCAGATCATACCCGCTGATTCCCGATAGAAGACTGGCTCCTCCTGGGCGGTAAGGACCACTGATTCCATTCGTTTGAAGACGCGTTCCTCATCCGTGAGTGCGTTCCATGCCACAGGATCCACGTAGCAGCCGTGTCGAATTCTCAGCAGACGTCCATCCCGTGCCGCTCGCGCCAAGTACTGCGGCCAGTTCGGATCGTGCGGCCGTTCACCCAACGTCAGTATTCGCGCATCCTTCATCTAGTCACCTAATCGTGCGGAAAAGCCCAGCTAGTGTCCTGCGCCGTAAATTAGTTCT
This sequence comes from Arthrobacter tecti, assembly GCF_054511355.1. Taxonomy (NCBI): domain Bacteria; kingdom Bacillati; phylum Actinomycetota; class Actinomycetes; order Micrococcales; family Micrococcaceae; genus Arthrobacter; species Arthrobacter tecti. The sequence continues at coordinate 94,456 of NZ_JBTNCT010000014.1, forward strand.
ATAAGTTGTAGAATGGGGTATGCCACGAACCGGTCGCCCCAAAGCCGAACTGACACTGACTGATGATGAACGCCAGACCCTG
>NZ_JBTNCT010000015.1:0-85600 GCF_054511355.1 Arthrobacter tecti
AGTGTGGTCAGGAGGGTGTTAAGGTCTGTCTTCACAAACTGGGTTTAACACCCTCCGCCTTCGATTAACAGCGTCCACGCGGCAACCGCCTAATAGGACTCACTCATCTAGGGTTGCAGCCTTCGCACTGCAGCGTCTATACGTTGGTCCGATCCGGTCAGCGCCACGCGGATGAAACCGTTACCGGCCTCGCCGTAGAAGGTGCCCGGTCCGACAATGATTCCCAGCTCCGCAAAGCGTTTCACGGTCAGCCACGTATCTTCCCCCGCTGTCCCCCACAGGTACAGACCTGCTTCGGAATGGGAGATCTTCAGCCCGAATGCCTCAAGTGCCGGAAGCAGCTGATCACGCCGGGCACGGTATAGATCTTTCTGCGCAGCGACATGGGAGTCATCACCGAGCGTAACGCGCATCGCTTCCTGGACCGGATACGGCACGATCATCCCCGCGTGCTTGCGGGAATTGATCAGGTTCGGCATCGCTGTGGCGTCCCCTGCAACGAAGGCCGCCCGGTACCCTGCAAGGTTGGACTGCTTGCTGAGCGAGTACACGGCGAGCAAAAGGTCAGTCGAGCCTCCGCTCACGCGCTCGTCCAGCACGCTCGGGACCGGCTCTCCACCCGAGGAGGGGTCCCAACTTCCCCACCCGAGCTCCGCATAACACTCGTCCGAGGCGACCATCGCTCCCAGGCCACGGGCGTCGTCGACGATTGACTTCAGCTCACTCGCGCCGAGCACCTTGCCGGTCGGGTTGGACGGCGAGTTCAGCCAGACCAGTCGCACCCTTCTGCGCGTTTCGGGATCCAGGTCAGCTAGGGAGTCTGCTGCAACCGGGGTTGCTCCGGCGAAGTGGGCGCCCATGTCATAGGTGGGATAGGCGACGGTCGGCCGGACGACGACGTCGCCCTTCCCCAGCCCCAACAGCGTTGGCAGCCATGCTACGAGCTCCTTGGAGCCGACAGTCGGCATGATGGCCGCGGGATCCAGGTTCGGGACATTACGACGACGGCGGAACCAGCCGCTGATCGCTTCCCGCAGCTGGGTGGTTCCATGCGTTGTGGGGTAACCGGGGGCATTGGAAGCGCCGCGAAGCGCCTGCTGTATCAGGTCCGGCGTCGGGTCAACGGGCGTACCGATCGACAAGTTCACTTCGCCGTCGGGGTGCCGTTGCGCTTCCTGGACATAGGGCGCCATGGCGTCCCATGGATAGTCCGGAAGGCTGAGCCCGAAGGCTCCCTGCAGGCTCACGCTGCTCTTACGCTTCCTGGTTTTGCGGCGGCAGCGCGGCGATTATCGGGTGGTCCTTGCCCGTGTTCCCCAGCTTGGCTGCTCCGCCGGGGGAACCGATGTCGTCGAAGAACTCGACGTTGGCCTTGTAATACTCGGCCCACTCGTCCGGGGTGTCATCCTCGTAGTAGATGGCCTCAACCGGGCAGACGGGTTCGCATGCACCACAGTCCACGCATTCATCCGGGTGGATGTACAAGGACCGTTCGCCTTCATAGATGCAGTCAACCGGGCACTCCTCGATGCAGGCCTTGTCTTTCACATCCACGCACGGCTGTGCGATTACGTAGGTCACTTCCCACGCCTTCCCTCAGGTTGTTTAGCGGCCGGCGGCCAAGGTGTTGCCTTCCAGCCACAGCTCGTTCCCGCCGCGACTGCCAGCCATTGTTGCCTTTCCAGCTTAACGCAACGATCGAAGTGACCGGCATCGCCGGGCGCTGTTCGTAATATGACAGGCTTGAAGCATGGCCCCACATCCGAAGACCGTTCTGGCAACGCTGCCGCTGGGCACCCGTGTGGTGGTGCGATATCGCATCGAGGATGGGCTTACCGATGCACTCGGTGACCTGGTGGCAAGGGACGGTGTCTCCTGCACCGTGCACGGACGCCGAGGGGCCGTCGTCGTGCCGTTGGATGCAGTAATTGCAGCGAAGCCTGTTCCACCCCCGCCACCACGTCGCAGTGCAGTTCCGGGCCGGGGGATATGACGCTGTGCGATTGACTATTGTCAATCAGTACGCCATGCTGACGTATGCTTTTGAGTATGGAAACAGATGAGGATGTCCAGGCACGCGGCAGGGCGCTGAGCTCCCCCGTTCGGCTCAGAATCCTCCGTCTTTGTCTGCACAAGGCGCGCACCAACAAGGAGATCGCTGAGGTGCTGGAGCTCAATCCGGCCACCGCCCTGCACCACGTACGCACCCTGTTATCCACGGGATTCCTCCAGGCCGAAGAACCACGGACCGGCAATCGCGGAGCCAAGGAAATTCCGTATCGCGCCACGGGGCTTTCCTGGGGAAGCCGGATGCCCAACGCCGCTCCAGTGCTTGTCGAGACCTTCCTGCAGGAGATAGAGGGCCTCAACCCGTCGGAGATTGATGTCTGGCGGCTGGGTGTCAGGCTCAATGACGCCAATCGCGCTGAGATGATGGAGAAGATCCGCACGGTCTTCGAGGAGTACGCGCAACGCCAGTCCGACGAAGACGGTACCGCGACATCGATCATGCTGGCCCACCATCTGGATCGCACAGCCAACTAGCAGCGCAATACCGCGCTACCGGCGCGTCAACCGCCGGTCGGACAGCCGGAGCACCCGCCAGGACACAGCGACGGCGCCAACGGTCCCGACCGCCAGCCCAATCACCCAGACATAACCGGCCACGGCCACGGGCGGCGTATCCCCGGCCACGAGGATCCCCGCAGCAATGAGGCTTCCGGCACCCGTCGCGGACATCAGGCCCACCAGTGCATACGCAACTACCCCGGTCAGGGCGGCCATCATCACATTCCGGGCCCATAGGCCGACGAAGACCGCGAGACTCGCGCTCAGAAGTACTGAGCCGATCGCACCCACCGGGATATCGGCCCCACCCACATGCCACACGTGCGCGTGCAGAGCGGTACCGAGGGTTGCAGCAGCTATCCCGGCGATGACGGCCGAAGCCACACCGCGCCTGATGCTGGTTCCGTTGGAACGTACGACGACGGCGGCCGGGGCGGCGCCGTCGTCGTACGTTCCGTGCGGGTCGCCCGCCGTCGGTACCGTCACGCGGTTCTAGGCGCGGGCTCGGGAACGGGCTGCGCGGAGACGCTCATTGGCGTCGAGGATGACCTTGCGGATGCGGATGGACTCGGGCGTGACCTCGACACACTCATCCTCGCGGGCGAACTCAAGGGATTCCTCAAGGGTCAGCTTCCTCGGCGGGGTGAGGTTCTCGAAGCTGTCGGAGGATGCCGCACGCATGTTGGTGAGCTTCTTCTCCTTGGTGATGTTGACGTCCATGTCGTCTGCACGGGAGTTCTCGCCGACGATCATGCCCTCATACACCTCGGACGTAGGCTCCACGAAGAAGGAGCCACGCTCCTGCAGGTTGATCATTGCGAACGGGGTGACCACGCCGGAGCGATCCGCGATCATGGAACCGTTGGTGCGGTACTCGATGTCGCCGGTCCACGGCTCGTAGCCCTCGGAGTAGGACGAGGCGATGCCGGCGCCACGGGTATCCGTGAGGAAACGCGTTCGGAAACCGATCAGTCCGCGCGCAGGAACGATGAACTCCATGCGCACCCAGCCTGTGCCGTGGTTGGCCATGTTGGTCATGCGGCCCTTGCGTGCCGCCATGAGCTGGGTGACGCCGCCGAGGTATTCCTCCGGGACGTCGATAGTCATGTGCTCCATGGGCTCATGGATTTTGCCGTCGACGGTCCGGGTAACAACCTGCGGCTTGCCGACAGTCAGTTCGAAGCCCTCGCGGCGCATCTGCTCCACGAGGATCGCCAACGCAAGCTCGCCGCGGCCCTGGACTTCCCAGGCATCCGGGCGGGCCGTGGGCAGGACGCGCAGGGACACGTTGCCGATAAGCTCCTTGTCCAGACGGTCCTTCACCTGGCGGGCGGTGACTTTTGCGCCCTTGACCTTGCCGGCCAGCGGGGAGGTGTTGATACCAATCGTCACCGAGATCGCGGGATCGTCGACGGTAATCAGCGGAAGCGGCTGGGGGTTCTCCACATCGGTGAGCGTCTCGCCGATGGTGATGCCCTCAATCCCTGCCACCGCAACAATTTCGCCCGGTCCCGCAGATTCAGCCGGTACCCGCTCAAGGGCCTTCGTCGCGAGCAGTTCGGTGATCTTCACGGTCTTGAGCTCGCCGTTCTGGCGCGCCCAGGCCACCTGCTGGCCCTTGCGAAGGGTTCCATTGAAGATGCGAAGGAGTGCAAGACGACCGAGGAACGGCGATGCGTCGAGGTTGGTTACGTGGGCCTGCAGGACGCCGTCGGGGTTGTAACGCGGCGCGGGGATGTGCTCGATGATGGTCTTGAACAACGGCTCAAGGTTGTCATTGTCCGGAATCGAACCATCGGCAGGCTGCTCCAGCGAGGCGGCGCCGGCGCGGGCGGCAGCGTAGACAACGGGAACGTTCAGCACGGAATCCAGGTCCAGGTCGGGGACCTCATCGGAGAGGTCAGAGGCCAGGCCAAGGAGCAGGTCCATGGACTCGCTGACAACCTCGTCAATGCGGGAGTCCGGGCGGTCCGTCTTGTTGACCAGCAGTACAACCGGCAGCTTTGCCGCGAGGGCCTTGCGCAGGACGAAGCGGGTCTGGGGCAGCGGCCCTTCCGAGGCGTCCACCAGGAGGACCACGCCGTCGACCATGGACAGCCCGCGTTCAACCTCGCCACCGAAGTCCGCGTGGCCCGGGGTGTCGATCACGTTGATGGTGATGGGCTCGCCCTTGGCTGAGGGACCGTCGTAGAACACGGTGGTGTTCTTGGCGAGGATGGTGATGCCCTTCTCGCGCTCGAGATCGCCCGAGTCCATGACGCGATCGGCAACCTCGCCATGGGCCGCGAAGGAGTTGGTCTGCTTCAGCATGGCGTCCACAAGGGTTGTCTTGCCATGGTCCACGTGGGCCACGATGGCAACGTTGCGGAGGTCGCTGCGAACTGCAGTGTTGCTCGTGGATACAGGCATGCGTGATGACTCAATTCATGGTGTGGAGAAAGATGTGAAAGTGGGCAGCACAGCGCACTTCAGTTAACAGTCTAAACTCTGAGCAAAAGATGGCCTAAACGGGCCCGGCCAACGACGACGGCGACGCCCCCTTCCGGTGGGCGTCGCCGTCGTCGTGCTTGGGTTGAAAGTCAAGCAACCTCTGGGGGCAGCATGAGCCCCGCCCCGGGAATTGCGGCCAGGAGCGCCTGCGTGTAGTCGGTCTGCGGATTGTCGAAGACGTCATCCGTGGTGCCCTTTTCGACCAGCTGTCCCTTTTGCATAACGCACACGTGGTCTGCGATTTGCCGGACCACCGCCAGGTCATGCGTTATGAAGAGGTAACTCAGCCCCAGTTCCGACTGCAACTCCGCGAGCAGGTTCAGAATCTGGGCCTGCACCAGCACGTCCAGGGCCGAAACGGCCTCATCACAGATCACCACCTCCGGGTCCAGTGCGAGCGCCCGGGCGATCGCAACGCGCTGACGCTGCCCGCCCGAAAGCTCGTTCGGGAACCGGCGCATCATGGCTGCCGGGAGCGAGACCTGGTCCAAAAGCTCGCGAACCTTCTTCTCGCGGCTCTTCCGGTCGCCCACGCCGTGGACGCGAAGCGGCTCTTCGATGGTCCGGAAGATGTTGTACATCGGGTCTAGGGAACCGTAAGGATCCTGGAAGATCGGCTGCACCCTCCTGCGGAAGTCGAACATCTCCTTCCTCCCAAGCGAGGTGATGTCGACGCCGTCGAAGAGGATGTGCCCATCGGTCGCTGCTTCAAGACCGAGGACCATTCGGGCGACCGTGGACTTGCCCGAGCCTGACTCGCCAACCACTGCTGTGGTGGTACCCCGTGCGATGGAGAAGGAAACGCCGTCGACCGCCTTGAAGTCCGTCGACTTACCCCAACTTCCGCGCAACTTGAACACCTTGGTCAGGTCCTTGACCTCAATGACGTTGTCGTAGCTCTGCGCCGCCTCTTCGCTCGGCGCGAGAAGTTCATCCGTCTGCAAACCTTGATGCTTCGCTGTTTCAATGCGCCGCGAAGCGAGTGACGGTGCAGAAGCTACGAGCTTCTGGGTATAGGGGTGGCGGGGATTGGTCAGCAGGTCCATGGCCGGGCCAGCTTCGACGACCCTTCCCTTGTACATCACCACTACCTTGTGCGCGCGCTCTGCAGCGAGGCCGAGGTCGTGGGTGATGAGCAGCACAGCGGTGCCCAGACTCTCGGTCATCGTGTCCAGGTGGTCGAGGATCTGCCGTTGGACCGTAACATCGAGGGCCGAGGTTGGTTCATCGGCGATAAGCAGTCTCGGCTGGCAGGACAACCCGATGGCGATCAGCGCACGCTGCCGCATGCCGCCCGAGAACTCATGCGGGTACTGGTTCGCCCTGCTGTCCGCATCAGGCAAGCCGGCCTCAGCAAGGACCTTGGCGACATCCTTCCGCTCATGGGGAAGACCATTCGCGCGCAGGGTTTCGCGCACCTGGAAACCGATCTTCCAGACCGGGTTCAGGTTCGACATCGGGTCCTGGGGGACCATCCCTATCGAGGATCCCCGAAGCTCGACGATCCGCTTCTCGCTAGCGGTGGTGATGTCCTCGCCGTCGAAAATGATCCTGCCGGAGGAAACCCTTCCATTACCCGGCAGAAGACCGATAGCGGCTAGCGCCGTTGTCGATTTGCCGGAGCCCGACTCGCCCACAATTGCCACCGTCTCGCCGGGCATAACGGTCAGATGTGCGTTCCGTACCGCCTCTACGTCGCCATTGCTTGTTGTGAAGGTGATGGCGACATCCCGCAATTCGAGCAGGGGGCTGCCGTCATTGACACCATTTTTTTCAGAGATCGACGTATTGTTCATCGTTTACGCGCCTTTGGGTCGAGAGCATCACGTAGTGCGTCGCCGAGCATGATGAAACTGAGCACGGTCAGCGAGAGGGCAAGTCCGGGCCAGAACATCGCCATTGGATTGGTTCTAAGCGATCCCTTCGCAGAAAAGATGTCGTTGCCCCATGACATGACGTCCGGGGGCAGGCCGATTCCGAGGAAGGAAAGAGTCGACTCGGCCACGATGAATGTGCCAAGCGAGATGGTCGCGATGACAATCACCGGTGCCAGTGCGTTGGGAAGCACGTGGCGCACCAGGGCACCGGCGCGCGAAACTCCCAGCGACCGCGCGGCGGTAACAAAATCCGCACCTCTTACCCCGATGACCGCTGCACGCGTGATACGCGCCATTTGTGGCCAACCAAAAGCGACAAGTATGAGGACGAGTGTCCAAACGTTCCGATTCTCGCGGAAGAATGGGAGCTGCACCACGACAATCGCGCCGAGAATCAGGGGCAGCGCGAAGAAGATGTCGCCAAGCCGAGCCAGAGTCGCGTCGATCCAGCCGCCAAAGTATCCAGCAAGGGCACCAATGAGGCCGCCGATAATCAGGACACCGATGGTGGCGAGTATTCCAACCGTCAGAGACGCCTGTGTTCCATATACGACCCTCGACAGGATGTCGCAACCTTGCTGGGTGTAGCCGAGCGGGTGTCCCGGGGCTGGACCACCGTCTGAATTTTCCAGCAGGCAGTTCTCGTTCGGCGGTTCATTGGTGAACATACCCGGAAACAGCGCGACGATGGTGACGGCAAGAATCAGTACTGCGCTGAGAATGAACAGGGGTTGCCGACGCAAGCTGTGCCAGGCCTCACCCCACAGACTCTGAGGCGCCGCACTGGACGTCGCACTGTCGGTTTCTGCCACCGGCGTTTCCTCAACGTCGGCGACGAAGTGCTCCACGGCGTACTTGGATAGTTTGCCGCGTGGTGCGGAGCTGACCTCCGCGAAGTGTTTATCCATATCAGGCATATCGAATCCTCGGGTCCAGCCAGGCGTACAGAAGATCCACCAGGAGGTTTGCCAGGCAGAAGATCAGGATGAGTACTGTCACGATCGAAACAACGACCGGGGCCTCGCCGCTGAGCACGGCCCTGTAGAGCGTGAGCCCCACGCCGTTCACGTTGAAGATGCCTTCAGTCACAATGGCTCCACCCATCAAGGCACCAAGATCGGCACCAAGAAATGTGACGACCGGGATCATCGAGTTCCTTAGTACGTGTACAACCATCACGCGACGCCGGCTGAGACCCTTTGCGGTCGCAGTGCGTACGTAATCAGCATTGGCGTTCTCGATCACGCTGGTTCGCGTAAGCCTGAGGACGTAAGCGAAGGACACGAGGCCAAGAACGACGGCGGGCAGGATGAGCTCAGGGATTGTTGCATCTCCGCTGACCGTCGGATTTGCCCATTCGAGCTTCACACCGATCAGGAACTGCATGAGAAAGCCAAGCACGAAGATCGGCACAGCGATGACGATCAGCGATACGACGAGCACCGTCGAGTCGAAGAGCTTCCCCTTGCGCAGGCCCGCGAGGAGTCCGAAAAGAATGCCGAAGAAGGCCTCGAAAATGAGCGCCATGACTGCCAGCCGTGCGGTGGTCGGGAAGACCTCCGCAATGATGACCGCGATCGGACGCCCGGCAAATGTGGTTCCCAGGTCGAAGGTGAGTACTCCCTTCAGATAAAGGAAGTACTGAACCCAGAACGGCTCGTCCAGATTGTACTGCTCGCGCAGGGCTGCTTCCACCGCCGGCGTGCACCCCCGCTCCCCGCAGATTGCGGCCGTGGGGTCACCGGGAAGACTGAAGACCAGAAAGTAGACAAGGAGGGTTGCTCCCAGGAAGACGGGAATCAGCTGCAGGAAACGCCGGAAGATGTACCAGCCCATCAGCTACCGCCTACTCTGCACACGAACGTTCGGCGAGAACGCAAGGTGGAAATGATCATGATTGAACCTTTGGTTGGAGCAAGGCAATGGGGTCTATCCGCTCGGACAGACCCCATTACCGCTGGTGAACTACTTGCCGGTGATTGCGTAGTACAGAGGCACGCCGTTCCAGCCGAACTGGACGTTGTCAACGTTGTTGCTCCAGCCGCCCTGCGCCACCTGGTACCACAACGGAACAGCCGGAAGGTCCTCAAGGAGCATTTCCTGCGCCTTGTTCATGGCTTCGTTTCCTGCCTCAACGGTGTCGAGGGAGAGGCCGTCGCTCAGGGCCTGATCGAACTCAGGGTTTTCGTATACCGCATCGTTCGATCCAGCGCCCGTGGCGTAGATGGGGCCGAGGAAGTTGAACAGTGACGGGTAATCGGCCTGCCAGCCTGCACGAATGGCGCCGGTGAGAGTCTTCTCGGTCGCTTCGGTGCGCACCTCGGCGAAGGTGGCATAAGGCTTGCCGGAGACCTCGATACCGAGTGTGTTCTTGAGGCTGTTTACAACAGCCTCAACCCAGGTCTTGTGGTCGCCCTTATCAGCGTTGTAGGCAATGGTCAGCGGCTCACTCGTATCATAAGGCTCGAGTTCCTCTGCCTCTGCCCAGAGTTCCTTGGCTTTCTCCGCATTGAACTCCAGGTTCTCGCTTCCGGGCAGGTCATCGGAGTACCCATCCAGGACCGGCGCCGTGAATTCCTTGGCAGGGGTGCGGCCGTTGTTGAAAATCACTTCGGTGATCTCTTCGCGGTTGATTGCCATTGAGAATGCCTGGCGGCGTAGCTTTCCTGCTTCGCCGTCCCAGTTCTCCAGGTAGTACGGGATGGCAATGGTCTGGTTGCCTGCATACGGCGATTCGATCCAACGCTCACCGAGGTCGTTCTTGAAGTTCTTGATATCGGAAGTCGGGATGGTCTTCAGTACATCGAGGTTGTCCGAAATCAGGTCCTGATACGCAGTGCTGTCGTTCTGGTAGATCTTGAACGTGATTCCACCGTTCTGCGCCTTGCGCGGCCCGTCGTAGTCCTCATTGGGCACAAGTTCGATCTGCCGGTTGTGCTGCCATGAGCCCTCAGCCGCGAACTTGTACGGGCCGTTGCCTACGGGGTTCTCGCCGAAGGTCTCAGGATCTTCGAGCGCTCCAGCCGGAAGCGGCGAGAATGCACTGTAGCCCAACCGCAGAGGCCAGTCCGACTCGGGCTGCTTGAGTTTGACAGTGAAGGTCAGGTCATCGACGACCTTCAATCCCGATAGCGTTTCCACCTCAGAACCCTCAGCGCTTGCCTCGTCGTAGCCCTCAATGCTCTCGAAGAAGTAGCTGCTCAGCTGGGCGTTTTTCGCTGCCGCGCCGTAGTTCCAGGCGTCAACGAACGAAGACGCCGTTACGGGGTCACCATTCGTGAATGTCTTGCCCTCCTTCAGCGTGATGGTGTAATTCTGTGCATCCTCGGTCTCAATCGACTCTGCCATCTCGTTCTGTGGTGCGCCTTCGGGGTCATAGCTGACCAACCCCGCGAAGAGCAGGTCGATGACCGCTCCGCCGCCGACTTCGTTTGTGCTGGTGGGAATCAACGGGTTCTGGGGCTCTGAGCCATCCACGATGATGACCGCGCTGGCATCCGCCGGAGCGTCTTCATCGCCGCTGCCACCCCCACATGCACTCAGGGTAAGCGCAGCGATCGCCGCGATGCTGAGAGCTTTGGAAATACGCCTAAAACGCATTTCGCCTCCTACTTGGTATTTGAGCAGGGTCCGATCTGGACCCAATGTTGAGAAAGAAAGAACTTGACGCGTCGTGGCCAAGTCCAGTCACAAGCGCCAAGCCTACAAGTTTTCGTTGCCCATGCAAACGAGGTCAATGTCGCGGGAACAACACTCGCTTGAGCTTCGCCCTGATACTCACGACGACGGCGACGCCCCCTTTCGGTGGGCGTCGCCGTCGTCGTTGTTTCGGTTGAGTGGTTACTCAGCGGCCGCCAGGAGCCGCGCACGCAGCTCGCGGCGCTCACGCTGCTTCTCGGGGTTCGGCAATGGAACCGCCGCCAGCAGGCGCTGCGTGTACGGGTCCTGAGGGTTGCGCAGGATCTGGTCGCGCGTGCCCTGCTCAACGATCTTGCCGCGGCGCATTACGCAGATGTAGTCGGCAAGAACGTCGACCACTGCGAGGTCGTGTGTGACGAAGAGGCAAGCGAAGCCCATCTCTTGCTGCAGGTTCTGGAAGAGCTCAAGCACCTTTGCCTGCACCGAAACGTCGAGGGCGGAGGTTGGCTCATCAGCGACCATGAGCTTCGGCTTGAGCGAGAGCGCACGGGCGATACCCACGCGCTGCTTCTGTCCACCGGAAAGCTCGTGCGGGTACCGGTTCCGGTAAGAGCGCGGAAGTTCAACCTGATCCAGCAGCGTCTCGATGCGCTTCTGAAGATCCGCACCCTTCGCCTCGCCGGCAAGGAACATCGGCTCGCCGATGCTCTCACCGATCGGCAGGCGTGGGTTCAAAGACGACGACGGGTCCTGGAAGACCATGCCGACATTCCGACGGACCGCGCCCAACTCGCGCGAGGTGGGCTTAAGGCCGGAGATATCAGTACCAACAACGCTCAGGGAACCTTCCGCCACCGGAAGTAGTCCGACGGCGGCGCGGCCGATCGTCGTCTTGCCCGAGCCCGACTCCCCCACCAGTCCCATGACTTCACCCGGGTGAATGCTCAGCGTTGCATTCTCGACCGCACGAAAAGCCGGGACGCGACCCTGCTTCGGGTACTCGATTGCAACATCGCGCAGCTCCAGCACAGCTTCTCCGCGCTTATCGCTCCGCGACTCGGCATTCTCGTCCAAGCCCTGAAGCACTGCGCGCTCACGGCGCTCGAGCTCTTCTTTATCTACACCGGAGAGATCCGAGTGGGTGGCGGCTGCAAGCGCGGCCGTAATGTCGACGTCGTCTCCGCCGCCTTCAGTTCCCTGGCCGAGATGGGGGACAGCCGCCAGCAGAGCCTGCGTGTAGGGGTGCTCCGGATTACTGAAGATCTTCTCGGCGGTACCTGTCTCAACGATGACGCCCTTACGCATCACCGCAATGCGGTCCGCTAGGTCAGCAACAACGCCCATGTCGTGCGTGATGAGCACAATCGCGCTGTCCAGCTTGTTACGGAGATTACGCATCAGGTCGAGGATTTCGGCCTGAACGGTGACATCCAGTGCGGTTGTCGGTTCGTCTGCGAGGAGGAGCTTCGGATCGCAGGAAAGCGACTGCGCGATCATGGCGCGCTGACGCTGTCCTCCTGACAACTGGTGCGGGTAGGAGCGGAACGCCTTCTCAGGATCAGGCAGCTCAACCATGTCCAGGAGCTTGATCGCGCGTTCGCGCGCTTCGTCAGGCGAGATCGCATTGTGCAACCGGAGGGTCTCAACAATCTGGAACCCCACCGTGTAAACAGGGTTCAGCGCCGTCATGGGTTCCTGGAAGATCACTGCGACGTCATTGCCGCGCACTTCGCGGAGCTTGTTGCCCGAAAGGTTGAGGATCGATTTCCCGTTGAGGTTTACCTCGCCGGTCACGCGGCTGTTGCTGGGAAGGAGGCCTAGCAGCGCCATCGAGCTTGCGCTTTTGCCCGAACCGGACTCGCCAACGATAGCGAGAACCTCGCCGGCGTTGACGTAGTAGTTCAGGTCAATGGCCGCCGGAACCCATTCCTTCTCCACGCCGAAGTCGACGCTGAGGTTCTTGACCTCTAGGACTGGGCCGCGGGATGACTTCTTCCCGTTTTCGCTCCCGTTACCGTCAATAATGTCGTTGGTCATAGTGCTGTCCTTCCACCGTGTGACCGTTGGCGCAGCGCAGTTGCAGGGCCTGTTTGGCTCCCGATTACTGCACTTGACCTGAATGTTGAAAATATGGGGGTATGACTTCGCCTACCGGACCGGCCCAGAGAACTGTTTTCCGTCCCCGCAGCAGCAAATGGATCATCGCAATCGCTGGAACCGTGATCGGTATTGGGCTTGCGGGTTCCGTCGTGACGTCCGGCCTGCCTGCACTGGTCACCTCCGCGCCGCTGCTCGCTGTTGGAGCCGCCGCGTGGTGGCTGTTCTGGTACCCGTACGTCGCGGTGGGGCCAGTTGCCGTGGAACTTCGCAACCCGCTGCGAACCTTCGAGGTCCCCTGGGCCGCGCTGATCCACGTTGACACCAAGTACGCGCTGAAGCTTGTAACGCCCGGAGGCAGCTACACCGCTTGGGCTGCACCCGCGCCCGGCATCCGAGGAACGCACACCGGCAAACCGGAGCACATGCAGCACCTTCCAGGCAGCAGTTACGGCGCGGGAGGTAGCGTCCGTCCGGGTGACTTGCGCAACACAGACTCCGGCATGGCCGCGCTGCTCGTTCGCACCGAGTGGGAACGGCAGGTCGAAAGCGGCCTGATCGACGTTGACACCACGGAGCAGACCAAGGTGATCCCCAGGATCAACTGGCTGCCTCTCGGAATCGTCGCCGGACTGCTGCTGCTGAGCGCAATCACTCTGAGCGCCCAATAGCAGCAGTTCGGCGTCCGGGTTGGCCGGGCGAACGGCCAGCCCGTCGAAGGTTGCGATCATCAGGCCGGCTTCTTCGGCTCTGCAGCCTTCTTCGAGTTGAACTTCTTCTGACGTGGGTCGAACGCGTCGCGAAGCCCGTCACCGATGAAGTTGATCGACAGGCAGATGATCACGATGAACAGCCCAGGCCACCAGAACAGCCAGGGCCGCGTACTGAAGGCGGCCTGGTTGTCGCTGATGAGGCTGCCCAGCGAGATATCCGGTGCTTGGACGCCAAGTCCGAGGTAGGACAACGCAGTTTCAAGCAGGATCGCCGAAGCCATCACGAGAGTGGTGTTCACGATGATGACGCCGACCGCATTGGGAACGATGTGCTTGAAGATGATCCGGGTGTTCGAGGCCCCGGCAATCCGTGCCGCGTCAACGAACTCGCGCTCACGAAGGCTGAGGAATTCGCCGCGAACAAGGCGGGCAAGGCCGGTCCAGATGATGAAGCCTACGAAGATGCCGAGCAGGATCACCCCTGCACTGCCGCCGAAGAGAGTATCAAAGATGGTTCCTGGTCCGGAAAGGGTGCGACCGAACGTTCCCAGCACCGCAGCGATGATCACTAGCGGAATAATGATGATGACGTCAGTCAAGCGCATCAGGACCGTCTCAACCCAGCCGCGGAAGTAGCCGGCAACACCACCGATGACTACACCAATGAATCCGCCAACCAGTCCGATAATGAACATGATGATCAGAGACAGCTGCGCCCCTCGCATTGTCATCGCGAAGAGGTCGCGCCCTACGCGGTCCTGGCCGAAGGGATGGTCCCCAAAAACGAACCAAGTACCAGGGTTCCCCAGTTCCGGGCTCCACGTTGGTTCCCCGGTTGGAGTCGCGAGCCGGGGAGTTTCAATGTAGTTCCACTGCCACCAGCCGGGAATACCCGCATAGCCAACTGAGGTAAACGCGAGGATCACCACGCAGGCAAAGACGATCAAACTCACGACCGCAGCCGTGTGTCCGAAGAAGCGTTTGCGTACGATCTGTCCCTGGCTGAGGCCCTTGGCCTCTTCAGGTTGCTGCTGCTTGGTTTCTTGTGCTGTAGTGCTCATGCTTTCACCCTTACGCGCGGGTCAAGGACGGAGTAGACGAGGTCGGCCACCAGGTTGAAGACGAGCGCCACGATGCCAGTGATCAGAAAGACGCCCATCACGGGATTGAGATCCCGCGATTGCAGACCATCGACGAATAGTTGACCCATACCACTGAATGCAAAGACGTTCTCCGTGATGATTGCTCCACCGATCAATCCACCGATGTCGAACGCAACAAGGGTCGCCAGAGGGATCAGCGCGTTACGGAAGGCGTGCCGCATGACTACGGTTCGTTCTCCCAAACCCTTTGCGCGGGCGGTCCGAACGTAATCCTGGTTCATGATTTCGAGCATCGATGCCCGCGAGTATCGGCTGTAGCCCGCAAGCGAGATCAGCATCAGGGCGATTGTTGGCAACAATAGATGCGTGTAGGTGTCGATTCCGCTGACCCAGAAGTCGCCTTCGAGATTCGGGGTTGCCGAACCAATCGTGGCAATGGGGCGTCCGTTGATCCGGTTGTTGTCGAAGTAGTCCGGCCAGGATTGCATGAACCGGTCCAACAGGATGAGGAATCCCATCAGGAATGCGGTCAAGCCTGCCGCGTTCATGTTCTGGCGCTTGTCGTAGCCGCCCATGAAGTAGCCGACAACCAAGCCGATCAGCACCGTTGCGATAGCGAGAAGGACAATCATCAACAGGGTTGCGCGGTCCAATAGCGGTTGCACTGCGAAGTACGCGATGACGCCGATCCCGACCACGATCAGTGAGCTGTAGAGGGCCTTGCGATTCTTCAGCCCTGCGGTCAGCAGAGTTACACCGTACGCAATGCCTACCGAGAGCAAGGCAATCACGATCGGGCCGAAGCCGGGTGTGAGGAACCACCCGGTGAAATCGAGGAACCAGACGAGAGCGAAGGCGAAGGCAAAACCGATGGCGGCCCATAGAAGCTTCCGCTTCATGGTTCCGCCCGACGTTAGAAAGAAGAGGAACCCGGCTAGCAGGCCACAGATGATAGTCGCAGCGAAGCTGATGTCTGGTTCGGCAAGGAAGTTATTGAACCCGATCGCGCCGAATTCCTTGAGCAGCACGGCTACCCAGAACACGGGCAGCGAGAAAAACAGGAAGGCCATCAGGGTGACGCCGTAGTCAAGGCCGCTGTACTGACGGAGCGCGGTCACAATGCCCAGAGTGATGCCAATGATGATGGCGAGGACGGTAGCAGCAGAAACGAGCAGGATGGTCTGTCCCATTGCCCGGCCGAGCAGCTGGGTGACCTCGATTCCAGTCACGCTGTTTCCCAGGTCGCAGGTTAGTGCGAAGGGGACCAGGCATTTCACTGCGCCTGATAACCAGGCGAAATAGCGAAGAACAGGCGGTATGTCGAGGTCCAGGAGGTCAATACGTTGTTGAATCAATGCCTCTCTGTTAGGGGCATTGCTTTGACGCAAATCCTCAAGTGGGTCTCCTGACAGCGCAGTCAGGACATACACGAGGAAGGAAGCGCCAAAGAGAATGAGCACGGCGGCGATCAGCCGCCGGACAATATACGTCAGCATAGTTTGTGAGCCTCAGTGTTGAGCGTTGGGCACATGCCCGGAGGTGCCCCGGATGATGCCGGGTTGTGGCAAGAAGTGTAATGCACGTTACGTTCCAGCAGAATTTGGGAACCGCCAATCAGTGGACGATTCACCGACGGCGGCAGGAAGCGTTGGGACGCTTCTGCGTCCCAACGCTTCCATTACCTTTGGGTCCTAATGAGCTGGAACCGGCCGCCTACTCAGCGATCGTCCACTCCCAGAAGTTCCACCAGATACCGGTCTGGTTGCCCATGTACTCGGTTCCTTCGATCTGATCGCTTTCTGCGTTCAAACCAACGGACTGGAACAGGGGCAGGCCGAAGCCGGTCTCGAAGAGGGCTGTATCAACCTGAATCTGCAGTTCCTGCTGCTGGGCTTCATCTGTGGTGACAATGAGCTCCTCCATTGCAGTCTGGGCTTCCTCGTCGCACCACTGGGCGTAGTTCGACGCGGATCCGCAACCGTACAGCTGAGGCACACCGGTTACGCCGACACCACTGCTGATCCAACCGAAGATGGTTGCGTCCCAACTCGATCCACCGTTGGCCAGAGCGGCACCCCATTCTGCACCGGGAAGGCCGCCGTCGACCACTACAAAGCCGGCCTGCTCTGCACTTTCAGCAATGAGTGTGTAAGCGTCAACACGGTTTGGGTTGTCGGCGTTGTACATGATCCGCACTTCGGGCGTTGCCCCGCCGAGCAGCTCGGTGGCGCGATCGATATCAACCTCGGCGTAAGCGTCAGACCCGTTGGTTTCGATGGCCGCATTGTAGCCATCCGTCCCGAAGTCGAAGATGTGCGAGTTACGCGGTGAGGCCTCGGGATCGATAGGACGGATCGTCGCATCGACGATCTGTTCCCGAGGAATGGTGAGCATGAACGCCTCGCGTACCTCAGGATCCTCGAAGACACCACCCTGGAAAATGTCGAGGTGGTCGAAGGACAACTCAGGACCACGCAGAATCTCGACACCGTCTATAGCCTCAAGAGCCGTCAGTGTGTCAGCGGATGCTTGGGGCTGAATGATGTCCACTTCGCCGTTCTGAAGTGCAAGAACCTGTGCGTTGGCGTCGGGGATATACCGGATGGTGATTTCATCTAGGGCCGGGATCGGTCCCCAGTTGTAGTCCTCGTTGCGCACCAGTGTCATCGACTGGTCCGGAACCATGTCCTGAACAATGTACGGTCCGCTGGACAAAAACAGGTTCGGATCGGTGGGGAGCGTGGTGGTGTCGAACGCCGTATTCCAGTAATCCGCAACTGCCTGGAGCTCGGGACGCTCCTGCGGGTTCTCCGGGTCACCCTCCGGTGCGGACTGGAACAGTTCGATCAATGCGTCCCCATCGGCCAGACCGCCACCGGTCGCCAGGACGTGCGCTGGTGTGTCTAGGACGTCGTAGGCCGACTCCCAGTCGGCATAAGGCTCCGAATACACGAGAGTGATCGAGCGGCCATCTTCACCGATCTCGGGCACATCCGTGAGGCTCAGGCCTTCGGTTGAACCGGCATAGGTGAAGTAGTCGACTCCGGTTTCGTCGCCCTCGACGTCCGGATCCGGATCGGCCAAGTCATTGTAATGACCGGAAATTACTGCCCAAGAGAGCATCAGGTCATCAGCGTCGACTGGTTCGCCATCGGACCAGGTCACGCCTTCGTTGACCGTGTAGGTGACCGTGAGCGGATCCTCGGACACCAACTCGTAGGTGCCGAACTCCTCCTGAGGCACAAGTTCGTATTCATTGCTGATGTAGTTGAACTGCCCGTGGGTCAGGTAACTGACCTTGCCGTTGATGTCGACGTTGCCGGTGGCACTGTCGGAGTTGAATGAGGTGAACGGGTTGACCTCGGCGACTGTTACAGCGCCGCCGGCCGCCTCGTTGCCGCCACCGTCGTTGCCAGTATCGTCGCCGCCGCCGCTTTCAGCGCAGGCGCTCAGTGCAAGTGCAGCAATTGCCGCTACACCTACGGCTTTGGAAGTACGTCCGAAACGCATTCCGCCTCCTAGTTTCATGTTGTGGAAGATGTCCTTCATGGTTTTACAAAGGACTGACACGCACTCTGATGGTCAAAGTGGCGTGCCTCACATGATGAAAAGCCTAAGGGGTAATTGTTACTACTAGGTATCGAAAGCTAGGAGGGCCGTGTGTTGTTACCGAGATGCAACCAAAGATGCCCCTACCGACACCCGTCGGTTATCGGCCGGATACCGGTCGGTGATGCTTCTGCGCCTGATCTCTGAAGTGAATTTCGCCTACGTTGCCACGGTTGGAGGCCCCGAAGGAGTCAATCTTGCCGAGTGCGAGGCCATCGTCGCGGATGAATGACGAGCCGTCGGCGATCTCTCCTGGGCTCGGTCTCGGTGAAGCGCCGACTACTCCATTACCCCGGCTGCTGTAGAGTCCCCACATGCCAGCTACCAGGAACGCCATCCTCACCATCGCGGCCGATGGTGTGGGTGCGGTCTCCGCAGCTCTCGGTGGCTTATTGACCGTGGCCCCACTGACGGGCGGGCGATGGCTCGACTTAGCGCGCACTGACGTTGGATATCGACGCGTACTTGGAACGGCAGACCTTGTCCTCGGCATCACGATCTTGGCCGGACGGTCGTCACCTTGGCGGTGGCGTGCCGTTGCGGCACGCTCCCTGCTTCACCTTCTATTCGGGCACGAGTACATGCAACAAGGTCGCAGGCGCAATACCGTCACGATGTTTGCACTGTTCGTCATTGACGCGGTGATTGCAATTCGACTGCGCGGGGCACGTCGTTCCATCTGAGCAGACGTCCCGACGATGGCTTACGCACCTAGCGTCTGCTGCTTCTAACCGACGTTGATCGGAACAACCGTTTCGGAGTTGGGGCACAATAATTGTGTGGACAACTTGCGTGTACCCTCGGGGCCCGGCGCGCCGCGCGGCCTCAGGGTACCGGCGGGCGAACTGGTTGAGCAGTTCTCCCGAGCATCCGGCCCCGGCGGCCAGAGCGTCAATACGGCCGACTCACGTGTGCAACTCAGTCTCGATCTACGCACTACATCAGCGCTCAATGAGGTCCAACGGAAACTAGCCATTTACCGGCTCTCCGAGAGACTCTCGGGCACGGTGCTTACCATCAGCGCCTCCGAGCACCGCTCCCAACGGCGCAACAGAATTGCGGCGCGGCAACGCCTTGCCGCGATCCTGCGAGACGCAGTGGCTCCCGCTGTCATTCGGCGACCGACCCGGCCAACGAGCGGCTCGCGACGTCGTCGCCTGGAAGGAAAACGGTTGCGCTCCGAGATCAAGCGCACCCGAAGTCGCCCTGCCCCCGAATAAACTGCCCGAATAATGGAACGTGGCGGTCAAGCACTCTACGGTTGAGCGGCTCGACATGCGCAGCCCAAGACGAGGACTACGGGCTGAGGTGCCCACCTGCCCGACTAGTCATTGCGTCGGCTGAGCGAAGTGCTGCCCCGCCAAGAGCGGCGGGCCCTGAACTGGTCCGACTGCGCAAGGATCACGCAGGAAAAAGCTTCCAGGTCCCTTCGGAGATAACGTCGATCTTGCCATTCTCGACACGAAGCGCAGTCTCGTCATCGATCGCGTAGACGGGGACCGGGATCCGATCCGCCCAGCGTCCGATGTTCTCGAGGGTCGTATCGGCCATATCAGGGTTCCCGAGGTGCGGGTAGAGCGCGATGTCGACGTGCCCGAGCGCTCGTTCAGCATCCCGTCCCATATCGCTGTCCTCGGGGACAAACTCCCGATCGAACTCGGCGTCGCAGTTATACGGGGTGACGGCGATGCTCCCTGCACTCACCCCGACGTATACGGAGTCCTTGAGGGTCAACAGGAGGTGCGCGAGACCTGATTCACGCATCCAATGAACCAGATAGAGCACGTCCCCGCCGTACACGAGAAGGGCGTCAGTCTCCTGCACCTCCGGCACCCACGCCTCGTCGCGGAGGGTAGGAAGCGCTGTGAGCTCGAGGACGCCCAAGGACTTCCACCCGAGCCCTGCCAATGGGCTCGACGCCGCGCCGGTGATCGCATCGCGGGCCATGCGGCTACCGCCGGGAAAGGGATACATGCCTGTCGCGACGATTAGCGCGCTGGCCTCGGCGATGGGCTTACCGAGCAGGTCGACAAGCGCTTGCTCGATGCTCGGATTGCTGATCCCGCCCGACGTCAGGAGGTGCTTCACACGTGCTCCGATCTCTACGGCTGCCGTGCCAGCACGTAGTAGGGACCCTTACCTGAGGCCTTCGTCCGATGAGGCTGGAAGCCGGATTCTTCGACATTGCCTAAGCCGGCCGAAGTCACCCCTGACAGATGTCTGGCTGGAACTCAACTACACATTGAATCTGAACTCCACCACATCGCCGTCGGACATCACGTACTCTTTGCCCTCGATGCGGACTTTGCCACGGGACTTCGCTTCCGCCATCGAACCTGCATCAACCAGGTCGGCGAAGGAGACAACTTCAGCCTTGATGAAGCCGCGCTGGAAATCCGAGTGAATCACTCCGGCTGCCTCGGGAGCGGTAGCGCCCTTCTTGATGGTCCAGGCGCGAGCTTCCTTCGGCCCCGCCGTGAGGTAGGTCTGAAGCCCGAGGGTGTGGAATCCGACTCGTGCGAGCTGATCAAGGCCGGACTCTTCCTGCCCATTCATCTCCAGCATTTCCCGCGCCTCTTCAGAGTCCAGTTCGACGAGGTCGGCTTCGAGCTTGGCGTCGAGGAAGATGCAGTCAGCGGGTTCAACCAATGCACGGAGTTCCTTCTGCCGCTCATCGCTCCCGAGAACTGAGTCATCCGCGTTAAATACGTAGATGAAGGGCTTCGCCGTGAGCAGGCTCAGTTCCCGAAGGTGTTCCATCTCCAGCTTGTCCCGTGCGATCGAGGAGAAAATGGTGTCACCCCGCTCCAGAACCGCCTGTGCCGCTTGCATGGCGGACAGCTGCGCGGCCTCCCGCTTCTTGATCTTGACTTCCTTCTCCACACGCGGGATGGCTTTCTCAAGCGTCTGAAGGTCCGCGAGGATGAGTTCAGTGTTGATGGTTTCCATATCCGAGACCGGATTCACTGCGCCATCAACATGGATGACGTCGGGGTCGTCGAACACCCGGACAACCTGAGCTATCGCTTCAGCTTCGCGGATGTTCGCGAGGAACTGGTTGCCAAGCCCCTCACCCTCGGATGCGCCCTTCACAATCCCGGCGATGTCCACGAAGGAGACGGTGGCAGGCAGGATGCGCTGCGAACTAAAAAGCTCTGCGAGCTCGCCGAGCCGCGGGTCCGGCAGACTCACCACGCCAACATTTGGTTCGATCGTTGCGAACGGATAGTTCGCCGCGAGAACGGTATTCCTGGTGAGCGCGTTGAAGAGGGTTGATTTGCCGACGTTGGGCAGTCCGACGATGCCAATAGTTAGAGCCACGGGAAAATAGTCTACCGTCGGTGCCCGTGGCCGCCGCGCCGCTACATCAATCAAGAATGTCACCGGCACCTGCAATGGTTGAGCCATGGACGGAATCACGCTTCTCTCGATCATTCTCGCGGCACTACTTGGCGTCGGTATTGGCGCAGGCGTTGCACTCGTTCTCTCGCGTCGCTCTATCACCGATCTACGCAATGAATTGGACGACGCCGGGGAAAGGCTTGGGCGGGCTGTGTCATCCTCCGCTGCGGCTGAGGCCGAGAACCGCATCCTTCACGAGCACAACCGCCGGCTTACTGCGCAGTCGGATGAGGAGCAGTCCGTCCTTCGTGCGCTTGCACCGCTCGCTGACAAGCTGGGGCAGGTCCAGGCGCAGGTAGGGCAACTGGAGCGGGAACGCGCACAGCAGTTCGGTCACTTGGCACGGCAGCTGCAGGAAGCGCAATTCTCGGATTCCAAGCTTTTGTCCACCACCCATTCGCTTGCGTCTGCGCTACGCAGCAGCACGGCGCGTGGTCAATGGGGTGAAGTGCAACTGCGCCGCGTGGTCGAGGCAGCGGGAATGCTTCCGCGCGTGGACTTCCACGAACAGACAACGTTCACGATCACTTCGAAGGAATCAGCCTCCACCGCACGGCCGGACATGGTCATCCAGCTCCCGGGGAACAAACAGATCGTCGTTGACTCCAAAGTGCCACTAGCGGCGTACCTGGAAGCGCAGAGTTCCATCGAGGACGGCGACGAGCAACAGGTCGCTGCAGAGGAACGCCGCCGGCAGGATCTTCTCCTGCAACATGTGAAGGCCGTGCGGGCACACGTTGACGCACTGAGTCGCAAGAAGTACTGGGAGGGTGCCGCCAACTCTCCCGATTTGGTGGTGTGCTTCATCCCTGTGGAATCAGTGTTATCAGCGGCGCTCAACACTGACCCGGCGCTCCTGGACTACGCCTTTTCGCGCAACGTGGTGCTAGCCTCCCCCGTTTCGTTGCTGGCTATCCTGAAGGGCGTCGCGTTCAGCTGGCGTCAGGATGTACTGACCGAGAACGCCAAGGAGTTGTACGACCTGTCGCGCGAACTCTATGAGCGGCTCGGCACAATGGGTTCGCACATCACCCGGCTGGGCAGCTCTTTGAAGAGTTCCGTGGAGAAGTACAACTCATTCGTCGGCACTCTCGAGTCACGGGTGCTGCCGACAGCCCGCCGTATCAACGCTTTCGAACCCGCTGATGTCGACGCCCCGCTATCGGCCCAGGCCGTGGAGACGACGCCAAGGTTACTGAGCGCGCCCGAGCTGATCGATTCCGAGACCGGCTCGGAAGCGGAGCAACGTTCCGCTTAGCTGGAGCGATTTCCCGACCCACGGTCGGGAGTGTCCCCGAGAGTCAACTTCAGGAGGTCGGTCGCTGCCCTCGTCCGCCAAGCCCGCTGGATGGGTCGCCCATCGCCTTCAACGCAGCCCTGATCTCTTTGGGCAGGGAGAAAATGATGTCTTCCTCGGCAGTGACCACTTCCTCGACATCGGCGTAGCCGTAATCTGCCAGCAATCGCAGGACGTCCTGGACGAGGTTCTCCGGAACAGAAGCTCCGGAAGTAACTCCGACTGTGGATACTCCCTCGAACCAGGACTCGTCCACTTCATTGGCGAAGTCGACGCGGTATGAAGCCTTTGCCCCGTACTCGAGCGCGACCTCTACCAGCCGAACGGAGTTGGAGGAGTTCGACGACCCCACGACAATCACCAAATCCGCATCCGGGGCAATCTTCTTGATCGCTGCCTGGCGGTTCGAAGTCGCGTAACAGATGTCATCGCTGGGCGGATCCTGAAGCGTTGGGAACCGTTCCTTCAGCAACGCCACGGTTTCCATGGTCTCGTCAACGCTGAGGGTGGTCTGGGAAAGCCAGATCACCCTGTCCGGATCGCGGACCGTCACCTTGTCGACGTCCTCCGGGCCGTTGACTATCTGGATGTGCTCGGGTGCCTCGCCCGAGGTTCCCTCTACTTCCTCGTGTCCTTCATGACCAATCAAAAGGATGTCGAAGTCGTCACGCGCGAACCGGACCGCTTCACGGTGCACCTTAGTGACAAGTGGACACGTCGCGTCAATGGTGCGGAGGTTGCGGTCTTCCGCAGCCTCCACCACAGCCGGTGATACCCCGTGCGCGGAGAACACGACCAGCGCCCCCTCCGGGACCTCGTCCGTCTCCTCGATAAAGATGGCACCCTTCTCTTCGAGAGTGGAGACCACGTGGAGATTGTGCACTATCTGCTTCCGCACATACACGGGTGGACCGTAGTGGTCGAGTGCCTTCTCAACAGCAATGACAGCTCGGTCCACTCCGGCACAATAGCCTCGAGGAGCGGCCAGCAGCACCTTTCGCGAGCCGGCAACCGGGGCTGCGGCGTGCACTTCTTCCGGTGTTCGGCGCTTTCTGGGCACCATGGGCATGGGAACCGGCACTGCTGTGGTGGACATATCTCCATGCTAACGGCCCACGCTGCGCTCCCGCCCGTGAGCTGCACTCTGTCCGCTCAGAGCCAAGTGACCCGCTCAGCGCCGAGCAGCGACCCGGTCCGAGGGCACCCGTCCCCGTTGCGACCCGCTCAGAAGGCGTGCGGCAAGCCCAGCCACCGACACCAGCAATCCGACCGCAATCGCGGCAAGACACCAAGCCTGGAAACTGTCAGCCGCACGAACGGTCAGCGCATCCTTGAAAACGTCCGCGACCGCGTTCGCGTCAGCGGTTTGATCAACGATCTGTGGAGCAAAACCCGCGGCAAACCACAGGAGCGCTCCACCCAGCACGGCTCCCAGCCCGAGTACTGCAAGGGTGGTGCTTCGCCGTCGGGCGATCAGAAGACTCAACACCGCTCCGATCGCTGCCGCCGCCGTAAGAGCGGGCCATAGTGAAGCGGCAGTTTCGACGCGCTCCAGGAGGGCTCGATGGTTTGCTTGACCGATGTTCACCAGTGTCTGTTCAGGCGCCGGCACATCCACTCCGAACTGATTCCCGATCTCGGTTGTGACCAGGGCAACCAACGGTGCAACGTCCAGAGTGAACGAGGAGCTCGCGTCCGCCTCCGGCGGGAGTTCCCTTGGGTCGGCGAAGGTCAACAAGTGTGAACGCGTGAGAGTCTCATCCCACGCCTGCTCGAAGCCGGGCAGTTCCGTGATCCGCTCAGCTATCCCAGCGACAATCGGCTGGACGGTTTCCGCAATACCGGATGGCAGGTCCACGCCGGCAGTCGCTTCCACGGAGAGCGCATCAGCCAGTGCTTGCGTGAATTCAGGGTCTTCACTGAGTTCAGACGCCAACTGTACGAATCCCTCCTCCGACACCACATGCGTGGCAATCCAGGCGCTCGGCAGGGCGAGAACACCGAATACCACCGTAAAGAGCACAAAAAATGCCGATCCTACTGTTCTCATCAGCTCCCATTCCACCCGTAGCGCATTCTTCAGATTATGCCCGCTTCATGACATGCGATCCGCTCTACTCCTGCACAACAACAGTTCAGGTGCCACTGTTGTCTGGAGCACCTGATAAACATTAACTACAGACACCGCCCGCAAGGAGTGCAGGTGGTACGGGAGGACAGACAGACAATGAACGACGACGGCGCGTCGCTGGGCACCGCGATCGCGGCCGCTCCGGCCGGGGCGGCGGATCCATCATCCCTTCCCGAAACCGCCGCTGAGACATCGGCGGACCGCCCCTGGCCCCTGCATGTGCTCTCCGAAAAGCTGAAGGCGCACATCGAACGTGCTCCAGCCGCTTGGGTGGAGGGTCAGGTCATTGAGCTCAACAAACGCGGGACCATGTGCTTTGTCACCCTGCGCGACATCGACGCCGAGATTTCCCTTTCCCTTACCGTGTGGGGGACTGTGATGGACCGGCTCTCAATACCGCTTGAGCGCGGTTCACGGGTGGTCGCACGTCTGAAGGCAGACTTCTGGGTGAAGTCAGGGCGGCTGTCCATGCAGGCCTGGGACATCCGTCCGGTTGGGTTGGGGGACTTGCTCGCCAGGATCGAGCGGCTGCGGCAATCGCTCGCTGCCGAAGGCCTGTTCGCTTCCCGCCGCAAGAAGCCGCTCCCGCTGCTGCCGCACCGCATCGGGCTCATCACAGGCCGTGATTCCGATGCCAAGAAGGACGTGCTGCGCAATGCACGCCTTCGCTGGCCCGCGGTCGAATTCGAGATCCGGGAAGTTGCTGTCCAGGGCGTGAGCGCTGTTTCCCAAATGCGCTCTGCCCTGTCTGAACTGGATCGGATGCCTGGAGTGGATGTCATCATCATTGCGCGCGGCGGAGGGTCTCTGGAGGACCTGCTGCCCTTCAGCAATGAGGACCTCGTGCGCGCCGTCAGTTCGGCCACCACTCCCATTGTCAGCGCGATCGGCCACGAAGCAGATCATCCGCTTTTGGACGACGTAGCGGACCTTCGAGCCTCAACGCCCACCGACGCCGCGAAGCGCGTGGTGCCGGAGGTTACCGAGGAACTCGAACGCATCAGGCAAGCCCGCGCCCAGTTGTCTCGTTGCGTCACGCAGCTTGTATCCCGCGAGTCAGAACGCCTCACTCATCTGCGTTCCCGTCCGGTGCTCGCACAGCCCGCCGGCATGGTCAGCGTGCGTCACGATGACCTGCTGCGGATCCGCAAGCGGATCACAACGTCGATGGACAGCGCGGTCGCGAGGGAAGCAGACCGCGTGCTTCACCTCCGGGCACAGGTACGTTCTCTATCGCCCCAAAACACGCTCGACCGCGGCTATGCCGTGGTTCAGACAGAAGACGGCAGCGTAGTCCGGGAGGCGGAAACCGTGTTTCCAAACTCCATGTTGGCTATCAGGGTTGCCAGCGGCAGATTGGCTGCCCGCACCGTGGGCGACGACGCTGCTTCTGGGCAGGCCGGCATGCCGGCTCCTGAGGTCAACAGCAAGAAACGCCCGACCAAGAAACGAGGCTCGGTGCCGCAAACAGAGAGTAAGGAACCAGAATGACGATCGATCCTTCACCTCCTGCAGGCGCCGGCCTGCCGCCCGTCTCCGAGCTGAGCTACGAGGATGCTCGCGAACAGTTGGTCAAGGTTGTCAGCCAGCTCGAAGCCGGAGGCGTCAGCCTCGAGCAGTCGCTCGCGCTATGGGAGCGCGGCGAGGAACTTGCGGACCATTGCGAACAATGGCTGGAGGGAGCCCGAAAGCGCCTCGCCGCAGCCAGGAGTCAGCCGGAAGGGCAAGGCGGCTCCCAAGCCCACGCGTAGGGGGATACAACCAGGTGTCGGCCTGCAGTTCGGTACGAGCTGCACCAGACGAAGGCTTATAGGTGCAGGCCTTCATCCAGGTTTGATACACACCTAGCCTTCAGCTCGCCGCAAGCTTTGCCTTCTCGGCAGCCACATCGAAGCTTGCCTTTGGCCAGCTGAGTTGCATGCCGGTCAGCACGTCGATCAGCAGTTGTTGAACCGCGATCCGCGCGTACCACTTCCGGTCGGCAGGCACTACGAACCAGGGAGCGTCGGGGCTACTGGTGCGCTCGATCGCCGTCTGGTAGGCACGCTGGTACTCATCCCAGAGCGCGCGCTCCTCCAGGTCGCCAGGGCTGTACTTCCAGTGCTTGTCCTTACGTTCCAGCCGCTTGGCGAGCCGCTTCTTCTGCTCTTCCTTACTCAGGTGCAGCATCACCTTGATAACGTGCGTTCCCGAGCTCACCAAGCCGGCCTCGAACTCCCGGATCTCCCCGTATCGCTCCTCGATGACCGGGGCCGCCGCCAGTTTACGCACCCGGGAAATCAACACGTCCTCATAGTGCGAGCGGTCGAAAACTCCGATCATGCCGGGACCAGGAAGTTCTTTCCTGATCCGCCACAGAAAGTGATGACGCTTCTCCGCCGCGGTCGGTGCCTTGAAGGCATGATGGTGAACGCCCTGAGGATCAACGGCACCGACCACGTGACGGACAATGCCGCCCTTACCTGCCGTGTCCATTGCCTGCAGAATCAGCAGGACCGAAATCTCACTCCCAAACCGGCTCTCTGCGAACAGCTTCTCCTGAAGCTCTGACAGAACCTCGCGGCCCGCCGCGAGCCGCGCCCGTCCAGCCTGCTTGCCGCCGTCGAACCCCGGTTTCGATGCCGGGTCCAGCTGATCCAGGCGGACGTCCGGCCCGGCAAGCAGCGCCTGGCTCGGGGAGATACTGAAATCTGGAACAACCTGCATAGGAACCTCCTGGCGCGGCGCGCGTATGGAAACTACTTGATCAGGGTTTGTACGTACTCAGGAACTCCGCGAGACGTCCGATCGCATCCTCAATGTCCTCAACGCTCGGCAACGTAACCATTCGGAAGTGATCCGGATTGATCCAGTTGAACGCGGTTCCGTGCGAAATCAGGATCTTCTGCTGCTTCAGCAAATCCAGGGCGAACTTCTCATCGTCCTTGATCGGATAAACCTCCGGATCGAGCCGCGGGAAGAGGTATAGCGCACCTTGGGCCAACTCGCATGAGACCCCCGGGATCGCGTTCAGCAATTCATACGCCTTGTCACGCTGCTGGCGCAGCCGGCCACCCGGCAGGATGAGGTCGTTGATGCTCTGGTAACCGCCCAGCGCCGTCTGGATGGCATGCTGTGCCGGAACGTTGGCGCATAGACGCATGTTGGCCAGTAGATTGATGCCCTCAATGTAGTCGGCGGCCCGATGCTTCGGACCCGAGATAGCCATCCAGCCACTCCGGAACCCCGCAATCCGGTAGGCCTTGGACAGTCCGCTGTAAGTCAGGCACAGGACATCATCGCCGGTGACGGACGCGGCATTCACGTGGACGGCGTCGTCGTACAGGATCTTCTCGTAGATCTCGTCAGAAAAGATAATCAGGTCGTGGCGACGCGCAAGCTCGACGATCTGCTCGATGACCGCGCGGGGGTAGACGGCCCCGGTCGGGTTGTTCGGGTTGATGAGGACAATGCCGCGGGTCTGCGGGGTGATCTTGGATTCCAGGTCCTCTACATCCGGCCACCAGGAGTTGCTCTCATCGCAGAGGTAGTGGACGGCGGTTCCGCCTGCGAGGCTCACCGAAGCCGTCCACAGCGGATAATCCGGAGTGGGGACGAGGATTTCCTCCCCGTTGTTCAGCAGCGCCTGCAGTGAGAGGGTAATGAGTTCGCTGACGCCGTTGCCAAGGTAGACATCGTCAACGTCAATATTCTGGATTCCGCGGCCCTGGTAGTACTGAACCACTGCGGTGCGGGCAGAAAAGATGCCGCGGGAATCGCTGTATCCCTGGGCGTTGGGCAGGTGCCGGATCATGTCGACGAGGATGGCGTCGGGTGCTTCGAATCCGAACGGAGCGGGATTCCCGATATTCAGCTTGAGGATGCGGTGGCCTTCCGCTTCCATGTACTTCGCGTGCTCAAGCAGCGGCCCCCTGATGTCATAGAGGACGTTCTGGAGCTTATCGGATTGCTTGAATTCGGCCATCAATAAAGGATGCCACAGCCCGGGCCCGCCCAGCCGCATTGTGATCAAGAGCATGGTGATCACGAGCGGATAGGCAGACCCGGGCTGGTGTTTGCTACTCCCCTGCCAGGCCCTTTTCCTCGAGCCAGTCGGCGGCGGCATCTGCGGGGTTGCGCTTTTCGTCGCCGCTCACCTCGCGGTTGAGGTCGATCAGGTCCTCGGTAGTGAGAACGCTGGATACCTCGTTCAGCGCAGCGCGCGCTTCTTCGCCCACGGTATCCAGGTTGACCAGTGGAACCACCTGCTGGGCAATGAAGTTGTTCGCCGGATCTTCCAGCACCACCAGGTCGTTATCCGCGATCGATGGCGTGGTGGTGTAGATGTCGGCCACCTGGATGGTGTCGTTCAGCAGTGCTTCCAGTGTCACCGGACCGCCGCCGTCGTTGATTGCCTCGAAGGATTGGGGCACGCAGCCGTAGTTTTCCTCAAGTCCAGGCAGGCCGTAGGCCCGCTCGGAGAAGGTGCTAGGGGCACCGATCACCAGTTGGTCACACACCTCGGCCATGTCCTCGATGGAAGTCAGCCCGTACTCTTCCGCGGTGGCCGCAGTGACCACCATGGCGTCCTTGTTCTCGGCCTCCGCGGCTTCCAGTACGCCCAGATTAACGTCCGGGGTCTCGGCCGCGAGGGCGTCGGGCAGTGCCGCCATGATGTCTTCCGCGGATTCCGCGGTTGCCTCGGCGTCCAGGAACAGCAGCAGGTTGCCGCTGTAGTCGGGAATGATGTCGACCGACCCGTCCACAAGTGCCTGGTAGTAGATCTCGCGCGAACCGATGTTCAGCTGGGTGCTGGCTTCGATCCCGGCACCGTTGAGGGCGCCCGCATAGATCTCGGCGATGATCTGGCTCTCGGGGAAGTCAGCCGACCCGATGACCAGCGGCTCACCGCTGCCTTCGCCGCCGCCGTCGTTCCCGCCGCCTCCCTGAGGGTCCGAGTTCGCTCCGCAGGCTGTCATGGCCAGCGCCGCAGTCAGCCCGGCGGCCAGACCCAGCAGGCGACGCCGAACGGGGCGCCCGAATGTTGGATTACTCATGTTTTTCCTCCTTGTGCACTGACGTGGGCGTCCTGCCCACCTGTCTTTGTTGGTCCTGCCGGGCTGCGCGGTGTGCGCAGGCCGGGAGATACGGCGAATCGTTGGAGCAGGGCCATCAGGCCGTCCACAGCCACCGCAACGACGGCGATAACCACGGCGCCGCCGAAAAGGCGTCCGTTGTCACGCAATTGGGTACCTTCGATCAGGAAGACACCCAGCCCGCCGAGGTTGATGAAGGCGACGACGGCGGCGGTCGCCACCACCTGCAGCACCGCCGCCCGGAAGCCGCCGAGAATGACCTGCAGTCCATTGGGCAGTTCCACGCGGGACAGGATCTGCAGTTCGGTCATGCCCATGCTGCGCGCCGCGTCGACCGTCGCGGGATTCACCGAAGCGATCCCCGAATAGACGCCCGCAAGAATCGGCGGAATCGCGAGCAGCACCAGTGCCCAGATCGGTGGCATCAGGCCGAGGCCAGCGAGCAGCACGAACAGGATCAGGACGCCGAGCGTGGGCAGGGCGCGCAGAATTCCAACACCCGAGACGATGACGACGCGTCCCTTCCCGGTGTGTCCCACCACGAGCCCGATCGGCACCGCGATCGCTGCCGCGATCAGGATGGTCAGTGCCGTGTAGCCAAGGTGCTCCACGATGCGAATCGGGATTCCTCCGGCACCGTTCCAGTTCGCGGGGAAGGTGAGCCACTCGTACATCTGCACGAGGAGGTTGGAACTCGAGTAGTCCATCAGTACACCCCGCCCGCTCGTGAAGCGTCGGACCCCAGATTTGCATCTGCTGTCACCTGCATTGGATCGCCGGAGACCTTCGCACGGCGCGTCCAGGGCGTGAGCACGCGTTCAAGGACCACGAGCATAAGGTCCATGACCAGCGCGAGCAGCAGCGTCACGATGATGCCGATGACTATCTCGGTTGGGAAATTGCGGTTCAGCCCGTCGGTGAACAGTGTGCCGAGGCTGGGGATACCGATGAGCGCACCCACGCTCACAAGCGAAATGTTGGTTACCGAGATGACGCGCAGTCCGGCGAACAGGACGGGGATCGAGAGCGGCAGGTCAACGGTCAGGAAGCGGCGCACGGGCGTGAACCCCATGGCCACCGCCGCCTGCCGCACGCCGTCGTCGATGGAATTCAGGGCATCCAGCGTTGAGCGGACCAGCAGCGCGACTGCGTAGATGGTGAGCGCGACAATCACGTTGACCGGGTCCAGCACCTGTGTACCGAGGATGAGCGGCAGCAGTACGAACATGGCCAGCGACGGAATCGTGTAGAGCAGGGCCGATGTCGTGAGGATGGCTCCGGCGAGGGGCTTGCTGAGGCGCGCAAGTTGCGCCACCGGTATAGCAACGGCCACCCCGAACGCCAGCGGCAGGATTGCCTGCACCAGGTGAAGTCCGGTCAGTTCCGCGATGTAGGGGAAGTTATCCAGGAACCACTCCATGTCACACCGCCGTGTCGTGGTCGGCGCGGCCCCGGTCCAGGCGCGCCTCCTCGATGAGCTCGAGGACCTCCGCCGAACGGACGACGCCGAGTACCCGGCCGTCGTCGTTGACCGTGACGCCAAGGCCCGACGGCGCCGACAGCGCCGCATCCAGAGCGCGGCGCAGGGAGTCGCCCTTGCGATAGAGCGAACCGCCTGGCACCACATCAGCCAGCGAGCGGATGTTCTGCCGGGTCGCGCGGGGTACCCAGCCCTGCGGGCGGCCGTCGTCGTCGACCGCCAGGGTCCACGAGGATCCGACGTCCACATTGGGATCAGCGAGCCGGCTCACCTGCACGGTCTCGACCGTGTGGACGGGTACGTTGTCCCCCTCCTGGAAGGAGAGGCGGCGGAAGCCGCGGTCCCGCCCAACGAAACCTGCCACGAAGTCATCCACAGGAGCGCGCAGGATCTCCTCGGGTGCCGCGTACTGGGCCAGCCGGCCGCCGGTGGCGAAGACGGCCACCTTGTCGCCGAGCACGGTGGCCTCGTCAATGTCATGGGTAACAAACACAATGGTCTTCGCGAGGTCCCTCTGGAGGCGCAGCAGCTCCTCCTGAAGCTCGTGCCGCACCACTGGGTCGACGGCACTGAACGGCTCATCCATGAGCAGGATCGGCGGATCGGCTGCGAGCGCCCTCGCGACGCCCACCCGCTGCTGCTGGCCGCCCGAGAGCTGGCTGGGGTACCGCTTGCCCAGTGCGGAGGCGAGGCCGACGACGTCGAGCAGTTCCGCCGCGCGCCTGCGCGCATCCGCCTTAGGCACTCCGTTCAGGCGGGGAACGGTGGCGATGTTGTCGATCACCGAGCGGTGCGGCAACAGGCCTGAGGACTGCATCACGTAGCCCATGGAGCGGCGAAGTTCGGCTGCCTTCTGCCGCCCGACGTCCTGCCCGTCCACCACGATGGATCCCGACGTTGGCTCCACCATCCGATTGATCATGCGCAACGACGTAGTCTTTCCGCAGCCCGATGGGCCCACGAACACCGTGATGGCACCGCGGTCGATGTCCATGCTGAGGTTCTCGACGGCGGCGGCGCCCCCGGCGTACTGCTTGGTCACGCTCTGGAAGCGGATCATCGCGCCGGACCGGCCGCGGTTCGCCGCAGTGCCTTGTGCTTCATCGGTCATGGACGTGGCCTTTCGTCGATAGGAGCCGGATCGCGGCCGGTCCCTCGCGATTATTGTGCGCCGGAACGATACCGAAGCGCTCGCGCTCAGGGCTTGGTGTTGTTGAGTCTAACTGTCTGACCCCCGAGAATCGCGGCAAACAAGCGGATGTATGGCTTATCACGGCACATTAGTCACGAATCGTTAAGAGGGAACCGGTTCCCCCCTGTGGTGCCCAGGGATCGGGCACCACAGGCAAGATTCAGCTCTCCCTGAAGCGGTTCCGATAGTCCTTCGCCATCGCCACTTCCTTCACAGTGCGGTGAAGAGTTTTGGCATGGCGGCGCTGTTCAGCGACGCTCTGCCGACGGTGAAGACTGGCCAGCTCCCGCTCCATCTTCTGGTAGCTCAACCAACGCCGCTCCTCCAGGTTCCCGGAAACGATTGCCTCCTGAACGGCGCATCCCGGCTCACGGTCGTGCGCACAGTCCCTGAACCTGCACAGCGGAAACAGCTCTTCGATATCCCCGAAGACCGCCTCGAGGCCCGCCTCGGCGTCCCAGAGCGCGAAGCCGCGAACGCCGGGTGTGTCCATCAGAACCGAACCGTTCCCGAACGGTATGAGCTCCCGCGACGTGGTGGTGTGCCGGCCCTTCCCGTCGCCTGACCGTACATCGCCGGTGTCCTGCACCGTCGATCCGACCAGCGCGTTGATCAGCGTTGACTTGCCGGCACCCGAGGGCCCAAGCAGCGCCAGCGTGTTGCCGGTACCGACCCGAGCCTGCAGGGCGTCAAGACCGTCGCCGGACTCAGCCGAGGTTGTGAAGACCTCGACGCCGCGGGCACGTTCCACGGTCTGGGCAACCACTTCGTCGAAGCGGTTGCTCAGGTCGGCCTTGGTCAGGATGACGATCGGCACCGCCCCGGAGTCCCACGCAGCAACCAGCGTCCGCTCGAGCCGGTTAGTGGAGAGCGGGCGATCGATGGGAACCACCACGCCCACAAGGTCGATATTGGCGCCAAGCACCTGCACATCGGCCAGCGGTTCGTGCGCTTTC
The DNA here is from genome assembly GCF_054511355.1 of Arthrobacter tecti. Taxonomy (NCBI): domain Bacteria; kingdom Bacillati; phylum Actinomycetota; class Actinomycetes; order Micrococcales; family Micrococcaceae; genus Arthrobacter; species Arthrobacter tecti. The sequence goes on from NZ_JBTNCT010000015.1 coordinate 33,630, forward strand.
TTTCGCTGCAGCGTGGAGCTGCGTGGAAGGAGGCCGACGATGGCGGGCGGCGCGGCGCCGTCGTCGTCATTGGTAAGGGCCACCCAGTCGCCGGTGACTTCAGCGCCGTCACTCAAGGCGTGCACCGGCCCGGAGTCGGTAGCGAGCAGGACCCGCCCCCGATCGGCCCGGATCACCCGGGCAGGTACGGGCGCGGATGCTTCAGTGGCTGGAAAATGAAAGGAAAAGAGACCGCGAATGCGATCGGTGAAACCGTAATCGATAAGGGTATGCAACGAAAGATCCTCTGATGGGGCCTTCCGCGCGGACGGCGGACGTGTTGCCTAGCGCATCCGGTGGAAGGCGAAGTTCATGGGGTGTGTGGCTGGAGAAACGGCAGCGACAATGACCTTGTTCATGACTTCACCTCCTGTGCTTCGGTTTGCGCCCATTGGAATCGGGCGGATTCCCTATGGTAGCGCGCGGTCGGGACTTTGGTAAGTGAGCGCCAGGGCCGCGTCGACCAGGCTCACGCGGTGGAGATTCGGCACCCCGTCCAGCTCAACCCACGCGGCTTCGTCGGTGGATCCGGCAACCTCGTGCACAAGCGCGCCCGATACTGCGTGAGCCCGGTAGATGATGCGCAGTGCATGGAGCGGGCGGTCATCTCCTGATGCACGGTCCTCGGCCGGGATGTGCAGGCTGTCGACGCCAAGAAGTTCATCCAGTTGGACCGTGTATCCGGTCTCCTCCAGCACCTCACGTACCGCCGCGGTTGGAGCGTCCTCGCCTAATTCGAGTCCTCCCCCGGGCAGCGTCCAGCCGGTCCTGCCGTGCTCGTTCCAATGCGCGAGCAGAAGGCGGCCTTCTTCAATGACGACGGCGTACGCACCAACCCGGGTATCCCACTCATATGCCATTCCAGCAGTCTAATGAGCGGGCGTATCCTGAACTCACCCATCAGGCAGGAGGCCCATGAGCAATCTTGAGACACGCCCAGTTCCGTCTGCGTGCGAAACCGCGGCACGCCAGATGCCTGTCCTTGAACTGCTGCCGGAGCGTGAGGTTCCGCTCGGTGGCGTCCGCGCTATGAACGTCCGCAGGACCCTCCCGCAACGCTCACTTCCCACGATTGGCGCATGGTGCTTTCTTGACTCGTTCGGGCCGGACCGCACCGCGATGCGTGTGCTCCCCCACCCGCACATCGGTCTGCAGACGGTGACCTGGCCGTTGACCGGTCAGGTACGGCACCGCGACAGTCTGGGTTCCGACGTCGTTGTGCGACCCGGCGAACTGAACATCATGACCGCAGGCAGCGGCATCTCGCACTCCGAGTTCAGTCCGCCGGACGAAATCCTGTCGGGGCTTCAACTCTGGGTAGCACTGCCCGGGCAGGCGGCATCTGCACCGCCGTCGTTCGAGCGGCATGTCGACCTGCCCCGAATCGCGGGACCCGGCTTCGAAGGCACAGTGATGGTTGGGCAGCTGGGAGGAGCGGCCAGTCCCGCGTCGGTGCATTCGCCGCTTGTTGGCGCTGACTTTCTTTCCGACGACGGCGGGATGGTCCAACTGGACGTCGAGGAGACCTTCGAGCACGGTGTACTTGTCCTCGAAGGGACCCTTGAGGTTGAGGGCCGAAGCATCGGGCCCGGCCCTCTCGCCTACCTCGGCACCGGGCGATCCACCTTGCGGCTCAATGCGCTCCCGGACACACGCTGGATCCTGCTCGGCGGGGAGCCGTTCGCAGAGGACCTGCTGATGTGGTGGAATTTCGTGGGCCGCAGTCACGATGAAATCGCACAGGCCCGTCAGGAATGGGAAGACGGACACCCGAGATTCGGGACTGTGGACGGCCACGGCGCTGAGCGCATTCCGGCACCCGCGCTTCCCGCAGTCCGGCTGACTCCACGCCGTCGGAAGCTTCCGGGGCACGAGTAGGCTGAAGGAACGCGAAGTCAGCACAGACACGGAGGAAGGCAGCGGCGTTGGCAGATCCAGGTAAGCAGGACGGGCTGGATGCAGTCGATCGCCGGATCGTGCAGGAACTGCTGGCCGACGCGAGGATCACCAATGCGCAGCTTGCTGAACGGGTGGGCGTTGCCCCCTCAACTGCACTGCTGCGAACCCGTCAACTCTCCGAGCGGGGTGTCGTGAGCGGCTTCCATGCCGAACTGAACCTGCCCGGTGTCGGCAGGGCGGTGCAGGCTCTGATTTCCGTTCAGTTGAAGGGCCATAACCGCGAGGAGATCGATCGGTTCACCTCGCGGATCACAACGCTTCCCGAGGTGGTTTCAACCTTTCACGTCTCGGGCGCAGTAGATTATCTGCTTCATCTGGCGGTGGCTGACACGGACGCACTTCGGGACTGGGTACTGGACTACCTGACCACCGACCCCGTGGTGGGCCACACGGAGACAACCCTGGTTTTCAACCACATAAAGGGAAATCCGGGACTGCTGCCCTGACCAGCCGCTCAGAGCCAGAGGCCCGAGTGGCGTGTTGCGGCCACATCGCGGGAATGCTCTTCGTAAGTTGCGTGGCGTGCGGCGGTTGAATGTCCTGCTGCAAGCTGTTCGCCGGCGCTGACCAGCCAACGGCCTACAACGATGAGCAGGGCATCGAAGCCCGCAGGACGGGCCGGGCTGGAGTATCCGGTAAGCGCAGTCATGGTGTCTTCTCTTTTCGTGCGGGGGGCTCAGGAAACTGGCCCTGGATAATGGGGAAAGTGTTGAGGTGAATCTGAACGGCCTTGGCATCCGGATTGTCGTTTGCCCCGGGCCGGTACTTTTCGAACAGTTCGCGGGATACGCGTATCAGTTCATCGGAGAGCTCGGCCAGTTGTTCGACCGTCAGGCGGGCGTTAAGGGTGGAGATCACCGAGGCCTCAAGCCACTCATCAGGCAGCACGTGCGGACCACGTTCCATGTAGTCCTCCAACAGGGCTGCCCTGTTGTGGCTGAACTCCCGGTTCACGATCGCGGCGACGTCCCGGGTACCGGGGTCATGGGCGATCTCGCTGGAATACAGGCTGAGGGCCCCCGGCGGGCGCTCCCACCAGCGTTCGCGCGCGGATCCCTTACCCTCCACCTCGCGCACAAGCTCATGTTTGGCGAGCTGCCTCAGGTGGTAACTGGTGGACCCGCTGGACTCCCCCAGCCGGGCGGCCAGCACGCTGGCCGTCTGTGGACCGAACTGCGAGAGCGCATTGAGGAGCTGAATCCGAAGCGGATGGGTGAGTGCCTTCAAAGCGCTGACATCTACAGTACGGTCGGCGGGCTGACTTGAGTCCATAACCCATAGATTACAGTTGCAAAGATTACTTTGCAACACTTTCTTTGCAATGACTTCTTTGCATCTACGACCGCTTCTAAAAGCGCGCCCTCAGGCTCGGCCCGCGCGCCAAACCAGCACGGCCATCCCGGCGCTCGCAAGGGCGATCACGCCCGCGAAAAGTGACACCGCAGCGGATAGGCCCACAACATCTACCGCCAGCCCGAGGCCCAGCACTGGCACCGCGCTTCCGAGATAAGTAATCACATACACCGTGCTGATGATCTGTGCATGCTGTGCGGCCTCCACTTTCAGGGCAACCTCATTGAACACGGTCCGGAACGCCGTTCCCTGCCCGGCTCCCGCCACTATGCACGCCGCCACGAGGAGAAGAACGCTGCCCGTCGCACCGGCAACAGGAATGAGAGCCGCCCCAAGGGTCATGGCGGCCAGGCCGATCGGCGCAGAATGGCGCACCCGCAGCGGAAACAATTGGCTGACTGCCGAAACCGCGAGCACCAGTCCCGCAAGCAGCCCGATAACGGGACGACCGGCGTCGTCCGCGATCTGCGCGAAGTAGGTGGGGGCAAGACTCAGCGCAAAGCCGAACAGGGAGAAACTCAGGAAACCGATGGCTGCGGCGATCCAGAAGGCCCGGGCCGCCTCCCGCGACACCGTGGGCCGGCGCGGCTTCAGCGCCGAGAGTGGACGCCCCGCAGGCGCATTGATTGCGGGGCGTGCATCAAGCAGCACAAGGGGAATCAGCAGGAGCAGCAGGAAGATGGCATAAATGCCGAACGGCAGTCGCGTGGGCTCAGGAAGCAGCGAGAGCAGCCCGCCGATCATCGGACCCGCCGCAACACCGCCGGCCGAGGCCACCAGGGTGAACCGGGAAGCCCACTCGGGCCGATGCGGAAGCAGATCGCGCAACGCTGCGGCACTGGCCCCCGTCGCGCAGGCCACGGCCGCACCCTGCAGGCAACGGCCAAGAATCAGCATCGGCAGGGAGGTCGCAGCACCGAACACGACGGCGCCGACCACGCCCGTCCCAACCGCAAGCACGAGCGCCGCCCTTCGCCCGATGTGATCGGACCAGTGGCCAACCAGCAGCAGTCCGGCCACGAGCACGAAGACGTAGGCCGCGAACGCCGCAGTGGTGTCAAAGGCACTCAGCCCGAGATTGGACCGGATCAGCGGATAAAGCGGCGTGGCGAGGTTCGCCCCGACAAGGAGAGTGGCGATGACGACGACGGCGAGCACCAGCCGGGCGCTGACGGACGCATTCCAGCGTCGGCTTTGCACCGGCGCCGGGCGCATGCGGAGTTCACTGATGACGCTCATGCCGGTCCTCTACGTGTTCCAACGTTTCCACCATTTCACTTATCAATGGTGATCGAAGACGGTTAGACCGTTGCGTCCTGAACGCATACCCTGAACATTGTGCTCAATTATCATGGGCAGAACTGCCCTGAGATGAGCTGAACGAGGAGGTGGCCATGCTCGACCGCACGGACGTACGGCTCCTGCTGGAACTGGTGCGTGACCCGCGATCGCAGGTCAGCCAGCTCAGTGAGACGCTCGGGATGGCCCGCAACACTGCGCAGGCCCGTATCCAGAGGTTGTTCCGCACAGGGATCCTGCGCCGCAGCGGGAGGGAACTGGACCTCGCGGTAATTGGCTATGACGTCGTCGCCTTCGTCACTATCGAAGTGACCCACCGCGAGCTCGACGGCGTGATCACCGCGCTGCGGAGGCTGGACCAGGTACTTGAGGTCCACGAGATATCAGGCAGGGGCGATGTGTGGTGCCGGGTCGCGGCCAAGGACACCCATCACCTGCAGTCTGCCCTTCGCTCGGTGCTGCGCATCAAGGGCGTGATTCGCACGGAGACTGTGCTGGCACTGCACGAGCACATCCCCTACCGGACCGAACCGCTCCTGGACCGGCTGCTGGCTGACAAGGCGCAACAGAAGCCAGACACGCGCCCGTAGGTTGGCGCGGCCGACTAGCCGTCGTCCTCGTCGCCGCCCCCGCCTTCACCGCCGTTGTCGTCAGCGCCATCATCGGCGTTGTCATCCGCGCCGTCATCAGCATTGTCGTCTGCGCCGTCGTCCGCGCCGTCGTCGTTATTTCCCTCTTCCTGCTGCTGTTCCTGGTCCTGGGGAACGTCCCCTGGAGCCGTGTCATCGCAGCCCACGAGGAACACTGCACTGACTGCAAGAACTGCTGCAAGCTTCTTCAGATCATTGAGCGGCATCGCGCTCTCCCTTCGGATGGATTGTTGTTCCACCCTAGGCCGAGGTGATGAGAAGAGGATTAGAACCGCAGGAAGCACGCGGATTTCTCATCTCCATCTCATGATGAGTGGGGATACTTGAGTCATGAAACGGTCGAAAGCGCATACCTGGCTCATCGCAGCGGCCAGCGCCGGGGCCGTCATCGCGGTGTGTCTGGGACTGTTCGGAGCGCTGAGGAGCCCCGGGCTGATCCCGTTGGGCCCGGCAGTGGGCGTCACTACAGAGACCCCGGAGCCTCCGGGCACACCCACGCCAACACCTTCCGAAACTCCTTCCCCGTCTCCTTCGCCTACACCTTCCAGCGAACCGCCCTCCCCTACGCCCGAGCCGACCCCAACGCCCACTCCGTCCGAAACAACCGACCCGCCCGCCGTGGTTCCGGTGCCTCCGCCCGCCACAGAGGACGGCGACGACGGCGATGATGACGGCGGGGACGACGACGGTGGCGGCGATGACGACGACGACGGCGGTTTCGACGATGAATAGGTCCAACGCCGGAGCAGACGCGGCAATCTCCGGGGCGCCCTCAACACCACCATCCTCACCGCCGCCTTCCTCCGATCCGGCGACCGGTTCAGCGCCGACCGAGGCGGAACAAGCCCCACCGGCAGGACCCCCGACGGAGCGACTGACGAACTCTCCGCCGCCTCCAGCCGCACAACCGACGATCCTCGTCAAGGTTCCGCGCGCTGTCGACACTGAGCCGGGGGCGGAAGCCCGCGGGCGTAGCCGTTTCCGGAGCAGGTTCCCCAAGGCCTGGCGCGGCTATTCGACCGTGCGCACCAGGGTGCTTGCCGCGATGCTTGCCCTCAGTGCGTTGGGGTTGCTGCTGGCCGGCGTCACCGCCTACGCGCTCCAGCGCAATGACCTCAACAACGAGATGGACGACTCCCTGACCCGGAGCTTCCAGGAGTTCGAGACACTGCTGGCCACGGGCATCGACCCAAATACTCGTGAGCCGTTCGTCGAAGCGGACCAGCTGGTATTCCTCGTCATGCAGCGGACTCTCACCGAACCCAACGAAGGAATGATGGCCGTCCGGGACGGTCAGGTGATCTTCTTCGCCAATGAGGAGGTCGACGTCCGGCTCGAGGATGACGAGGACCTCCTGAACTACGTGAGCAACCTCGCGCCGCGGAACGAGGTCACCATCGACTCAGTGAATACTGACGCCACCACCTACCGTGTGATGGTGGCGCCCGTGCAGCTTGCCGAGGACACCCAACCGACCTTTTTCGTGCTGGGTTTCGATGCCGAGGCCGAGTACGGTCAGCTCAACCGCACGTTCGGCACCTACGCGCTCATCAGTTTCGGCACACTGGTGCTGATCGGCGTCGTCGGTTTCCTGCTTGTCGGCAAGCTGCTTGATCCCATCCGCCGCCTTCGCACCACCGCCCAGCGCATCACGGACACGGACCTTTCACAGCGCATCCAGGTCACCGGCAATGACGACCTTTCCGACCTCACCCGGACTGTCAACGCCATGCTGGACCGGCTCGAAGGCTCATTCACCTCGCAGCGGCGGTTGCTCGACGACGTCGGCCACGAACTGCGCACGCCCATCACCATCGTCCAGGGGCATCTTGAACTCCAGGACTCCGAAGACCCCCGCGACGTGCGCGCGGTCCGGGACATCGCGCTGGACGAGCTCGACCGCATGCGCATGCTCGTGGACGACCTCGTAACACTCGCCGGAATATCGGGGCCCGACTTCGTGCGCCTTGAATCCATCAACGTGGGACGCCTGACGGACGATGTCATGGACAAGGCCCGCTCGCTCGGATCGCGCCGCTGGATCGTTGACGGGCGTGCCGAGGCCATCGCGATGCTCGACCCGCGCCGGATCACCCAGGCCTGGCTGCAGCTCGCTGCGAACTCGGTCAAGTTCACGGAGGAGGGCTCCACTATCGCCCTTGGCTCGCGGAGGGACGACGACGGCGTCCGGCTGTGGGTGCGGGATGAGGGCACGGGCATTGCGCGTGAGGACCAGAAGCGGATCTTCGAACGTTTCGAGCGCGGCGCAAGCAGCAAGCGAACCGAAGGTGCGGGCCTCGGACTTACGATCGTAAGTGCAATCACCGAGGCGCACGGCGGACAGGTTGAGCTGATGTCCGCCCCTCAACAGGGGTCCACCTTCACGATGGTCATTCCGCCCCTGCGCTCAACTGCCCCGGGAACGCACGAGACGAGAGGACGGCAGTGAGCCAGATTCTGATCATTGAGGACGAGGAACGGATCAGCTCCTTCGTAGCCAAGGGCCTGCGTTCCGCGGGCTATGTGCCGACCGTCGCAGACAACGGCCGGGACGGCTACCACCTCGCGCAGACCGGTGACTTCGAACTTATCGTGCTCGACCTTGGACTGCCCGATCAGGACGGCTTTACCGTGCTGCGCCGGATCCGCGAATCTAGGAACGCGACGCCCGTGATCATCCTCTCTGCCCGGAGCTCCGTGGACGACACGGTAGCCGGACTTGAAGGAGGCGCTGACGACTACATGTCCAAACCATTCAGGTTTGAGGAGCTGCTCGCCCGGGTCCGGCTTCGCCTGCGCCAGGAAACGCCTTCCGCCGACAACTCGGTACTCTCCCACAGCAACCTTCAACTCGACCTGCGGTCCCGGCGGGCACTGGTCAACGGAAAGGAAATCGATCTTTCGGCACGCGAATTCGCGCTTGCCGAAGCGTTCCTGCGTAACCCCGGCCAGGTGCTGAGCAGGGAGCAGCTGCTCTCACGCGTGTGGGGTTATGACTTCGATCCCGGCTCCAATGTGGTGGACGTCTATGTCCGGTATCTGCGCAACAAACTGGGGGCTGAGCGTTTCGCCACGGTACGTGGCATGGGTTACCGGCTGGTGTCAGAAGATACCTGAGGCACTCCGCCTCATTGTGCCCGATTCGGTCTTCACGTGGACAGACCCGGGTGCGGTTGGGGGAACGCACCCGGGTCCTTCGGAAGTGGCCGCCGGACTATCCTGCCCCAGGCTGGCCACTGGTCTGTATGCCACGATCGCCGCGGACGAGCGCCGTCGTCGCGCGCCGTACGGGTGGTCGGGTGAACTGGCTGTGGTGTTTCCAAGCATGGCTGCCCAACGTGAGAGGCGGAGGAGCCGTGCATGAGAGTGCTCTCACAAACGAGTGTCAGTTGCGGGCCGCGTTCAGAAAGGTTTCCGCAACAAACAGGCGCCGCTCCGCGTCCTGACGCCAGTGCCCGCCCGCTCGCGCAGGTGCTGCATGCTTGGCCCCGGCGACAAGGGTGAGTGCAACCCCCGCCGCGCGCGCATTCAGCGCTGCCCGGTCAACCCGCGTCTCGAAGTCTTCGGCGAATCGCGCGACAGCTGCGGGAACGTGCACGTAGCGATCGTCCAGGCAGGGAAGGACGGCAAAATGAGCCAGGAAGCAGGCGAGGTCATCAACGAGGTGTCCCGGCCCAAGGCCGTCGACATCCAGCAGGCCTGTAACGCGGCCGTCCGCGACCAGGAGGTTCCCCTCGTAGAAGTCGCCGTGGGTGGGCACCAGCGGACCAGTCGGTGCCGATCGCACAACCTGTTCCACACGCGACGCAAGCGCCGTGATCCGCTCCGCCTCCGCCGGAAGTACGGCCGCAGCGCCCTTCGCGTAGTCCCGGACACGCGCTGCCCAGGGCTGCCTCGTAGGAAGCTCCAGCGCGGCGGGAGGGAACCGTTCCAACAGCTCGACCAGTGCGAGCGGATCCAGGTCCTGCGCTCCGTCCGCCATCAGCCGTTCTGCAAGCGGCACACCGTTTGCAGCCCGGGTAACGAGGACGTCCTTCCCGGGCGAAGCGAAAGGTTGTGGCACGGGCACACCAGCGCCGTAGAGGAGCTCATGGCGGCGGCCAAGCGCAGCTGCCTGCCCGCGCCGCAGCACTTTGAGGAACATACTGCTTCCCGCTCCCTCCGCCCGCAAAACCGCGCGGCGCAACGGCCGGTAGCTCACGGTGGTGATGTCGGCGGCATCGATACCGAACAGCGCCGGACCCACCGACCGCGCGTCACTTGCCCACGGCAAACCCGGCAGGAGTGGGTCGTGCGGATGGCTCCAGACGAGGAGCTCCTCACCACGGGGTCCGGCAACCCTCACAGAGCGAGGCGGGTTCCCAGGCACCTTCGCGGTGGTCACGCAGAGGAATCCGTCCCGGACCCCGCCGTCATGCCTGGATTGGACAGCGAAGATTCCCGTAACTCCTGCGTCCGGGCGGTGGTGAATCCTAAGCAGGCGCCATCCCTGCACGGTGATGCCGAGCACCCCCGCGGCAGACTCAATCGAAGAACCGATACCGCGCCCTTCGAGGAGCGCGAGTTCGTCGGACTCGCTCATGGCGAGGGTGATTCGAAGCTCCTACGCGCGGCGGCGCTGCAGGATGTCGTCCAGATTCATACGCGGAGCGGCAGGAGTCTCGACTTTCGGGGCCACCGCACCGTTCTTGATGGGCGTCTTAGTCTGCGGCTTCGGCGCCTCCGGCAGATCAAGGGGAGCCGGATCCTCACGTTCAGCCTTGGGCGCTTCAACGTAGGTGGGCTTGGGAACCTCAACGGGCTGCCACGGCGCTCCCTGCCCGATCGCCGGGTCCCCCGCTTCTGCTGCCACGGCCAGTGCCGCAGCACGGAGCTCAGCGGCAGTGAAGGGGTTGGCAATCGGTTCGGAGGCGTCGTCGTCGGCTGTCTTGGGGTCGGCGGGCGCGCTCTCGCCATCGAACAGTTTGGTGGGCCGCTGCACGGCCGGATCCTGGTATACCGCGGAAGCGGCCGGCTGTTCGGCTGCCGGACGTGCAGCACCGGCACGACGACGACGGTCGCGAAGGGCAAGCGTGCGCAACGCCACCACGCTGGCTATGAAGAGCAGCAGCGCCAACACCGGCACAACGGAGGGGAGCACCGCCATCACGGCAAGCACGGAGGTGATCAAAGCAGTTACAACACTCACGCAACCCGCAAGGGCAATACCTAACCGCCCCCAGCGCACCCGGAACTCCGGCAACGCCGGGCCCGTGCCACGACCGGCGCCTGGAAGGACATGCCCTACGCGGCGGGATACGGAAGCGGATTCCTCTGTGCTGGACATGTTCATGACGCTCCTTTGGAAACCGGCGTCCCCGGCTGCGGTGCTGGAAAGTGCTGTAGTAATGGACCCGACGGCCGGCTGGGACACCCGACGACGCAGAAGATACGGGGCAACCCAGATAAGCCAGAGCCCGACGATCGCCGCCAGTACCACCGAGCTGTTCAGAGAGAAGTCCACTTACAAAACGTTAGGAGCAGAGTGGGCGGTGGACCCTCATTCAACGCGGTGTGTCCCCTCTGGAATCCTGGAAGTTGAGCAGCCGGTGCGAAATCTCAGCGCTGGAACGCATGCCAACGGCGGAGTAGGCCGCCCGGCGCCTCATCCGCAGTCAACGCGAAGGAGCGGTGGTCCGCCCACGAACCTGCAATGTGCAGGTAATCCTTTCGAATACCTTCATCGCGGAATCCGAGTTTACGCACCACACTGAGGCTCGCGGCGTTCTCGGGCCTGATATTGATCTCCATCCGATGCAATCCCAGTTCCCAGAAGCAATAGTCGGTGGCAAGCGCGACGGCGGTGGGTGCGATACCGCGTCCGGCGCGGTCCCGGGACACCCAGTAGCCTAGCGTTGCGGTCAGCGCCGACCCCCATACGATTCCGGAAACCGTCAGCTGCCCCACGATCGGCCGCCTGCCATCCTGCCGCTCAGTAATGACGAACGGCAGGGCGATGGCAGCACGAGCCTGCGAATTCAGCGCACGCACCATCTCGTGATAGTTGGGGAGGTAGCCGCCCGGTGCGGGGTTCGAAGCTTCCCACGGCGAGAGCCAATCCAGGTTACGCTGCCGCAACTCCATCCATTCCCGCTTGTCGCGGTGGCGAATGGGGCGAAGGAAAAGGTCTCCGGATTCCAGGGTCACCGGCCAGGCGAACCGCCCCCACATGTTTGTGGCTAGCCGTCGAGGGAACCGGTGAACTCCCGCAGCCACGCCCGCAGGTCGGGGCCGAGGTCTTCACGCTCAGATGACAGGGTGACCACTGCCTTGAGGTAGCTGAGCTTGTCCCCGGTGTCGTAGCGACGGCCGCGGAAAACCACACCGTAGACCCCGGACCCTTCACCCTCGGCAGCCGCAAGGGTCTGCAGTGCATCGGTCAGCTGGATTTCGCCGCCGCGGCCCGGACCCGTCTGCTCAAGCACGTCGAACACGCGCGGATGGAGTACATACCGCCCGATCACGGCAAGGTTCGAGGGCGCCTCATCAGCTGCAGGCTTCTCAACCAGTTCATTCACCCGGACGTAGTCCGCCCCGTCTATCGGGGAAATATCAGCACAACCGTAGGCACTGATCTGGGCGGGATCGACCTCAATGAGTGCAATCACTGAGCCACCGGTCTTCGCCTGGACCTCGATCATGGTCTCAAGCAGTTCATCACGCTCATCGATGAGATCATCGCCGAGCAGAACGGCGAACGGCTCGTCGCCGACATGGAGCCTTGCACGCAGCACGGCATGGCCCAGGCCCTTGGGGTCGCCCTGGCGCAGGTAATGGATGTCCCCGAGCTCGGACGCTACACGGACAGCGGCGAGCTTCTCATGGTCGCCTTTGTCCTCAAGGATCTGCTCGATGAAGGGCACGCGGTCGAAGTGGTCCTCCAACGAACGCTTGTTCCGGCCGGTGATCATCAGGACGTCATTGATCCCTGCGTTGACAGCTTCTTCCACCACGTACTGGATGGCCGGCTTGTCCACGACGGGCAGCATTTCCTTCGGCATCGCCTTGGTTGCAGGAAGGAACCGGGTACCCAGGCCTGCTGCGGGAATGACGGCCTTGTTCACTCTTGGTCGCTCAGTCATGGCACAACACTACAGAATCGCGCGTGTGTTCCGCGCAAGGACTACCTGCCGCGCCCGGCGGTAGAGTCGGTTTCATGGACTCTGAAGTTCGTCTCACCGGCAAGGAAGAACTCAGGCGTGCGCTGCGGGAACGACGCACGCAGGTACCTGAAGACGCCCAGCGCGCAGCTGCAGCTTCCCTGTCCAGGCACGTGCTCACCTGGCTCGCCGCAACCCCGGCTGGGGATGGTTCGGGCACCGTTGCCGCATACCTCTCCGGACCGCCGGAGCCCGGCACCGCGGAACTGCTGCCGGCCCTCCGGAACGCAGGTTACGACGTCGTCGTGCCGGTGTGTGAACCGCGGTACCAACTGAGCTGGGTGCGCTGGGAGCAGGGTGTTGAGCTGGCCAAAAGCCCTCGCGCACCGCTCTGGGAGCCTGTGGGACGCCGGTTCCGCTTCACCGAGCTGGGAAGCATCCAACTGGTGCTTGTTCCCGGCCTGGCGATCGATGTCGCCGGGAATCGACTCGGTCAGGGCGGAGGCTACTACGACCGCTTCCTGGCGCAGCTTCAGGCCGAACACGCTGGTACACCTGCGATCGGTTACCTGTACGACGAGGAGATTCTTCCCAGTGGCAGTTTTGGCGCCACAGTGCTGGACATGCCGCTTCGGGGCGCCTTCACACCGTCGGGTTACCGGCCGACCCCGTGAGCCCGCAGGTCGGCCTATTCGATGGAAGTACGTCCGTCAGTGTAGAATTGGCACTCGGACCGGCGGAGTGCCAACATTGATTGTGTCAGGGCCCTACGACGGACCGCCACCAGCGTTTTCCCAGGAGGATTTCCATGCCTACATACGCTTACGCCTGCAGGGACTGCGGCCACGCCTTTGACGTACAGCAGTCCTTCTCTGATGACTCACTTTCGGTCTGCCCCGAGTGCGAAGGGCTGCTCCGCAAGAAGTTCAATAGCGTCGGTGTAGTTTTCAAGGGTTCAGGCTTCTACCGCACGGATTCCCGCTCCACTTCGTCCTCCGTTGAGGCGGGAAGCAGCTCATCTTCGAAGTCATCGTCGGCTTCGGGATCCGGTTCATCCGACTCATCCTCGTCAACTGCGAAGCCTGCCTCCGAGTCCGCGTCTAACTCCAGCCCGTCGAAAGCTGCCGCAGCCGCATCTGCCTGAGCCCTGAAGGGCTACAACCGTAGTTCCTGCTCGGACCGGCCTGCCGCACCACTTTTCCTGCACAGCCCGCACTATTGGAGCGACTTCTCCACATAGCGCGGGCTGTTCCAGTTCCGGGGCCGGGCAGTCAATAGTGTGGTGTGCATGAGCGCATCAACCAGGCCAGCCAATCCGCTTTCGACCCGGGTGCGGTTCTTCCTCTTCCGCAAGCGGCGGTTGCTGGCCGCCGGCCTGCTGTGCGTGGCCGCGGGCGTTGCGGTCGAAGCGCACCTGCCCGCTGAAGCGGAGACCACGCCCGTGGTAGCGGCGGCCGCGGATCTGCCGGTGGGCAGCGTGATCACGGCTGACCAGCTCGCACTGGTAGACCTGCCGAAGGGGGCGGTTCCGAAGCACGCGTACTCGTCGACTGAGCTCGTGGCGGGTCAGCAGCTGGCAACCCCCGTCTACGCCGGAGATGTGATTGCCGAGAATTTCCTCGTTGGTGAGGGGCTGCTGGCGGGCACGGCCAAGGGCACTGTCGCCGTGCCGCTTCGGCCGGCCGATGCCTCGACCGTGCAGTTGCTCTCGCCCGGACAGCGCGTGGACGTTGTCCTCAGTACAGGAAACGGCTTTGAAGTCTCAGGCAAGAACACTGTGATTGCGAAGGGCCTCGCCATTCTCTGGACGTCGGAGGAACCGGCCGGCGGGCCGTTCTCTCCCGCCGGCGGTCAACAAGACGGCCTGGTTGTCGTGGCGGCCAACCCGGACGAAGCCGCAACACTCGCGGGCGCTTCAAGCAGCGGTCAGGTACACCTTGTGCTCACCGGAGGCGGCTAAGCGCCCGCGGACCCGCAACCGGTGAGTCGAGCGTTACTTCACCTAGCTCCAGTGCGGCGGTTTCTGTTCCTTCAGCCACTCGTCGTGGTTACCGTCCTCGTCGTTCCAGACGCGGGGGTCGTCTTCAGCGGCGCGCTGCGGGATGACGTCCCCGTGTGCTCCCGAAGATGTCAAGGCTGCTGAACTCGGCTGGGCGGCCGGGGAATCCTGGCGCTCGTCCTCAAGCGACTCCTCCTGCGTTTGACCTCCCCCCTCAACGGCGCCCCCGGCTGCGGGAGACTCGCCTGCGGCGCGGGTGTCTCCTGCAGCGGAGTCTCCCGCAGCGCGGGCGTCGTCTTCGGCTGGAGTTCCGTTTGGGATTCCTGTGTTCATGCTGTTTCCGTTTCCTGCAGCGGGATCGTTTCCGCCAGTGAGGCCGAGATACCGGCCGACCAGATCTGCGCAACCCTCCGGATCGGTAAAGACTTCAATTGTCCAGAGCGGCATATAGCGCCAGCCCATCCGTTCCAGAAGCTGGGGGCGCAACCTGCTGCGTTCACGCACTGTCAGCGCCCGGTAGCGTTCCGTACCGTCAGACTCGATGGCCATCGGCGGAGTATATTGATCCGCGTCATCGCCGCTGTCCCCCAGTCGGGAGCCGGTTGCCACAATGTCCAGGACACCCTCAGGATGTGCTGAGACGTTGCCGCCCCGGTTGCGGAGGCGTTCAATGAGATCGGCCACGAGCGGATCCTCGTTCGTGGAGTCGACTGGCGTTGACGCTGGCTGCTGGGCTCCGCCGGAGAGTTCCCGGCGCAGCAACTCATAGAAGTCGAGGGCGCCATGTCCGAGCCGTTCAGGGTCGAGATCCTCCGGACGGAAGCAGGTCAGCACGTGCAGGCGGTAACGCGCGCGGGTCATCGCGGTGACGAATGTTTCACGACCGCCCGACGCAGACAGGGGACCGAAGTTGTGCAGGGCCCTGCCATGCGGGGTGCGCCCGAATCCGAGCGAGAAAATGACGGCGTCGCGCGTCAGACCTGCGGCGCGATCGATCGGCACAACCCGGAAGGATTCCCTACCGGGTTTGAAAAAATCGGCAGCCCAGGGAGCATCCGCCATGGCAAAGCGCACTGCTTCCCCGACGCGCTGAGCATGCCGCGCGCTCGCCGTCACTACGGCAAGCGAGTAGCTGGGACGGGACCGAATGTGCTCGAAAACCAGGTCAACTGCCCTCGTGACCTCGGCCGCGACGCTTTCGACGCCGTCGTGATCGGCGCTCGGCATGCCTGTGCCGTCCGGAAGGTACTCCACGGTCAATGCGCGGGACGCCCCTGTCACTTCAGATCCTGACGGCAACCGGGTAAGCGAACCGCCGTAGAACCGCTCGCTCAAAAAGGAAGTCAACGCTTTGTCCACGCCGCGGTAAACCTCGCGCAGGGGAAGAGACGGCAGGACAGCACTGAGTGCGGTGAAGGCGCTAGGCAGGTGCTCGGGTGTGGCACGGCGCCCGTCCTCGACCGAGACCGTGAAGCTGCGGGGACCGTCAAGCTGGTCGTCGCCGAAGGCTATGACCTGCCGCGACCGGGCAAGCGCGGGCACAACGGACTGCAGGGAGATCGACTCCGCATCGAGCACGATAACGGCGTCGAAGGTCTTTCCCGCCGGGAGCACCAGCGGAAGAACCAGCGGGCTCGCTGCCCACACCGGCATGAGCGCGGTCACCAGTTCATCGGCGCGGACGCTCAGTGCCTCAAGGTCCGGGGCACCTTCGCGCAAAAGAGCCCGCAGCTGCTCGGCTTCAGCGGGCATGGTTTCCAGAGCGGCCCGCCAGCGTTCAGCTAGCGCCCACCGGATCCTGCCCGCGCCGGAAGCGACGTGGGCATTATCAGCCAGCCGGTACTCCGCTTCCAGCCTGCGCAGGCTTTCGCCGTCGGACATAGCGAGGTAATCATCACCGCTGATCATCGCCTCGAGTGCGGACTGCCACCACGCCAGTTCCAGTTCGCCACCGACCTGTCGGGACCCCACCTCGCGCACCGCGAGGTCATCCAGCAGCTCTCCGAGCCCATTCTCGCGCATTTCATCGATGAGGAGGGTGCGCTCGGGCAGGGTTGCGAGACTTTGTTTGTCGCGTGCCAGTGCAGCAAGATGGTCTATCAGCTTCTCCAGGGGCATCTCCGCGAGTTTCGGTGCACCCGCTGTACCTGCCAGTATCCCCGTGATTTCGCGGAGCTGGCCGTCCACCTTCCGGTAGAAACTGTTTATCTCGGCGAGGCCGGTGGGCACGGAAGGGTGCCGTTCGGTGGTGGCGTATTTCGTCCACAGGGTGCGCTGCTCCTGCACCTCGACCAGCGACTCATGCAGGTCCGCAATGTGCACGCCCGGCCGGACATACTCCTTTGCGACACGGCGCAGCCGGGAGCGTGTCATCGAGCTCATCTCGATTGTCCGCTCGCGACGCCAGGACGAGGAAGCAGTCGCTGAAATAAGGTCCGTGACCGGCCGGTCAAAGATGTCGGGAGTGAACTTGTCGAGGCTTGCCCGCACAGCGACCAGGAGATCGAGCTGTCCACCCCATTCTTCGAAGGTGGCACCGAGTTCGATGTGAGAGTGCTCGGCGACAGCACGCACCTTGTCCCGCAGCAGCGGTATGTCACGCGCAAGGTCCACAGCGAGGCCGTGAGCGTGTTCGGTTTCCTTACGGTTGCGAAGCCTTGCGCCGTACCAGGGGCTCTGGGTTGCTTCCCTGCTGAAACCACCGAGCTCTGCCGCCCGGCGAAGCCGCGCTGTGAGTTCCGCCCTGTTGGGGATGCTATCCATGACGCTGCGCTTCAGCCGGACGGTGGTTGCAGGTGCAGGGTTGAGCGAGGTGAGCTCCGCGAGGGACTGCATCGCCTGGTACGGCGAGCAGCCCCAACGCGATCGAACGTTGTGCAGGGAACGGACGTGGTCAAGCAGTTTGTGGCGGTGGGACACGAGCGTCTCATGCAGCGAATCGAGTTGCGGTTTCACCGCTTTCTCGTTCCGCACGATTGCCCTGACCAGCTGATCGGTCAGCTGCGCCGGCGCGCTGTTGGCGTTCAGTTGGAGCACGAGCGAGCCAAGGTTGACCGCGTCGAGTTCCTGTACGAACTGATTCAGTGTTCCGCGGCGTTCGGCGACCACGAGAACGCTCTTGCCCTGCTCGGCGAGCGCCGCTGCGGCGTTGAGCGCAGTTTGGGTCTGTCCTGTCCCAGGAGGCGAGGAAACCACAACGGAACCACCGGCGGTGACGGCGTCCAGGACACGCTGCTGGCCCGGATCCGCATCGAGGATGAGGAACTCAGAGGAAGGGTGCCTGTCATCGAGCGGCGTCTCGCGGATGGGAGCTTCCGCATCCGAGCGCGCTTCAATGCCCTCCCGTGCGGCGTCCATGAGCGCCGAGAGCAGCGGGTGCTCACCGCTGATAGCCGAATCCGCTCCCACGTCGGCAAGGTCAGCGAAGGTTGAGACCAGGATGTGGTGCTCGATGGTCATTCCACGGACGTTGTCAGTGAGCATCCGAAGTTTGTCCAGCACCGGGTGCGGATCGAACCGGGCGGTGCTGTACGCCAGGCGCGCAATAGCATCGGCGTCGCATTCAATGCCGTGATCCTTGTCCAGGGTCCGGACCAGAGCGGGGTTCAGCCGCGCATGCTCGGTGAGCTGGAGTTCGTAGTCATCCTGGGACGCATGAACCGTCAGCGTCACTGCCGTGAGGAGGACTGGGGCGGTTAGCGAGTCAGTGCGGCCGTCGTCGGCCATGGTGCGCCACGAAGCGGTGCCGGCGGCGAGATAGCCGACGTCGATACCTCGCTCGGAGGCAAGCTCGTAGACCTTCGCCCGCAGCAGCCGCGCGGCCTTCATGGCCGCAGCGTACTGGTCCGCATCCCGCAACAGGGTGGACAGGCGGGTACGCCGCCCGGCAAGCAGTTGGGCGAGACCCGAAGGGTGTGCGTGGGTGAGATCGATACTGTTGGCGCGCGAGGGCGTGAAGTGGAGCAGCGTATCGGTGCCCGCGTGCGGTCCAAGCCTGCGCAGCCATGGGATCAGGAAATCCTCAGCGGAGTCCCCGGCGTCCTGCACTGGCACGGTTGTCCTCTTCCCTACGGCCTCACGACCTGATCTTGACCAGATAGGCATGTCTTACAAGCTAACCGACGGCATGCCCGACCGCCTGCAAGCAACGCGGACAGGGCCTCAAATTCCGAAGCTTCTGCCCCGCCGCTACAACGGAGACGCTACTCCCATTCGATGGTTCCCGGCGGCTTGCTGGTGACGTCGAGGACCACGCGGTTGACGCCGTCGACCTCGTTGGTGATCCGGTTGGAGATCCGGGCCAGCAGTTCGTATGGAAGACGCGACCAGTCCGCGGTCATGGCGTCCTCGCTCGATACCGGCCGCAGGACGATGGGGTGGCCGTAAGTGCGGCCGTCGCCCTGAACCCCAACGCTCCGCACGTCCGCGAGGAGCACTACGGGCATCTGCCACACCTCGTTGTCGAGGCCTGCGGCCGTGAGTTCCGCGCGGGCGATGGCATCCGCGCGGCGCAGCAGGTCCAGCCGTTCCTGGTTGACGGAACCAACAATGCGGATGCCCAATCCAGGTCCGGGGAACGGCTGGCGCCCCACGATCTCGGCGGGAAGGCCAAGCTGGGCACCCACTGCGCGGACTTCGTCCTTGAACAGCGTGCGCAGCGGTTCAACGAGTTCGAACTGCAGGTCCTCGGGTAGTCCGCCGACGTTGTGGTGGCTCTTGATGTTCGCTGCGCCCTCGCCACCGCCGGACTCGACGACGTCGGGATAGAGGGTTCCCTGGACGAGGAAGCGGATCTTCTCGCCGTGGGCCTCCGCCTCGGCGATGATGGCGCGCTCGGCTTCCTCGAAAGCCCGAATGAACTCGCGTCCGATGATTTTCCGTTTGGCTTCGGGATCCTCGACGCCAACGAGTGCCTCCAGGAACCGCTTCTGTTCGTTGGCGACGTAGAGGTTGACGCCGGTCGCTGCGACAAAATCGCGCTCGACCTGCTCTGCCTCACCCTCGCGCAACAGTCCGTGGTCAACGAACACGCAGGTGAGCTGATCGCCCACCGCACGCTGGACGAGGGCGGCAGCGACGGCGGAATCAACCCCACCGGACAATCCGCAGATCACGCGGGAATCGCCCACCTGCGCCCGGATACGCTCGATGAGTTCCTCGACGATGTCCCCGGTGGTCCAGTTCGGATCCAGGCGCGCTCCCTTGAAAAGGAAGTTCTCCAGCACCCGCTGCCCATGGGCCGAATGCTTGACCTCCGGGTGCCACTGCACCCCATAGAGCTGCTTGCCTTCGTGGGCGAACGCCGCTACCGGAGCGCCGGCAGTGCTTGCCAGGACGTCAAAGCCGGCCGGCGCTTCCTGAACCGAATCACCATGACTCATCCACGCGTTCTGGTGATCCGGAGTGCCTTCGAGGATGGACCGGGCCCCCTCGGAGACCGCGACGTCGGTGGATCCGTATTCCCGCAGACCGGTTTTCGCAACAGTACCGCCAAGAGCGGAGGCCATCGCCTGAAAGCCGTAGCAGATGCCCAGAACGGGAACACCGGCGTCGAACAATTCCGGATCAACGCGCGGGGCACCTTCGGCGTAAACGCTGGAGGGCCCGCCTGAAAGGATGATCGCTACGGGATTCCGGGCGAGCATCTGCTCGGTGCTGAGGGTGTGCGGAACGATTTCGGAATACACGTCCGCTTCCCGAACGCGGCGTGCGATCAGTTGTGCATACTGGGCGCCGTAATCGACGACAAGAACCGGCTGGTGTTCTGGAGGGGAAGCGGGGGTAGTCACGCGTCAACAATAGTGGTAACGGGGCTCGGGCTGCACATCGATTGCTCAGTACCTTTTGCTTGCTTCGGGATGCGCGGCCAGCTCTTCCTCGACCCTGCGGTGGATACGCTTCTCCACGATGAAGGAGAGCAGCGGGACCACTCCGCCAAGCGCGATCAGTACGAACCGCGAGAATGGCCAGCGCATGAACTGCCATAGCCGGAAATCAGCGATCAGGTAGACGACGTAAAGCCAGCCGTGAACGATCAATACCGCGGTGGACAGGTTGAAGCCTCCCGCTGCATCAGCTGCCGCCTCGTTCACCAGTCCCAGCGCCCCGGCCGAACCGCCGGCGATGATCTCCGACTGGAACCCGTATTTCGCCACCATCTCCACCACCACGAGCAGCAGCATGACGCCGGTGGCATAGGCCAGCACCTTGTAGAAGCCCAGGGCTGAACGGATCTGTGCGTGCGTGCCTCCAAAGCGGCGCTTCTTGACCGCAGGGCGGTGTGCAGGTGTGGTCACGTTTTTACCTCGTTGGGGTCAGGCGGGGTTGAAAGTGGATCTTGTTCGTGCTGCTCGTCCTGCTCGTCCTCAAGCCGACGACGGTGGTCATCGGCCACCAGGCGCCACCACAGGAAGAATGCGAAGCCGGCGAAGACGAACCATTCGACGGCGTAGAAGATGTTGAGCCAGTTGACCGGTGTATCCTGCGGTTGCGGAGCAACCGTTACGGCCAGCAGCGGTGATTCGGGCGCAACGGCTTGCCCATCGATGGCGGTTTCGGAGGACACCACGAAGCCGGAGTAGGAGGCGGAAACGTCCCAGATATTGATGAGCTCGGCAACGGACAGCGTTGGGACCTGTCCGGGGACGGGGCGCTGGGCCACGGGAGCCTCAGTAGGAAGCAGACGGCCTTCGACTGTCGCTGGACCGGTAGTTTCAGCGACTGCTTCAGCCGATTCGGCATCCAGGACCCAGCCGTGAACCACGGGGATGACGGCGGAGGGCTCGCCTTCGCCGTCGTCGTTGGTTTGGTTGACCTGGAAAGCCGAGACCACCCATAGGCCCTCCCGCTCGCTCTGCAGGCGGGTCTGGACGAGGACACGCGTGCCCGCAAGGAAGCGGCCCTCCATGCTGACCATTTGGTCCGCTGCTGTTGCCATCATGGGAACACCGGGTTCAAACACTTCCTGCAGGGGTTTGACCTGTTCCGTGGTGCTTCGCGGCGGCGGTGCGGAGTCCTGGGACCGGCTGAATTGCCACTGGCTCAACAGGACGAAAACCGCAGCGATGGTCATCGCGAAGATCAGCGCGAGGATCCATCGCGGCTTGAGCGCGGTTTTCAACACCCTTTAACGGTACTTCCTGAGCGCTTGCGCCAACGAATTGCGGCCTTGCCCAGAGAGCAGACCGAGACGGAAATCACGTTAGGAGCTGCCACAATGAAAAGTGATTGGGAAACATCTATCACTTCGAGTGAATTGAGACTACGATTGATTCTCGTGCGCTCGTACCCTTACCCCGACCCAGGCCCTCCTGACCTTCGTACCCCTACCCGCTACCTGTTGTGGCTCGCGTCGAACCAGAAGGGCACGCTGGCAGCCGCCGTCGTACTGGAAACGCTCCTTATGGTGGCGCAGGCAGTGGTGCCCTTTGTGCTCGGCCGTGCAATCGACGATGGCATCATCGCGGGCAACACCGACACGCTGCTGATGTGGGTTTCAGTGCTGGTCGCGTTAACGCTGGCGCAGGCCTTCGCCGGCATGCTGGGACACCGCGCGGCGATCAGCAACTGGATGCAGGCGGCGTTCAAGTCGATTCGCCTCGTAGGCTTCAAAATCACGCGGACCGGCGACGCGCTGCCGCAGAAGCTCTCCACGGGTGAGGTTGTCTCCACTGCGGCATCAGATGCCACGCGCCTGGGCGAAATTTTCTATATAGCGGCCCGGCTTGCCGGCGCCCTCGCTTCCTGGCTGGTCGTGTGCGGTCTGATAGCGCTGAGCTCACCCATCCTTGCCCTGGTGGTGCTTCTCGGCGTTCCGGCGAGCTGTGCACTGCTGTTGTTCGTGGTGCGTCCGCTGCAGGCACGTCAGCGTGAACAACGCGACGCGTCCGGCAAGATGACCGCCGTCGGCGCGGACACCGTGGCTGGGCTGCGTGTCCTGCGCGGCATCGGAGGAGAGCACATCTTCGTCAACCGTTACCGCGAGCGGTCCACGGACACCCGCGATGCCGGCATCCGCGTAGCGCATTCGCTGGCAACACTGGAGGCGTCACAGGTTTTCATCGCCGGTTCCTTCAGCGTGATTTTCACTTGGGTGGGCGCCACGCTGGTGCTCAACGGCGATATTGAGCCGGGCCAGCTCGTTGCCCTGTTCGGTTACTCGATCTTCCTCATGACGCCGATCCGCACGGCAGCGGACGGCGTCTCGCACTCGATCCGCGCCCATGTGGGTGCGCGGAAGATCATCAACGTCCTGTCCGTGGACGCCAATGTCTCCGACGATGGGACCGCCGGCGCCCCGTCGGGTGCCGCCGTGCTCGTGGACTCAGCCAGTTCCGTGGCCGTCCAGCCCGGCCGGTTGACCGCGCTGGTTTCGGCTGACCCGAGCGCTTCGTCGGATCTGGCTACCCGGTTGGGCCGGTTCGATGACGCGGTGCTGCGCGAGGCAGTTGTCCGATGGGGCGAAGCGGCGCTGCACGAGGTGCCGTTGGATGAGGTCCGGACCCGGATTGTGGTGAGCGAGGCAAGTCCACAGTTGTTCACCGGCAGTCTTCGTAGTCAGCTCGATCCGCACGGGCGCCATTCCGACGCCGAGATCCTTGCAGCGCTTGAGGCGTCCAGCGCGCTGGACATCCTCGACGGGCTGGAGGGTGGGCTCGACCATGAGGTCACCGAACGCGGCCGCGGGTTCTCGGGTGGACAGCGGCAACGGCTGGTGCTCGCACGGGCGCTGCTGACTGACGCCGAAACGCTGGTGCTCATCGAGCCGACGAGCGCCGTCGACGCGCACACGGAGTCCCGCATTGCCGCGCGGCTTGGAAGTGCGCGGGCAACGGCCGGCCAGACCACCGTCGTCGTAACCGCAAGCCCGTTGATGCTGGGGGTAATGGACCACGTGGTCTTCCTCGAGGATGGGCACCTCAGCACCGAAGGAACACACCAGGAACTGATGTCCAGCATTCCTGCCTACCGAAACGTGGTGATTCGCAGTGAGTGATACCCAGACCGCAACGCATACGCAGGGCTCCGACACGTTTACCTCGGGGAAGCTTCCCGTTGCCGACGCCCGTGCGGTGAAGGCGGAGTCGCGCCGGCTGATCCGCCAGCATAAGGGCGGGCTGAGCAAGGTTGTGCTGCTGTACGTGGGGTCGGCAGCTGCGGGGCTTGTGGGTCCGTTCATCCTCGGCAACGTCGTCGATGCGGTGCTAGCCGGTACAACTGCCGGTTTCATTGCGTCGATGTCACTGCTCATGCTGGGTTTCCTTGCCGTCCAGGCGATCCTCCGAAGGTTCGCCGTGCGTGCGGGAATGGTCTTCGGTGAAACGGTGTTTGCCGAATTGCGCGAGGACTTCATGGCGCAGGTGACTTCGCTTCCCCTCTCGACTGTGGAGAAAGCCGGCACCGGTGACCTTGTGTCCCGCACAACCAACGACGTCGATTCCGTGTCACACACTGTGCGCTTCGGGGTGCCCCAGGTGGTGGTGTCCGTCGTGACCATCATCATTACCCTCGCCGCTGCCGTACTCACCTCCCCCCTGCTCTCGATTGCGCTACTGGTCGGACTACCCCTGCTCTATCCCGCTACGCGCTGGTACCTCAAGCGGAGCTCGGCCGGATACAAAGCGGAGCGGGAGAGTTACGCAGTGGTGAACGGGTCCATCACCGAAACCATCGAGGGTGCACGAACCGTCGACGCGCTCGGCCTGGGTGGCCTACGACGCAACCGGATCAACGAGTCATTGGAAGGCAGCTTCCGGGCCGAGCGTTACACCCTCTGGCTCCGGTCAATCCTGTTTCCTGCCGCCGATACGGCATTCTGGCTGCCCGTCGCAGGTGTCCTCCTGTGGGGTGGCTGGCTTGCCTCCCTCGACGCCGTTACGCCGGGTGCCGTTGCGACGGTTGCCCTGTTTGCGGTCCGGTTGATAGACCCCGTGGACCTGCTGATCATGTGGACCGACGAAATCCAGGTGGGCGCGGCGTCACTCGCACGGATCATCGGCATCAAGGACGTACCCTCCGACCGGACAGCCACTGATGCACAGCCGGAAACGGAGGACATCCTGGTGTCCGGCGCCCGTTATGCGTACCGGCCGGGACATGACGTTCTGCACGGTGTGGACCTTCAGTTGCGTCGTGGCGAGCGGCTGGCGATGGTCGGCCCATCGGGTGCGGGAAAGTCGACGCTCGGGCGTCTGATTGCGGGTATCCACGCCCCAACCGACGGTTCGGTGACAGTGGGCGGTGTCCCGTTGGTGGACCGCCCGCTCGATGCGCTGCGCCGGGAGGTGGCACTGGTGACGCAGGAACACCACGTCTTCGTGGGGTCCCTTGCGGACAATGTGCGCCTCGGTAAGGCGGATGCCACGGAGGGCGAGATTGAAAAAGCACTCGACGACGTCGGCGCCCTGGGCTGGTCGCGTGCCCTGCCCGAAGCCCTCGAGACGGAAGTGGGATCCGGCGCCTACGAACTAACCCCGGCACAGGCACAGGAAGTAGCACTGGCTCGATTGGTGCTCGCGGACCCGCACACGCTGGTACTCGATGAGGCGACATCGCTGATCGACCCGCAGGCGGCGCGCGACCTGGAGCGTTCACTCAGCGCGGTGCTGGAGGGGCGGACGGTTGTGGCGATTGCGCACCGCCTGCATACAGCGCACGACGCCGACCGCGTAGCCGTAGTGGAGAACGGCAACATCACCGAACTCGGGTCCCACGACGAACTGCTGGCGCTCGATGGCTCGTACGCTTCGCTGTGGAGGTCCTGGCGGACTGAATAGATCGCCCGTTCCCCTTTTTGGGGCCGCCGCTGTTCGCCGGTGAGCAACGTGGACAGCGGCACGATCAACCCGGAGATTGGTGAGGGAAATTTCCCTCACCAATCTCCAGGTTGCTCGCCGTAGCCGGCGTCAGTGGTCGAAGAAGACCAGGGACGAGTTGATGAGTTCACTGATGACTTCGGCGTCATGGGCCCGGCGCAGGGACTCCCGGAAATTCTCCTTGAACAGCGAGCGCGCCAGCGTGGCCAGCACCTCAAGGTGTTCCGAGTACGACTCCGCTGGTGTTGCGATCAGGAGCACCAAGGTTGCAGGGCCGTCCACCGCACCGAAGTCCAGACTGTGGCCATAGCGCGTGACCCCCACAGCTATGGAGGTCTGCTGCACATACTGGCTGCGCGCATGTGGCACGCCCACTCCGCCGGGAAGACCCGTAGCCATCTGGTGCTCGCGGGAGTTGACCTGCTCGAGGAAGGCATCGAGATTGGTGATCCGGCCGCTCTCGAACAGTCGCTGTGCAAGCTGGGCTGCGGCGTCGGACTTGTCCTCAGCCACCATGTCGAGGACCACCAGCTCAGGGGTGGTCAATTCGGCGTCATGCAGGTCAAGCGGTGTCACAACCGGCCTCTCGCGCGTTGTTCGGAAACATCAGTGAACGGGACAGCGCGCCGGACGGCAGTGCCTGGCCAGCGCGCCGATGCAGATTCTCGCTGTCAGCTTAGCGGGACTATGTCTTCGACCCCCATGCGTGCACTGTCCGCTGAGACGTCGTCAGGCTGCTGTTGGCTGAGCCGCTCAGCCTCGACCCTCGCGAGGTAGTGCTTCACCTCACGGTCAACCTGGGCTTCACTCCAGTTAAGGTGCGGTGCCATCAGCTCAGCCACCACGGGCGCTGCCGAGACCCCCCGGTCCCAGGACTCGATCGAAATACGCGTGCGGCGGGTCAGGACATCATCAACGTGGCGGGCATCCTCGTGCGTCACCGCGAACACCACCTCAGCACCGGGATAATCGTCTGCGCCGGGAAGCGGTTCGCCGAGCTGCGGATTCTCCCGAATGAGTGCGACCACGTGCTCGGCGTGGGTCCCGTAACGTTGCAGGAGATGCTCGACCCGCGCCACGTGTACACCCGATGCCTCCGCAAGCCGTGCGCGCTTGTTCCAGGCGGCCCTGTATCCCTCGGCACCCAATAAAGGCACCGTCTCCGTGCAACTGGCAGGCACCCGTTCATCCAGGGCGCGCGATGCTTCATCGACGGCGTCCTTGGCCATCACGCGGTAAGTTGTCCACTTTCCGCCTGCAACAACCACGAGCCCCGGAACCGGGTGGGCAACAACGTGCTCGCGGGACAGTTTCGCCGTGGAATCGTTCTCGCCCGCCAGCAGGGGCCGCAGGCCCGCGTAGACACCCTCAACATCCTCACGAGTCAGCGGACGCTTCAACACCCTGTTGACATGTTCGAGGATGTAGTCGATGTCTTTCGAGGACGCCGCAGGGTGAGCCTTGTCCAGGTCCCAGTCCGTGTCGGTAGTGCCGATGATCCAGTGCCGGCCCCATGGGATGACGAAGAGCACGGACTTCTCGGTGCGCAGGATCAGGCCGACCGTGGACTGGAATCGGTCGCGCGGAACCACCAGGTGGATCCCCTTGGACGCGCGGACCTTCAGCTGACCGCGCTCCGTGACCATGGCCTGCGTTTCATCGGTCCAGACACCGGTCGCATTGACTATCTGCTTGGCACGGACATTGAACTCTTCACCGGTCTCATGATCAGTTACCCGTGCGCCGACAACCCGCTCCCCTTCGCGGAGGAAATCGACAACGGACACGCGGTTCGCCGCCTTCGCCCCGTAGGCGGCGGCGGTGCGGATCATGTTCACCACGTACCGGGCGTCATCAACCTGGGCGTCGTAGTAACGAATCGAGCCGACCATGGCGTCGTCCTTGAGGCTGGGCGCGGCCCGCAGCGTACCCCGCCGGGTCAGGTGCTTGTGCAGTGGCACTCCCCGCGAATTTCCGGAGGTCATCCCCATGGTGTCGTAAAGGATGATACCGGCGCCCACGTAGGGGCGCTCGATGAACCGCTTGGTCAGCGGATACAGGAACGGGACCGGCTTGACCAGGTGCGGCGCAATCCGCTGGATCAGCAGCCCGCGTTCCTTGAGCGCTTCCTGGACCAGCGCGAAGTCCAGCATCTCCAGGTAGCGCAGCCCGCCGTGGATAAGTTTGGAAGACCTGGAGGACGTCCCCGACGCCCAGTCACGCGCTTCGACGATCCCGACGTCGAGCCCCCTGGTCACCGCGTCCAGGGCCGAGCCGACGCCGACGACGCCGCCGCCCACGATCAGGATGTCCAGTTCCTTGCCGGGCTCAGTCGTGGATTTAAGCGCTGCGATGGACTCCTCGCGCTGCTGCGGGCTGAGGGCGCCTTTGATCATGGCCGGTATCCACCTTCGCTGTTGCGGATTGGTTCCTCAACTCTAGGCAATCACCCGTTGGAAAGGTAGGGCGAGAGGACTACCTCGACCCGCTGGAACTCCTTGAGATCCGAGTACCCGGTGGTGGCCATGGCCCGGCGGAGCGCACCGATCAGGTTCGACGTCCCGTCAGTGTGGTGAGATGGCCCCCAGAGCACTTCCTCCAACGGGCCGACGGTACCGACATTAGCCCGGTCGCCGCGGGGAAGCTCGTGATGGTGCGCTTCCTGCCCCCAGTGCCAACCCTTTCCGGGCGCCTCTTCTGCGCGGGCCAGTGCGGAGCCGAGCATGACAGCGTCGGCACCGACAGCGATGGCCTTCACGATGTCGCCGCTGGTTCCCATGCCGCCGTCGGCGATCACATGCACGTAGCGGCCGCCTGATTCGTCGAGGTAGTCGCGGCGGGCGGCAGCGACGTCGGAAATGGCCGATGCCATGGGTGAGTGAATTCCCAGGGCGCGCCGCGTCGTCGTCGTCGCTCCCCCGCCGAACCCGACCAGCACGCCGGCCGCACCTGTACGCATGAGGTGCAGCGCGGGTGTGTAGCCGGCTGCTCCGCCGACAATGACGGGGACGTCGAGTTCGTAGATGAACTGCTTGAGGTTCAGCGGCTCCTCATTCTTGGACACGTGTTCCGCCGACACGGTGGTACCGCGGATAACGAAGATGTCGACGCCGGCTGCCAGGACGGTCTTGTAGAACTGCTGGGTGTGCTGGGGGGTGAGTGAACCCGCAACGGTGACTCCGGCGTCGCGCATCTCGGCCAGGCGGCTGGTGATCAGCTCGGCCTGGATCGGCGCCTCGTAAATTTCCTGCATGCGCCGGGTCGCCGCCGGGCTGAAGTTGTCGGTGGACAGGCCAGCGATCTCTTCCAGGACCGGTTCCGGGTTCTCATACCGGGTCCACAGGCCTTCGAGGTTCAGGACACCCAACCCGCCGAGCTTGCCCATCATGATGGCCGTAGCCGGCGACATCGCAGAGTCCATGGGGGCTGCGATGACCGGCATCTCGAACTGGTAAGCGTCGATCTGCCACTGAACTGAGACGTCCCGTGGATCGCGGGTACGGCGGGAAGGAACCACCGCAAGGTCGTCGAGGGAATACGCCCTGCGTCCACGTTTGGCCCGGCCGATCTCAATCTCGTAAGTCACTGGTCTAGGTTATCCCAGCGGGGAGAGGTGCCCATCGCGGTGTGCGGCGAACCACTTTAGAGTCGAATCATGACAAGTGAGTTGATTGGCGCGAATCCCGAACAGTTGCGCGGCCTTGCCCAATCGATGGGGACCTCCAGTCAGACCATCGCCACCGCTGACCAGACCATCACCGCGTTGTTGAACGGGATCCCATGGAACGGGCCCGACGCCGCCGGGTTCAAGAACAGGTGGCACACCACCATCCGGGTGCAGCTCAACCAGAGCGCCTCCATGCTGGAACAGCAGTCCCGGCTACTCGTCGATCAGGCCTCCCAGCAGGAAACCACGAGCGACGACGATGGCGGCGGACCGGGTTCCGGCGGTCCCGGTGGCGCTGGGGGAACGGGTGGCTCTGGTGGACCGGGCGATCCCAGTACCACGCCAGCAAGCTTCAACGGAGATCTCAGCCCGCAGGGCATTCTGGACCTGCTTGGCAATGGGTTCGGTGATCTCGGCGCCTGGCCCCCATATCAGATTGCCAACTGGGTGACGTCAGCGGGGGGCCTTGGAGCTGAGCGCCTCCTGACCGCGATGGCACGGGCTGATCTAATTACGCCGGGCCCGAACTTCGGTACCGCGCCCGGCGTCGGGTATATCCGCGGAACCCAGCTCCTCAATGGCCTGAACCTGGCCGGGAAGTTCGCCGGCGGATTGAGCGTTTTCACCGGGCTTGGGCAGGCCTACCAGGGAATCCAGTCGGGCGACGGCTACGCCGTTGCCGACGGCGGCATCACCACACTCCTGGCAGTGGGCAGTCTCGCGCCGACTCCTGCGGCGCCGTTCTTCGTGGCAGCCTCTTTGGTGTGGGCGGGTGCCCAGTTCCTTTCGGGTGATGTACCCGTCACCGAACGGATCGTCGATTTCGCGTCCGACGCCGGTGATGCGATCTCCGATGGAGCCGACGCTGTGGCCGATGGGGCGAAGGACGCGTGGAATTGGGCGTTCGGATAGTAGCGTCGTCACGGAAGCTGCTGTCACCACCAACCCGGGAGAGATCATTGACCACCACTGAACCGCTCCAGCTGACTGAACACGAAATTTTGGCGCTGCTTGCGTTCAACGACGGCGAATCAACCGCCGTCACCCGGGAAATCTTCCGGCTGACTCCGCAGGCCAATAACGAGCAGTTGGTCAAGGCGGGGATGACCACATTGCTTGTCCGCAAGCTCGCAGAACTCAACAGCGGCGATCTGGTGGTGCAGGGACCAGCTGAGTTCCTCACCGCCGTGATGGCCACCGCCGGAGAATGGCTTGAGATCGCGCTGGTCACTCCGTCTGACAACCACGTGATGTTCGCCGTTTCCTCTGCCGGCGGGGCGTTCGTGGCTAATGTGAACGGTGACGGAACCCATGGCCTCACTCCGCTGAAGAACGAGCAGCCGATCCTGCATTTTGGGATCGACGCTGCAACGCACTACCTCCAGAACGCCGAACAGAGCCGTCCGGTAGCCGTCCAGATAAAGCATCACGGGCTTGATGCCCAGGCCAGGACCGCCAACCTCATGGTGGACGAATCAGGGGTGTGGCACCTCGCTGTCGGCGAAGGCAGCGATCTGGTCAAAGAAGCGGTGGCTGAGTCTGAGGCACTCGATGCGTTCGAGAGAGCACTCAATCTGGATGAAGGGACCCCTGCGCCAGCGTGATCCAGAACCCGCGTCCGCTCGAATATTGGATATCACCGCAGCTCAGTCAGGCAGGGCACGGCTCAGCGAGCGTGCTCAGGCGGATGGCGCTCAACGACGCCCAAAGCAGGGCCACTTACCTGATGATGTATTTCTGGTCTGCCTGGCTGCTTGTGATCGGGGTGGTTCTCGCCTTCCTTGCCCCTGCGGTCATCCTGTACGCAGCAGTACCGGGGCTTGTCCTTGCGCCCTTTGCTGTACTGCTGCACCTTCGCAGGCGTGGCCGGGCGGTCCCTTCGCAACGGTTCCCGGCGTCGTCCAGGGCGCCGAGCACTATCCGCGGAGCATGGACGGGAGTTGCCCTGGTGGCAGTTGGAACATCGGCGATCGTAATGGTGTCGGTCCTATCGGGAAGCGCCGATCTCAGTGCCCGGTCCGTAACAGGTGGAGTCCTCGCCGTGATGTTTCTCGTCGCACTGTTCATCGGCACCCTGGTCATCCCGGCGTGGCACATCGAGAACTCAGCCAGGCTCTTCCGCGAGCAGATCGGGACCGATGCCCGCCTGCGCCAAGAGTTGGAGGCCCTGGCCCAGACGTACACCGATCCAAGCGGGCGGCTTCCGTTTGGTCCTCTGTAGATATTTGGTTCGATCGCAGTTCCGCAATCGTCTGCGACCATCTGGACTCACTCGTCTAAAGCAGATCCAGTGACGTGATCATCCGTTTGATGTCCTGATACTCCTGGGTTTCGGTGTACGTCGAGGCCTCCTCGACACTGTCGAACGTCAGAACCCTGTAGCCCGGCGTGTCCTGACCCTCCGCCGGCGGCCCTACGAAGAGATGATTGGCGAAAAAGTAGGTGCCCAGTTCGCCGGGGTCCTGAATGTAGTTGCCAAGGACGCAGTTCAATCCGGTGGGTGAACCGGTCACGTCCGTCAGCCCATAGGACGCCACCATAGGGCTGCTCTCCAAGACCCGGTAGGAGAACACCGGGTCGATCGCCCCTGCCCCCTGCTGGGCCGAGGGAAGGTCAACCGGCTCCGAGTCGAGGATGGTGTACGCCCACTGCTCCGGCCCGCAGGCCTGGCCAACGGGCGGGACTCCGTGTGCCAACGTGGCCATCAGCTCACCGTCCGCGTTCCGCACGGCCAGCACCTCCTCGGCGGGATAGAAATCCGCGACCTCCACCGTCCACGCGGGTGGAAGCTCGAAAGCCATGAGTCCGCTGGGCGTGGTGTACGTGGACCAGTCAGCGCCGGCCTCCTCCGGGGATCCAGTGGCGTCCGGTTCTCCGGTGGGCTCGGTAGTTTCCGTTGGTTCGGCCGAGTTTGTGGGCTCGGCGCTGTCCGTTGGTTCCGCCGACGCGGAGTCGCTCGCGGGCCCTGCAGGCGGCGCGGCTTCCCTCTGGAACTGACTCGAAACAAAAACCGCCCCGCCAACCACAGCGGCGGCTGCTAGCACACCGGCGGCCTTGGGAATCCAACCGATGCCTGTCTTCGGCGGCTCGGATGCGGTATTGGCATGCTGGTCATCGGTGCTCATGTGGTTCTCCCTACTCATCAGGTCCCGCAGCAGCGCCGGCGGCAATTCCACCTCGGGCAGCTCGGGTACCGGGTTGACGCTTCGAACATTTCTCTCGATCGGATCCATGTCACACCCCATTTCCGGGATTAGCGGCCGCTGGCAACACCTTTGCAAGAGCGGCGCGGGCTCGGTGAAGCCGAACTCCGGCGTTGGACTGCGAGCAACCCATTGCCTGCGCCAGTTCAGCTGTGGTGAGGTCATCCCAGTAGGCCAGAATCAGTACCTCCCGGTGTTTTGTGCTGACTTTGCCCAGGGCGTCGGCCACCAGTTCCCGGCGCGGGTCCGGGTGTCCGTGCAGTTGCGCCCGCATGCCGTCCTGCAGCTTTCGCTCCAGTTCCCTGGCGCGAGTGCGTCCGCGGTACTCGTTTCCGATGACGTTGCGTGCGACTCTCAGCAACCAGCCAATTTCAGTGTCCGCTCTGCGCTCCTTTTGCCAGGCGATCCTGAACACATCAGCGGCAAGCTCCTGCGCCGCTTCCCTGTCATTGACCCGACGCAGGATGTAGGCGAAGACTCGCTGATAGTTTCGCGTGTGAATCGCTACAAGGTCGCTTTCAGGCTTTGTGCGCATCATTCGCCCCCTCGCGTGTTGTGCTGCGCTCTACCCCTTATGTTTCCGGTCAAGCGGTGTTTCTTACACCTGTTCCAGTTTCCTCAAGAAGGGCGCAATGTGTGGTCAAGCATCCGAGTGTGTGGGTCAAGGCGCCCCCTCACACAAAAGTGCCGGTATTGCACAGGGTCGTAGGGACGTCCCTGTGCAATACCGGCACTTCTGAGGCAACCGGTAGGGCTGCTACTTCGAGCCGTAGTTCGGTGCCTCCACTGTCATCTGGATGTCGTGGGGATGCGATTCCTTCAGGCCCGCTGCAGTGATGCGGACGAATTTGCCCTTGGCCTTCAGATCGGGGATGGTCCGGGCCCCGGTATAGAACATTGTCTGGCGCAGTCCGCCCACCAGCTGGTACGCGACCGAGGAGAGCGGTCCGCGGTAAGCCACGCGGCCCTCAACCCCTTCCGGGATCAGCTTGTCGTCGCCGGTCACGTCCGCCTGGAAGTAACGGTCCTTCGAGTAGGACGTGTTCTTGCCACGGGTCTGCATTGCGCCGAGGGAGCCCATGCCGCGGTACGTCTTGTACTGCTTGCCGTTGACGAAGATCAGTTCGCCGGGAGCCTCGGCCGAACCGGCGAGCAGGGAGCCGAGCATCACTGTGTCAGCGCCGGCAACCAGCGCCTTGCCGATGTCGCCCGAGTATTGGAGACCGCCGTCGGCGATCACCGGCACACCCGCCGGAATGGCGGCTTTGGCGGACTCGTAGATGGCTGTCACCTGCGGAACGCCGACGCCGGCAACCACACGGGTGGTGCAAATGGAACCCGGCCCGACGCCCACCTTGATGCCGTCGGCGCCGGCGTCGATCAATGCCTGGGCACCTTCGCGGGTTGCAGCCTGACCGCCGATGATGTCGACGTGCGCGGCGGCCTTCTCGGCCTTGAGCCGGGCGATCATCTCGAGGACGCCGGCACTGTGGCCGTTGGCGGTATCGACGAAGAGAGCATCAACACCGGCTTCGACCAGGGCCATGGCACGTTCCCAGCCGTCGCCGAAGAAGCCGATGGCCGCGCCGACACGGAGGCGGCCCTCGTCGTCCTTGGTGGACAACGGGTACTGCTCCGCCTTCGTGAAGTCCTTGACTGTGATGAGGCCCCGGAGGACACCGGCATCATCCACCAGCGGGAGCTTCTCGATCTTGTTCTTACCGAGCAGGCCGATGGCGTCTTCACCGCTGATCCCCACATGACCGGTAATCAGGGGCATGGGGGTCATCACTTCGCGGACCAGGCGTCGCGGGAATTCGTGGTCGGAGACGAACCGGGTATCGCGGTTGGTGACGATCCCCAGCAGCTTGCCCTCCCCGTCGACCACCGGAAGGCCGGAGACGCGGTAATGCCCGCACAGGTCATCCAATTCCTGGAGAGTGGCGTCCGGGCCGATGGTGACCGGGTTGGTGATCATGCCGGACTCGCTCCGCTTCACGCGGTCCACCTGTTCGGCCTGATCGGCGATGGACAGGTTTCGGTGGATCACCCCGAGGCCGCCCTGGCGTGCCATGGCAACCGCCATGCGCGCCTCGGTCACGGTGTCCATGGCGGAGGACAACAGCGGAGTCTGAACGGTAATGCGCCTGGAAACACGCGAAGAGGTGTTCGCCTCCGAGGGGATGACGTCGGTGTGTCCCGGCAGCAGCAGAACGTCGTCGTAGGTCAGACCGATAAAGCCAAAGGGATCATGGGGTTCTGACAGTTCGCTCAACGCGGCGCCTCTTTCGGGGTGTTTTGGACCTAACCTGCCGGCGGGGGTGGACCGGCGCTTTCCGACTTCTATCGTAGAACGAAAGGAATTCAAGCCCTATTCCTGGGCTCTTTACCGCTCGAAACGGGTAACGCCCCGCTTCCCTTTCGGGAAACGGGGCGTTGCTTCGAGAGCGGCCGTGAATCCTAGTGGCTGTGGCCGCTGTGCTCGTCGTCGTCGTCCGCCGGCTTCTCCACCACAAGTGTTTCGGTGGTGAGGACCAGTGCCGCGATCGAGGCTGCGTTGCGCAGAGCCGAGCGGGTCACTTTCACGGGGTCGATGATGCCTGCGTCAACGAGGTTCTCGTACTCGCCGGACACTGCGTTGAAGCCGTGGCCAACCTCGAGCTGGCCAACCTTGTCCACCACGACGTAACCCTCGAACCCAGCGTTCTCGGCGATCCAGCGCAGCGGCTGGACGAGGGCACGGCGAACCAGGCCGACGGCGGTTGCCGCGTCACCCTCGAGCTTGAGGACATTCGGGTCCTCTTCGAGGGCCTTGGCGGCGTGGATCAGGGCAGATCCGCCACCTGCGACGATTCCCTCTTCAAGGGCCGCGCGGGTGGAGGAAACGGCGTCCTCGATGCGGTGCTTCTTTTCCTTGAGCTCAACCTCGGTAGCTGCACCGACCTTGATGACGCCAACACCGCCGGCGAGCTTGGCAAGGCGTTCCTGCAGCTTCTCGCGGTCCCAATCGGAATCCGTACGCTCAACCTCTGCGCGGATCTGGGCGACGCGGTCAGCGACATCCTGCTCGCTGCCAGTGCCGTCGACGATGGTCGTGTTGTCCTTCGTGACGGTGATGCGGCGGGCCGAACCCATGACCTCAAGGCCAACCTGATCGAGCTTCAGGCCGAGATCCGGCGAGACAACCTGTGCACCCGTAAGGGTTGCGATGTCCTGGAGCATGGCCTTGCGGCGGTCACCGAAGCCGGGAGCCTTGACTGCGACAACGTTGAGGGTGCCGCGGATCTTGTTCACCACGAGGGTGGACAGCGCTTCGCCCTCGATGTCCTCAGCGATGATGAAGAGCGGCTTGCCTGCCTGCAGCGCCTTCTCGAGGAGCGGCAGGAAGTCCTGCAGAGCCGAGATCTTGCCGGAGTTGATCAGGATGAGCGCGTCTTCGAGGATAGCTTCCTGACGCTCGGCGTCAGTCACGAAGTAAGGGCTTAGGTATCCCTTGTCGAACTGCATGCCCTCGGTGAGGACCAGTTCGGTCTGCGTGGTCGAGGATTCCTCGATCGTGATGACGCCATCCTTGCCGACCTTCTCGAAAGCCTCGGCCAGGAGGTCGCCGACTTCCTGGCTCTGCGCCGAGATGGCAGCAACGTTCGCGGTCTGCTTTCCGACTACCTCGCGGGCGTTTTCCAGCAGGCGGGCAGCAACAGCCTCGATGGAGACCTCGATGCCGCGCTTCAGGGCGCCGGGAGCGGCACCTGCTGCAACGTTGCGAAGGCCTTCCTTGACCAGTGCCTGTGCGAGGACTGTGGCCGTCGTCGTACCGTCACCGGCGACGTCGTTGGTCTTGGTGGCAACTTCCTTGGCCAGCTGGGCGCCAAGGTTCTCATAGGGGTCGTCCAGCTCCACCTCACGGGCGATAGTCACGCCGTCGTTGGTGATGGTGGGTGCGCCCCACTTCTTGTCGAGGACGACGTTGCGTCCCCGCGGGCCGAGGGTCACCTTGACGGTGTCGGCCAGCTTGTCGACGCCGGCTTCGAGCTTGCGGCGCGCGGCGTCGTTGAACTCCAACTGCTTTGCCATATTTTGTTCCTTTCAGGCGTATGCAGGGATGTGTACTAGCAGGAAAAGAACCCCGGCCAATGGTGACCGGGGTTCTTCTGCACAACTACTTGACGACGATCGCCAGGACGTCGCGGGCGGAAAGAACCAGGTACTCCTGGCCGCCGTGCTTGACCTCGGTGCCACCGTACTTGGAGTAGATGACGACGTCGCCTTCGGAAACGTCAACCGGAACGCGGTTGCCGTTGTCGTCAACGCGGCCGGGGCCTACTGCGACGACTTCGCCCTCCTGGGGCTTTTCCTTGGCGGTGTCCGGGATGACCAGGCCGGAAGCAGTGGTCTGCTCGCCTTCCAGCGGCCGGACAACAATACGATCTTCAAGAGGCTTGATAGAGACCGACACTCGGACCTCTCCTTCACTTGGTTGTATGAATCTTAGGTTTCGAGCAGGCGCTGACCGTCGTCGCGGTGCCGGTTGGCGCATCCTCGAAGGATTAGCACCCTCATGATGAGAGTGCCAAGTCTGACTTTATGCAACGGTTAGCACTCGGTCAAGGCGAGTGCCAGAGAGTGTCGCTTCACTTCTATGCCGTCTGCCGATTCTCATGCAATATCGGTCGAACTCGTTCTTTGCGCGCGACTATGTGGTGAATAAGTCGATGTCGACCGAATTTTCGAGAAACAGGAGGGCGTGTCAGCGCAGGTAGGAAACAGATTCCGGCTCGATGAAACGAGGCGCACCCGGGTCGGAATTGTCCACCACGAACGTAGCCCCGGACGCCGGATCGCATCCGCCGAGGTAAAGCCGTTGCCCCTGCACATACCGTCGCATGGAGGGATGCTCGGGATCGGGGTCAGACCCGTCCCGGATTGCCATCCGCTCAGCCGTCACCGTAAAAGGTACGTCCAGGAACACCGACACATCCCAAACCGCAGCAAGCTCGTCCCGGTGCAGGAACATCCCATCGATCAGCACGAGGCAATCGGATGGTGCCTGCTGCGACGGCGGACAGAGGGAACTATCAGTGGCAAGGTCATGACAGGCCTCCCGGTAGGACCCGTCAGCGCGAAGCGACTCCAGCGCCCACTCGCGAAACCGCCCGTAGTTATAGGAATCGAGCCAGAATCCCTCTGGAGAGTCCCGTCCGCGCCGGTAACGCACAGCGCTTGCGTTCAGGAAGTTATCCAGCCCGATGCGGATTACAGCCCGGCCGTCACGCGAGGCCAGAGCCGCAAGGGAATCAGCAAACGTCGTCTTGCCCGAACCATCCACACCGTCGACGCCTACCAGAACCCGGCCACCCCCGCAGGCGCGCCTGAGCACAGTGGCCAACAACCCGCCGTCGTCCGCTTTCCATCCCATACTGGCAGCGTAGTGAAATAGGCTCGACGGATGCTCATCACGGACCTTCAGCCACCTCATTACGACGACGCCGCCCGGCTCTGGGAGGCGGCCGGACTGACCCGGCCGTGGAATGACCCGAAAGCAGACCTCCTCCGCGCTGTGCAGAGCCCCTCATCCACAGTCCTGGGCGTCGTGATCAACAACGAGCTTGCCTGCACCGCAATGGTTGGCCACGACGGGCACCGCGGGTGGGTCTACTACCTCGCGGTGGCCGAGGACCGGCGGGGAGAGGGCCTCGGCAGGCTCATGATGGACGCGTGTGAACAGTGGCTGCGCCGGCAGGGCGCTGTGAAGGTGCAGCTGATGATCCGCGAGACCAACACGGAGGTGCTCAATTTCTATGAGCGCCTGGGCTACGAACGCTCCGACGTCGAGGTCCGCGCAAAGTGGCTCACGACCGATGCTTGAAATCACCGTCCGGGAAGCGACCGAAGCGGACTGGCCGGCACTTGCGGAGCTGAGGGCGAAGTGGGCCGCGGAGCAGCTCGGTGCCCGGCAGAACCACGAACGGAACGACGACGGCACCACCTTCGAGAGCGTCTTCAGTGAGTGGGCAGCGAGCAACCCGAGAATAACGTTCCTCGCCGAACGGGACGGCGCTGCGCTCGGCATGGTGAACTTCCTGGTTTTCAACCGGATGCCGAAGCCGGGCGCACCGCCGTCGTGCTGGGTCTACGTCGGTAACGCCTTTGTGCTGCCGGACGAGAGGAACCGCCGCATCGGCGGCGCCCTTATGGAATCCGCACTGGAACGGGCCAGAGCCCTCGGCGCAGTGCGCGTAGTCCTCTCCCCCAGCACGCAGTCCATTCCGTTCTACGAGCGGCTCGGCTTTACTCCTGCCACCGCCCTGATGATGCAGAACCTCTAGACTGAAGGGCCGGTCCTTCCGCCGCCCGCGATAGCTCCCGTTCGAAAGCGACACCGTGACCCAGAACCTCCTAGAGCCAGTCCTCACTCCCGATGGTTGGGAGCTGCTCAACTCGCTCGGCCCCTACTCGGAAGCGGGCAGCCTCCGGCTCAGCAGCCAACTGCGCGATGCCGGACATTCCCCGGAGGTGGTCGCGGCAGCCCTCACGCAGTCGCGGCTGCGCGCGAAAGCCCAGGCGAAGTTCGGGCCTTTCGCCGCACGCATGCTCTTCACGCCGGACGGACTCGAACAGGCCACCAGGCTCACCGTTGCTGCCCGGCACGCTCAGCGTTATGTCAGCGCCGGGATCGGAAGGGTTGCCGATCTGGGTTGCGGGATCGGGGCCGACTCCATGGCGCTGGCCACGCTCGAACGCGAGGTCACCGCCGTCGAACTCGACGAAACCACCGCCGCGGCAGCAACCATGAACCTGCTCCCCTGGTCCAACGCCAGCGTCCTCAACGCGGACGCAGCAACGGTGGACCTGTCGGAGTACGACGGCGTGTGGCTGGACCCCGCCCGCAGGACTGTGTCCAGTTCCGGCAGCAAACGCCTGTTCGATCCGGAGGCTTTCTCACCGCCGCTGTCCTTCGTCGAAGGCCTCGCCGAAACGGGCATGCCCCTCGGCGTGAAGCTTGGCCCTGCAATCCCGCACGAGTCCGTTCCTGAGAATTGTGAGGCGCAGTGGGTTTCGGTGGACGGCGACGTTGCCGAAGTGGTGTTGTGGTTCAACACCCTCCGCCGTGAGAACGTCCGCCGGGGAGCGCTGCTGATCCGTGCTGACGGCGCGGCTGAGCTCACGAGCAACACCGATTTCGGGCACGACGACGACGCGCCTTTGGGACCCGTTGAGGGGTACCTGTACGAGCCGGACGGAGCGATCATCCGCTCGGGCCTGGTGGCCGACGTCGCCCGGCAACTCGATGGGCACCTGATCGATCCGAAGATCGCCTATGTGTGTGCTCCCGGGCTGATGGAAACGCCGTTTGCACGGGCATATCGGATCCTCGAGGTTCTGCCGTACAACGTGAAGGCTCTGAAGTCCTGGGTGAAGGCGAACGGCATCGGGGTGTTGGACATCAAGAAGCGCGGAACGTCCGTCACCCCCGAGGAGCTTCGGAAGCAGCTCCTCGCCGGATCGAAGAAATCGACGAACAAGGCCACGCTGGTACTGACGAGGATCGGCGAGGACCGCATCGCCGTCGTCGTCGATCCGGTCTGAACCCGGTAAGTCCGCGCCCCTGCACTACTATTGAGCTCAGTTCTCACCCGCGATTCAAGCGATACCGAGGCACCCACTTTTCACCGTCCGGTACGGGTCAGGAGCACACCATTGAAGATTGAGTTCGCGCAGTCCGAGCAGTCGACCCTCGGCATCGAGTGGGAACTCGCTCTGGTGGACCGGTACAACGGCGATCTGGTGTCCGTTGCCAAGGAAGTGCTGCGTGGAGTCAACGAACGCCACCCCGAGCTTCAGGCGGATGAGGAACACCCGCACATCAAGCAGGAACTCCTGCTCAACACCGTGGAGATCGTGACGGGCATTTGCCATACCGTCGCAGAGGCAAAAGAGGATCTGGGCCGCTCCCTGGCCGCCGTACGTGAAGTTACCGACCCCATGGGCGTGGAGCTGTTCTCCGCCGGCTCACACCCGTTCAGCGCACCGCGGTCCCAGCCGGTGACGGACAAGGAGCGGTACGCCAAGCTGATCGACCGGACCCAGTGGTGGGGCCAGCAGATGGTGATCTACGGGGTACACGTGCACGTCGGGCTGGATTCAAGGGACAAAGCGCTTCCGGTCCTTGACGGATTGGTCAACTACTTCCCGCACTTCCAGGCACTCTCGGCATCCTCCCCGTTCTGGGGAGGAGAAGACACGGGCTACGCCTCCCAGCGCGCGCTCATGTTCCAACAGCTTCCGACGGCGGGACTCCCCTTCCAGTTCCCCTCCTGGACTGAGTATGAGGCGTACGTGCAGGATATGTTCACTACCGGCGTCATCGATACGGTGAGCGAAATCCGTTGGGATATCCGGCCGGTGGGGAACCTTGGCACCATCGAGCTACGGGTGTGCGACGGACTCTCGACCCTCGAGGAAGTCGGCGCAGTCGCGGCCCTCACCCAGTGCCTGGTGGACGATTTCTCCTCCACGCTCGACGACGGCGGTACCATCCCAACGATGCCGCCCTGGCACGTGCAGGAGAACAAGTGGCGGGCCGCGCGCTACGGTCTGGATGCGATCATCATCCTTGACGCCGCAGGCAACGAGCGGCTGGTCACCGAACATCTGACCGAGGAACTCAGCCGGCTTGAGCCCGTTGCCGCCAGGCTCGGCTGCTCGGAAGAACTCGCCGACGTTGAGAAGATCCTGCAGCGCGGAGCCGGGTACCAGCGTCAGCGCCGAGTGGCCGAGGAAAACAACGGTGACCTTGGCGCCGTAGTGCTGGATATGGTGCGCCAGCTCCGCGCCTGATCAGGCGTTCACGCCTGCCCGCCACCCGGCGTCCCGCCCCATCCGTGCCAGCAGCCTGGTCTCCCGGTCGGCGTCCTCCGGAGCGGACAGGGCGGGCTTGCAGATCCCCTCCATGTACAGGTGCTCGCCGAAACCGTCCAGCGATTCTTCAATCAGGTCCAGTTCCGGGTCGGAGAAATGGGTTTCCTGGCCTGCGCCACGCGCGATGTCCCATCGGTGGACCAGCAGATCGAATCCGTAGAACCTCGCAAGGGTTGCCCCGACCGTCGTCGGCCCGAAGAAGCCGTCGAAGGATGTCTCCGCCAGATCCGCCGTGTCCATAACGTTCTGCACCTTCGAAGAGTGGTATTTCCATGCGCCTAACGGATCCTCAGCGGTATCCGGCCGTGCGCCAATCTCGATATTGTGCTGGTTCAGGAAGTCGCGCTGCGTGTCGATCAGATGGTCGAGAACATCACGCACTGTCCAGGCGGTGCAGGGTGAACCGGCGTTCCAGTCCTCGATGGTGTCCAGGATCTCCGTTAGCCGTGCGTCCTCTGTCCGAAACAGTTCCGAGTAGGTAGTCATGGCATCACAGTAGCCATTCCATCCAGCTGCCGTATTGATAAAATCCGACAGGTGGCAGCGCAGACGGATCTGATCAGCCGGGGACAACTCCAGGACCCGAGCCTTCCCGCGCCGCAACTGTTCCGGTACGCACCCGATGCGGAGTCCGCCCACATCATCCGGCACTTCTGGATTCCCGTCTGGGACTTTCCCGACGGCGTCAGCTCGCACCAGAAGGTACTTCAGTACCCGAGCACGCTGTTGGTCATTGCACCGGATTACGCCATCGCCAAGGGACCCGAGCTGGCCCTCTCGCACAAAGTGCTGGGCGGTAGTTCGTGGGCGTTCGGCGTCCTCTTCCAGGCCGCCGCCGGGTACCGGCTGCACGGCGCCCGGCTGGCCGAGCTGG
The DNA here is from genome assembly GCF_054511355.1 of Arthrobacter tecti. Classification (NCBI taxonomy): domain Bacteria; kingdom Bacillati; phylum Actinomycetota; class Actinomycetes; order Micrococcales; family Micrococcaceae; genus Arthrobacter; species Arthrobacter tecti. The sequence goes on from NZ_JBTNCT010000015.1 coordinate 75,545, forward strand.
TCAACGGGGAAATACCCCTCCCCGGGGTTGCCCCGGGCATGACCGGGTTGATCCGCAGGGTTCGGGCCGAGATGGGGGCCGCGCCGTCGTCGTCCGCTGTCCACGCACGGTGCATGGCGCTAGCCGCCGAGGCGCTCCGCCCGATGTGCGGGCCGCTGGATCCGGAGGAGGCGCTCATCAACGCCATCGCAGACCATGTGGAGACGACGCCGTCACTCACGCGGGTCGACAAACTCGCCGTGCACGCCGGGCTGGATGAGCGGGCGCTGCAGCGCCTGACCCGGAAACGCCTCGGCCTGAGTCCCAAATGGCTCATCCAGCGCCGCCGGTTGCAGGAGGCGGGCGTCCGGCTGGCCGCAGGCGGCTGCACGGTCAGCCAGGTGGCCTCCGACCTCGGCTACGCCGACCAGGCGCACTTCACGCGGGACTTCGCGCAGGTGATCGGCATGACTCCGGGCGAGTACCTGCGGATGAACAACCCCTAGCAGGCTAAAGGTGGACGGCGCTCACCGGCTGTGATGAATCGGTGCCGAACCGGATCCCGCTTGGTTCGCCGCCGTCCATGATGATCCGGGCGGCAAGCGCCGCCACCATCGCTCCGTTATCGGTACACAACGACGACGGCGGGATGGTCAGCGTGATTCCGGCAGCTTCGCAACGCTCCCGGGTCAGCTGACGCAGCCGCGAGTTCGATGCCACTCCCCCACCGAGCAGCAGCGAAGTAATGCCGTGCTCAGCGCAGGCGAGCACCGCCTTCGCTGTTATGACGTCGACGACGGCCTCCTGGAATGATGCGGCGATGTCGGCTACCGGCACCGTCACTCCGCGCGCCTCGCAATCCTCGACGTAGCGGGCGACGGCGGTTTTCAACCCGCTGAAGGACCAGTCGTAACGGTGTGGACCGGGGGCTTCCGGCGTACCCAGGTATTTCGGTTGGGTGAGTCCGCGGGGGAATCGAATGGCTTTCGGGTCGCCGTCGAGAGCCATCCTGTCAATCACCGGACCACCCGGATAGCCGAGGCCGAGGATACGGGCAACCTTGTCGTAGGCCTCACCCGCGGCGTCGTCGATCGTTGAACCCAGAAGCTCGACGTCGGCGGCCAGGTTCCGGACGCGAAGAATCTCCGTGTGTCCGCCCGAGACCAACAGGGCGCCAAGATTCTCCGGCAACTCTCCGGCGTCGAGCAGGCCAACACCGACGTGGGCAACCAGGTGGTTCACCGCGAACAGGGGCTTGCCGGTTGCCACAGCCAGCGCCTTGGCAGCAGCGACCCCGACCATCAGCGCACCCGAGAGCCCGGGACCGGAAGTCACCGCAATGGCGTCCACCTCATCAAGCGTCACCGAGGCGTCCTTGAGCGCCTGCTGGAGGGTGGGCACCATCGCGTCCAGGTGGGCACGCGAAGCGATCTCCGGGATCACGCCGCCGAAACGCACGTGCTCATCCATCGAGGACGAAACGGCGTTGGTCAGCAAGGTGGCGCCACGGACAATACCCACACCGGTCTCGTCACAGGACGATTCAATACCCAGGACCAGCGGCTCAGCGCGGTTCATGCGCCGCCTCCTTGCTCTCCTCGAAGATCAGGCGCATGACGCAGGCGCTGACGCCGTCACGGTAGTAACCCCGCCGGGTGTGGATATGTTCAAAGCCGAACCGTTCGTACATCCTGCGGGCTCGCGGATTGTCCTCGCGGACTTCGAGCAGTGTCTCCCTGGCGCCACGGCGACGGGCCTCGGAGAGCATTTCGGTCAGCATCGCGGTGCCGATTCCCTGCCCCTCGAACCCGGGCAGCACGCCGATGGTCTGGATGTCCGCCGTGGTATCCACCACCATGACGCCGCAATAGCCCACCACCGCGCCGTCCACCTCGACCACCAAGTACTGCCTGGTGCCGGTCTGCGCAAACTCATCGAAGAACAGTTCAAGCGGCCAGGCGTCCACCGGGAAGAGCTTCTGCTCGAGTGTGCCGACGTGCGGAATGTCTTCCAGCCGCATTGAACGCAACGTAAAAGTCACTTACAGCGCCTTCTTCCGGGGGCCGGGAACCTTGGCATCGGATTCACGCAGGTAGAGCGGCGTCGTGTCGCGGAGCGCAACGCCGTCGGACAGCGTCCGGTACGCAACTGCCGCGAGCGCCCCCGGGTCCGGCGTGAGTTCCGCTGCGTGCACCGGGCCCGCCAACCGGTCCGCATACATTCCCGCGCCACGCCCATACACGGATACATCGGGCACGGTTTCGGCGCGGCCGACATGCGGTCCGTCCAGGAGCTCCGGCAAGGGCGAAGCCGCACGGTAGCGTGCCCAGTACACTTCCTTGCGGCGGGCGTCGGTTGCCACCGCGAATTCGCCCTCCGCATGACCCGCGTCCAGCGCAACAGCATCGAGGCTCATCACGCCGGAGAGCGGAACATCCCAGACGAACGCGAGCATCCGCGCGGTCGCGATGCCTGCCCGCAGGCCGGTGAAAGGTCCCGGTCCGACGCCGACAACCAGCGCATCGAGCTCCGTTCCGATCACGCCCGCACCGGTAAGCAATTCCTGCACGGCAGGCGCCAGGACCTCCGCATGTGAACGTGTGTCCGTTGACGCGAAGCGCATCAGAACCTCCCCGTCACGTGTGACGGCCGCGCTTGCCGCAGCCGACGTGTCGATTGCAAGGATCAGCATGGGGTCAAGGCCCCCAGTTGCGCGCCGGCCCAGCGCGGACCGTAGGCGTCGATGCGCACGTGGCGAGGTTCGTCGTCGTCGTTCTCTGTTACCTGGGCGTCCGGCGCGACGACGTCCCCGCCTTGTTGGGCCGGCGGCGCCAGAGAAGGGCGGACCAGCGTGACGACGAGCCGGCTCTCGGCAAGGTGCTCCACCCTGCGGGCTCCCCATTCGACCACCGTGACGGCTTCATCGAGGGTGGATTCGAGGTCCAGGTCGTCTATCTCGGCATCCGATTCCAGGCGGTAGGCGTCCACGTGCACCAGCGCCGGACCGCCCGTCAGCGACGGATGGTTGCGCACCAGCACGAAGGTCGGGGAGATGATCCCTTCACGGACTGCCAGGCCGCGGCCCAGGCCCTGAGTGAAGGTTGTCTTCCCGGCGCCGAGTTCGCCGGTGAGGATCAGTAAGTCCCCGGCGGCAAGCCGGCTCCCCAGCGACGCAGCAGCGGATTGCAGTTCTTCGACGGAGGACACAGAAAACTCCTGCGACCAGACCGGATCGCTCACGAATCAACCTCCGTGTCGACGTACCGGCGAACCACGCGGGGGCTGATGCGGGTAACGATCTCGTAATTGATGGAGCCGCACGCACGGGCCCATTCGTCCACGGTGGGTGTGCCGTTGCCGTCCCCGAAGAGCACCACCTCGTGGCCCAGCAGGCTGGCGTCCGTGCCGGCGATCCCCGTTGCCTCGAAGTCGATGACGAACTGATCCATGGCAATCCGTCCGACCACAGGGTAGCGCCGGCCGTCAACGCTGACCGGGGCTCCGGTGGCGACGCGGGGAACGCCGTCGCCGTAGCCGACAGGGATCAGGCCGAGTGTTGTGCGTTTCTCGGTCCGGTAGGACAACCCGTAGGAGACGCCATGTCCGGCGGGGACTTCCTTGCAGTTGGCGACGGTGGTCCGGAAGGTCATCGCCGGCCGGAGTCCTAGTTCCAGCGAGCTCTGCCCCTCGAACGGCGAGAGCCCGTACATACCAAGGCCCACGCGCACCAGGTCGAAGTGGCTGTCCGGCCGGGAGAGCGTCCCCGGCGTGTTGGCGAGGTGGCGGACCTCGAGGTCGACGCCGGCGTCCTCGGCTACGGCGACGGCGTCCCGGAAGCGTTCAATCTGTTCGTCGGTTTCCTCGCGGTCAGGCTCATCCGCTACGGCCAGATGGGAGAACACACCGACCACCCGCAGGAGCCCGTCCTCCTGGTGTTCCAGCGCTTCACCGAGCAGGGTTTCCCAGTGCTCAGGCGGGCACCCGTTCCGCCCCAGACCGGTATCGATCTTGAGGTGTACGCGGGCGGGGCGCTCCAGACGGCGCGCTGCTGCAACCACATGTGCCAGTTCCCAGCCCGAGATGCCGAGGTCTACGCCCATTTCGATCGCCGCGGAGAAGTCGCTGGACTCGGTATGCAGCCATGCGAGGATCGGCGCCTCGATGCCGGCCTCGCGCAGCTGCGCCGCCTCGGCGATGTGCGCGACCCCAAGCCAGGTGGCACCGGCCTCCAGTGCCGCCTTAGCCACCGGGACAGCACCGTGACCGTAACCGTCCGCCTTGACGACGGCCATCACACGGGCCGGGCTGGCGATCTCGGCGATATGGCGCACGTTGTGCCGCACAGCGGCGAGGTCGATGTCCACCCGTCGTTCCGGTAGCGGGCCTCCTGAAAAACTCACAGGACCATTCTGTCAGTTATCGACGGGCGCCTAGCCTCGGGTGCGCTCATTCCGCCGTTTACGCAACCGTAAACAAGCCTGTAAACTCGATGCATGTTGCGTGTTAGTAGTGAGACCCGCGAGCGGGTGCAACGCCTTGCTCGCGAGGAGTTCGGAGGCGCCAGCGCGGATGAGACGATCCGGCGGTTACTCGCTGAGCACTGGGAGGCCGCCGCGCTCGCCGCTGTCGAGCATTACCGAGAGGACAACCCGGAGGGCTGGGCAGACTATCTTGCGGAGGCGGAGGAACTGGCTGTGGCGGATGCGCCCATCACCAATGAGTGGTCGAAGGGTTGAGCAAGCCGCCCATTCAGCCAGGCTCGGTGTGGTTTTGCGACTTTGAACCTGTACGCGGTCGCGAGCAAGGCAAGGACCGGCCGGCTCTGGTCGTTTCCTCAACCTTCCACCTGCGTCTGACCGGCGGTGCTCTGGTGTCGGTACTGCCGCTGACCTCGGCGGAACGGCCGGGTTGGCTGCACCGGATTCCAGTTGCCAACGGCAGCGGTCGGGTGATTACCGAACAGGTGCGCACCATAGCTGCCCAGCGCTTCCGACGGCCGGCGACGGAGATCGCTCTGTCTGATGACGAGCTTGCCGAAGTTCGGCGCGTGCTGGCAAGGATGCTTTTCCTCCTTGGATAGTGACGGCGAGCACCTTCTGGACGTCGGGGGTCGTGAGGTTCGGTCCGTGCGCTTGGTGGTGGGTTCGGGCATCCAGGTGTGTGTTACCAGCATGGGAGTTGGTGGCCCTCGCCCCACGAGATGGATGCATCGTGTCTCGGACGCCGATGCTAAGTATCTGGAGGAAGGCTGGCTCAATTCGACCCCTTCGATGCATTCCGGACAACAGCTGAATCGCCTTCCTTGGCGTGAAGAGGAGTATGCATACTATGTCGGTCGGGTTGTCACTGAGGCGTCGCGGTGCGACGTAGCCCTTGTTTCGCTCGTGCTTTCGGCACGAGCATTGCTGGGCCAACCGGATGGGACGATTTATGGAGCAAGCGGCGCACAACTTGCGGACGCACTCGATGATCTCGGCGCACTTAGCCCCGCTATCGCCGACATTGCGGAGCGGTACCGGGCATGGTATCGGCAGCGCAACTTCGCTTCACACGGAATCCGGGGCCGTGACGCCACTGGTCGACCTACAGGCCAGGTCTTCAAGGTCAGAAGGGGACGGAGACAGACGCCGAGGATCGCCGTAGAGATCGAGGACCAGAACTTTCGTGAGCTCGCCCTGATATGGGGAGCCTTCTACGCTCTCAATCACGATGCCTTCAGAGCAGCTATCGACATCAGTCGGCAAGGGAATCCCGAGGATGTAATGGCACGGATGTCAATGCCAAACTCGGTGAGCGCATCTGAACGACTACCGTCAGGCGCCCAATCGGCGAACCTGCCACTCTGAATTACTGCCCGACCTACTACAAATCAGCGCCATCGCCGGATCAGGAAGGCTGCAGGATGTCCGGAACCGTGGCGAGGGCACCGGTACTCCATTGACTGAGCGGCAGGTCAAATATTTATAGTGCAGACTCGGGACGGCGGCAGACGAACTGCGTCGAAGCTTCGGCGCTAAGCTACCTCTATGGAAGAGCCGGGCAGGTTCGGGAGACTAAGGCCGGGACAGGCGCTGCTGTTGTCCGCACTCCTTGCTGTCTCTGGGACATTCACCGTTGTTCTCCGTACAGTACTAACCAATGAATCGCTGCTCGTGAGCTTAGCCATAAGCTCAGGGGCTTTTATCGCCGCCATCTTCATGTTGGTTGCATGGCATATAGCCAAACGCCGAGCCGCGCGAGCAAACGTTACCCCTGATGTCGATGTCGATGTCGACCCCAGGAAGACCTTTTAGACCTGCGCCATCGATCAATTTCAGGCATCCGACTGCGTGGCTATCGTCGCCGTCGCCCGGCGCACCGCTTCCGGTGGAACGTCCGTCACAATGTGTTCAAGGAAGGCATAGCGGCGCAACCACTGTTTACGGACGCCGTCGCGGCCTGCGCTCATCCGGCGCCACCAGTCCGCGAGGTCGCCCCAACCCGGCGCTGCAAGGGAGCCACCAACTTCCTGAACGGAGAGGGACGCACACAGGTTCGCGAATGCCAGCCGGTCCGCGAGCGGCCATCCAGCGAGATCGCCGGTGACAAAAGCGGCTCCGAAACAGTCTCCGGCACCCGTAGGGTCATACGCGTTGACCGGCAGCGCCGGCACCCACTCCTCTTCCCCAGTGATTGAGTCGACGGCGATTGCACCCTGCTGCCCGATGGTCACCACCGCTACCGGCACGCGGTCGGCGAGCGCGTACAACGCAGCCCACGGATCCTGCGTGCGCGTGTAGGCCATGGCTTCGACGTCATTCGGCAGGAACGCATGAAAGTGCTCAAGCGTATCCAACGCATCACTCGACCAGGCGCCGCTGGGATCCCATCCCACGTGACCGAACAGGCGGGTCCCGTTCGCGCGGGCGGCGATCGCCCATGGCTCAACTGTCCTGCCGACGTCGACGACGGCGGCCCTGCAGCGCGGCGGGTCCTGCAGCAGTTCGGAAGCGGACAGCGGGGACGGATGCCCGTGGGTGACCATGGACCGGTCCCGGTTGACCGACAAGGATACGGTGACCGGGGAATGCCACTGCTCGAACGTTCGCGAGTGGGAGAGGTCAACGTGCTCCTGGCCCTGCAGGATGCTGCGGTTGAAAGCGCCGTAGCCGTCGTCACCGAAGGCCGCCGCCAGTGTGGTGTGCAGGCCGAGCCTGCTGGCGGCGATCGCCTGGTTGGCCACTCCGCCCGGGCAGGACCCCATGCCGTCGGCCCACACCTCGGTTCCCGGCGTCGGAAGCCCTTCCATCCCGGTGAAGATGATGTCGAAGAACACCGAACCGGTGAGCAGAAGGTCAAACTCCGGGTCTTCTCCCGTACGGGAGGACGCGAGCGGGTCGAATCGAAACTGGGTGCCCATGTACGGCACGATACTCTTAGGCCTTCCACGAAGGAGCGCACCATGAAGTTGACTGTGATCGGCGGCGGCGGGTTCCGCGTGCCGCTCGTGTACCGGGCGCTCAGCACCGGCGCTTATCGCGAACTGATCGACGACGTCGCACTCTACGACGACGACCCCTCGCGTGCTGCTGCCATCGCCCGCGTGACTGCGGACATGCCACTCCCAGCGGACGCGCGTCCGCCCCGGGTCACCGTGTCCGCGGGCCTGGAGGAAGCGCTGGCGGGCGCCGTCGTCGTTTTCGCCGCCATTCGCCCGGGTGCGGCTGGGGGCCGCGTCCTGGATGAGCGGGTGGCTATCACCCACGGCGTGCTGGGACAGGAGACGGTTGGTGCAGGAGGCCTGTCCTACGCGCTCCGGTCGGTCCCAGCGATGCTCGCTTTGGCCGAGAACGTCACCCGGGTCTGTCCTGACGCGTGGCTCATCAACTTCACAAATCCCGCGGGCATCATCACCGAGGCGCTACAGCCTCTTCTGGGCCGGCGGGTGATCGGCATCTGTGACTCCGCTTCCGGACTAGTGTGCCGGGCGGCCGCTGCAGCCGGAGGGTCCCTGCCGCTCGGCACGCTCAAAGGTGTGGACTACGTCGGCTTGAATCACCTTGGCTGGCTCCGCCGACTGGAGCACGACGGCGGCGACCTCCTGCCCGGGCTGCTCGCCGATCCCGCGCGGCTGGCAACGTTTGAGGAAGGCAGAGTGTTCGGGCCGGAACTTCTCGCGACACTGGGGGCGCTGCCGAACGAGTACCTTTTCTATTACTACTTCCACGCCGAAGCGCGCCGGGCGTTGGCATCCGCTGCCGAGACTCGCGGGGAGGTGCTCCAGCGGCAACAGGACGGGCTATATCCGCAGCTCCTGTCCGGAGACCGGCCCTATGCCCATTGGGACTCCGCCCGCCGAAAGCGAGAGGAAGGCTACCTCGCCGAGGCCCGCCCTGCAGAGGAGTCCCGAAACGAGGAGGACCTCGCCGGCGGCGGGTACGAGCAGGTGGCCCTCAATGTCATGCACGCTCTGCTGACCGGCGTTTCCACGGAGTTGATCGTCAACGTTCGCAATGGCAACGCCATCGTGGAACTACCGGCCGACGTCGTCGTCGAAGTACCCGCACGCATCGACGCCCACGGTGCAACCGCGCTGCCCGTTGCTCCGCCGAGCCTCCATCAACTCGGTCTCATGGCGCAGGTCAAAGGCGTGGAGCAGGACGTCATTGCCGCCGTCGTACACGGAGACCGGACGCTCGCTCTTCGGGCATTCGCACTGCACCCGCTGATCGACTCGGCTCACACGGCCCGTCGCCTGCTGGCGGAATACGAGGAAGCCTTCCCCGCGCGACACGGGCTGTGGCGGTAGGGCAAGCGCCGGTTTGGCTGCGCTGCCAGTCAACGGATCCGTTCCCTTGCTACGGACGGGGCCGTGTTGATGCCGCGTCGAAAGCCGGAAGGAAACGGATCCGTTGGATAGGTGCAGGGGGTTAGGCGTCGAGCGCCCTTGCCCACAGGTTGATGTCGGACTCGACAGCGAACTCGTCAATGGCGTGGAGTTCGTCATCGTTGAAGTCCAGCTTGTTGATCGCGCCCAGGCTGTCCTCGAGCTGCCTCACGCTGGACGCACCGATCAGCGCGGACGTAATCGGCGTGCCCTTGCTCTGTGGCCGGAGGATCCAGGCGATCGCCATCTGCGCGAGGGTCTGGCCACGGGATTCGGCGATGCTGTTCAGACCGCGAACCCGACGCAGGTTGTCCTCGGACAGGTGGTCTTCCGAAAGGGACTTGTTCGACGCCGCACGCGAGCCTTCAGGGATACCGCCCAGGTACTTGGTGGTCAGCAGACCCTGCGCCAGGGGTGAGAAGGCGATGGAACCCGCACCTACGGACTCCAGTACCTCCGGCAGGTTCGGCTCCCCGTTCTCGACCCACCGGTTCAACATCGAGTACGAGGGCTGGTGGATCAGCAACGGGGTTCCCAGATCCCGCAGGATGGCTGCAGCCTCGGCCGTCTTCTCGGGCGAGTAGGAAGAGATGCCCGCATAGAGCGCGCGGCCGGAGCGCACAGCGGTATCAAGTGCGCCCATAGTCTCCTCGAGCGGCGTTTCCGGGTCAGGACGGTGACTGTAGAAGATGTCGACGTAGTCCAGGCCCATCCGGGACAGCGACTGGTCCAGGCTTGCCAGCAAGTATTTGCGCGACCCGAAGTCGCCGTACGGGCCGGGCCACATGTCGTAGCCGGCCTTGCTGGAGATGACCAGTTCGTCGCGGAACGGCTTGAAGTCGTCCTTGAAATGCCTGCCGAAGTTGGTCTCAGCCGAACCGTAGGGAGGCCCGTAGTTGTTGGCGAGGTCGAAGTGCGTTACGCCCAGATCGAACGCCCGGCGCAGGATGTCCCGCTGCACGTCGAACGGCTTGTCATCGCCGAAGTTGTGCCACAGGCCCAGGGACACGGCGGGCAAGTGCAGCCCGCTCCGCCCGACCCGGCGGTACGGCATGGTGTCATAGCGGTTATCTGCAGGGTGATAAGTCATGAATCTAAGCCTATCTGCAGGGCCCCGCGCCGAGCGCCAGCGAGGAGTGGGGGGCTGATAGGCGCTATCTGCAGGGCCCCGCGCCGAGCGCCAGCGAGGAGTGGGGGGCTGATAGGCGCTA
>NZ_JBTNCT010000016.1:0-80533 GCF_054511355.1 Arthrobacter tecti
GTGAAAGCCTGGAACGAGGACCCGCAACCCTACGTGTGGACCAAGACCGCCGATGAGATCCTGGAATCCCTATCACGACTAATGCAACGAACTACCGGCGCAGGACACTAGTGAATCGCCGGATGTATGTGGACAACTCGCCTGACAACGCGAGTGTGTGCAGGACAAGTCGTGCCAGTTCATAGTCACCCACTGCCCGCCCTCGCAATTTCGGTCGAAATCGCCATTTGCGTCAGAAGATGTGGCGAGATTGACGATATCGACCGAAATTTGGCACCGGATACGCTGGGCGCATGGGACACATCATCACATTCGCAGGCCACACACCGTCCATCGCGGAGTCCGTTTTCGTCGCACCGACCGCATCGATAATCGGAGACGCCAGGCTCGGTAAAAACTCCAGCGCCTTTTACGGTGTCTCCGTTCGCGCGGACACCGAGTCGATCTCCGTCGGCGAAGGCACGAACCTCCAGGACAACGTCGTCCTCCACGCCGATCCCGGCTTCCCGACGACGGTCGGCGACCGCGTGAGCATCGGACACAGCGCCGTGGTCCACGGATGCACCATCGGGAACGACTGCCTCATCGGCATGAGCGCCACCGTCATGAACGGAGCGAGTATCGGCGAGGGATCGCTCGTGGCCGCGGGCGCCGTCGTACTCGAAGGAACGCAGGTACCGCCACGCTCGCTGGTGGCGGGAGTGCCCGCCAAGGTGCGGCGGGAACTGAGCGACGAGGAACTGGAGGGTGTGAAGCAGAATGCCGCCCGCTATCAGGAGCTTGCCGCAGCACACCGTGCAACACTCGAGAAATGATTCTAAAGAACTCTTGCTAAAGAGATCTTTAGATAGCCATACTGGGTGTCATGACCAACGACGACGGCGCCCGCACTTTCCCTGACGGCGTCACCTACCGCGGGCCAGCAGATGAGCTGGTTGTCAGCGACCCCGTTCGCATCCGGGCCCTGGCGCACCCCGTGCGCCTCGAACTGCTCGACGTGCTGGATGACAAAGGCGAGGCGACCGCCACAGAGTGCGCTGCGGCAATCGGAGAATCGGTCGCGAGCTGCTCCTACCACCTGCGCATGCTCGCCAAGCACGGCTACATCGAGCAGGTTGGCCGGCCTGGACGCGAGAAACCCTGGAAGTCGGTTTCGCACAGCCGCTCGCAGGTCATCGATAGGAATGCTCCGGGCTCGGTCCACGCGGTATCGGCGATGGCCAGCATTCACGTACACCGCCAGGCGGACCGCATCCAGTCGTGGCTGCAACGGGCTCCCCAGCTGCCCGTGGAGGACATCGATGTCGCCTCGATCATGCGCTCAAGTTTCTACGCCACCCACGAGGAAATCCGGAAGTTCCGCGATGATCTTCTGGAGCTCAGCCGTCGCTTCGACGGCCGGTGGCAACACCCCGAGCAGCGTCCCGAAGGCTCGCTTCCCGTCCAGATCTTCGCGGTACTCAACATAGAGCCTGACCGCGGCGGGGCCGAACCAGGCAATCCCGAGCAGACGACATGAGCGCCGACGTACAGCCCCACGCCGACGTCGCGACCAACCGCGGGGTTTTGCGTACACCGGCCTTCCGGCGGCTCGGTCTGGCCTGGATCTTCAGCAACTTCGGTGACTCCGCGCTCTATCTCACCGCCGCAATCTGGGTGAAGCAGCTCACCGGAAGCGACGCCGCAGCGGGGCTGGTCTTCGCAGCGCTGGGACTCCCGGCACTGCTGGCTCCGCTGACCGGGCAGCTCGCCGACCGCTTCCGACGGGTGCCGGTGCTGGCCGTGACCAACGTGGCTGCCGCCGTCGTCGTACTGGCCCTGCTGCTGGTGCGCTCCGCAGACCACCTCTGGCTGATCTACGTGGTGATCTTTGTCTACGCGAACGCGTCCTATGTGACCGCGGCGGCCCAATCCGGTGTGCTGCGGGACCTGGTGCCGGACCGCATGCTCGCCCCCGCCAACGGGATGCTCAGCAGCATCGATCAGGGGCTGCGTATTGTGTCGCCGCTGATTGGTGCGGGGATCCTGGGGCTCTGGGGAATGGACTGGGTGGTGGGGATGACCTGTGTGTCGTTCCTCGTTGCCGCAGCCGTACTCAGTAGGCTGCGGGTCGCCGAATCGGTGCACGAGCGCGGGCTGGAGTCCTTCTGGGGAACCAGCACCGCAGGTTTCCGGTTCCTGTTCGCGCACGCACTGCTCCGCCCGGCTCTGCTGACGCTGGTCATCGCCGTCGGAGCGACCGGCGTCCTGAACGTCACCATCTTCGCAACCACCGAACAGGGCCTTGGCATGCCGCCGGAGTTCCTCAGCGTGCTCATCAGCTGCCAGGGCCTGATGTCAGTAGTTGGCGGGCTTACCGCGAGCATGGTCATCCGGCGGCTGGGCATCCGACGGACGATCGTCGTCGGGATCCTGCTGCTCAGCGTGGCGGTCCTCGGCTCCGGCGTGCCCGTGCTCGGCGTGGTTCTTGGCTCAACGGTGTTGCTGGGTATCGGCGTTCCGTGGGCGATCATCGCCTTCGTTACCCTGCGCCAGCAGGAAACCCCGCCCGCGATGCAGGGACGCACCTCCGCTGCCACCAACATGATGATCAACGTCCCGCAAGTGGGCGCATCCGTTCTCGCGGCAGCGCTGCTGAGCATCATCGATTACCGCATGCTGATTCTCGCGATGACGGTGCTGTGCTTCCTGAGCGTGCTGCCGCTGGTGCTGCGGAGGAGGTCTGCGGCGACGGTTCGCGCGACGTAACGGGTGGACGCGACCGGAAGCATTGGGAAGTATGAGGAGATGACAACTGACATCCGCTTCCCTGTGCCGCCATGCGCCGAGCCCGGTGCGCCCTCCCCTCTCACCGCCACCGGAGAACCGTTGCGGTGGGGCGTTGTAGCGACCGGCGGCATTGCGCGATCGGTGACAGAGGATCTGGCGCAGCTCGAGGACGCCGTACTGCAGGCGGTCAGTTCCCGCAGTGAAGAACGGGCGCGTGCTTTCGCGGAAGCTCACGGCTTCAAGACCGCCCATTACGACGACGGCGGCGCCCGCGGCTTCGAGCTCTCCTCGCCCAGGACCCGGAGGTGGACGTGGTGTACGTAGCCACCCCGCACGGGCAGCACTTCGAGGTGTGCAAGGCTGCGTTGACGGCGGGTAAGCATGTGCTCTGTGAGAAGGCCTTCACCGTCAACGCGCGAGAGGCTGAAGAACTCATCGACCTGGCGCGTGAGAAGGGCCTGTTCCTCATGGAGGCGGTCTGGTCGCGCTTCCTGCCGAGCCTCAACCGTGCCTGGGAAATCATTCACTCCGGCGAACTCGGAGAAATCGGCTGGGTACAGGCCGACCTCGGCTTCCCCTCGACCTATGACCCGGCCGCCCGCCTGTGGGACCCGCTGGCAGGCGGCGGCGCCCTCCTCGACCTCACCATCTACCCGACGACATGGGCACTTGGCGCCTTGGGCTTCCCGACGTCAGTCTCCGCGGAAGCCACACTGAACGACGACGGCGTCGACGCACAAAATGCGCTCACCCTCACTTACGCGAGCGGGGCGCAGGCCCAGCTGTCGTCGTCATTGGTGGCTTCCGGCCCCAGCCAGGCCACTGTCGCCGGCAGCAGGGGGTGGCTGCGGACATCGTCTCCGCTTCATAACCCGCGGGAACTCGTCATTCAGGCCTTCAAAGGGGAATCACGGGTGGAGGAGTTCGAACGGGTAGGCAACGGGTACGCGTACGAGCTGCGCGAGACCACGCGCTGCATCCAGTCAGGACTCCTGGAGAGCCCCACCATGCCACTGCAGCACACCCTCGACACCATGCGCATGTTCGACGGCGTCAGGGCACAGCTCGGCGTTCGCTACGCCAACGACAACCGGTAAGCGGGCGAACCGCACGAGCGGGCGCCGATCGCCTCAGCTGGCGACGCCCGCTTCGTGTGCTGGCTGCACCTCGTCAGCCGGGCCCCGGCGGCGCCAGTATGCTGCCAGCAGCGCACCGGAGACGTTGTGCCACACCGAGAAGATGGCTGCCGGAAGAGCCGATTCCGGTGTCATGTGCGTGCGTGCCAGCCCCGCGGCCAGGCCCGAGTTCTGCATTCCGACCTCGACGGCAGTTGTGCGGCGGGCTGGAACAGGGAGCTTGAACAGCCGGGCCGCGGTATACCCGAGCGCATAGCCGAGCCCGTTGTGGAGGATCACCGCGAGGAGTACTAGAAGGCCTGCGGAGAAGATGGCGTCCGCGCTCAGACCTACTACCGCCATGACCACGAGCGTGATGGCTGAGACCGAGATCCAGGGCAAGACAGGCAGTGCCGCCGCCACGAGCCGTGGAAGGAGCAGGCGCGCGGCCAGGCCGAGCGCAACGGGGATCAGCACAATCTGCACGATGGACCATGCCATGGAGCCGGCGTCGACCGGGAGGTATTGTCCGGCTAGCCAAAGGGTCAGCAGCGGCGTGAATATCGGAGCCAGCAGCGTCGACACGGTTGTCATCGCGACGGACAGTGCCACATCACCCTTCGCGAGATAGGACACAACGTTCGACGCCGTGCCGCCAGGGCAGCAGCCGACCAGAATCACACCGGCCGCCAGCGCGGCAGGAAGTCCGAGGACGGAGGCGACCAGGAGTCCCAGCAGCGGCATCACGAGGAACTGAGCGACGACGCCAATCACCACCGGGATAGGTCGCCTGGCAATCAGTGCGAAATCCGGCGGAGTAAGCGTCAGGCCCATCCCGAACATGATGACGCCCAGCAGTGGGTTGATTGCGGGAGCCAATCCTGTGAACGCCGTTGGCATCAGCAGAGCTACCGCGCCTCCGCCCAGAACCAGCAGCGGAAATAGGGTGACGGCTATGCGGGCGTTGCGTTCCTCTGACGACACAGCGGGGCGTTGCGAATCCATGGTTCAAGCAGTAACACGAACATTTCCGCGCAACTTACTCAGTCAGGAATTGTTACGCCAGGCACCTAAGGTTCGGTTTGGCTCCGTGCTCGGCCTCTTAATAGACGGCGGCTTCTGGCGCAGTAAGTTGGCCGGAGCTCGATCTGCTCCGGCCAACTTGCCTTCGCCATTAGATCCGCGCGGTGCGAACCCGGCGTGAGACCAGAGCAACGCCGCCTACGACGAGCAGGCCTGACATCAGAAGCAACAGCGACGAATCGACGCCGGTCTGAGCGAGACCGCCGCGGGCCGCTGTGCCCGCAGCGTTCGTTGCGTTCGTTACGGCGCGGTCCGCGACGCCTGCGCCGGCCGTGACGCCTGCGCTGGCCAGCACAATCCTGGAGTCGGTGCCGTTGCCGTTGCCGTTGTCGGTTCCGGCACCGGGCGTCCCGTTGCCGTCATCACCCGTAGCCGGGCCGTCAGTCCCGTTGCCGTCATCACCCGTGGTCGGTCCCTGGGGATCGGTTGGGTCCGTCGGATTAGTGGGGTCCGTGGGATCCGTTGGATCCGTTGGATCCGTTGGATCCGTTGGATCCGTTGGGTCCGTGGGATCCGTAGGGTCAGTAGGGTCCGTGGGGTCCGTCGGATCCGTGGGATCGGTTGGGTCCGTCGGATCCGTCGGGTTTCCTGCAGCTGAACCGCAATCGGAGGTGGAGCTGTCGCCAATCACCGACACGGCATTGCACCCAATGTTGATGGGAATAATTGCGCCGAGATCCACACCGATGTCCCCAAGCAATCCGTCGTCGACAGTGCCCTCGGTTCCGTCAGATGAACCATTCTCAGCAGTTGCCGCTGATTCGCAGTTCGAAGATGAGCTGTCGCCAATCACCGACACGGCATTGCACCCAACGTTCACGGGGATAACAGCGTCAACGTCCCCGATGACGTCCCCCACGAGGGAATCATCCGAACCACCGCCAGCAGAGTCACCGTCATTACTTCCCGACGAGCCACCATTGGCAGTTGCCGCTGATTCGCAGTTCGAAGATGAGCTGTCGCCAATCACCGACACGGCATTGCACCCAACATTGACAGGTGCGATAGCGCCGAGATCAAGTCCGATGTCCCCGAGCAAACCGTCATCGGCGCTGCCTTCCGAACTGCTGTCGGCACCACCGGAGGTTGCACCACCAGCCGCCGCATCCGAACCGTCAGTCGAGGAATCACCAATCACCGAAACCGCGTTCCCGCCAACATTCACCGGCGCCACAGCCTCAACCACAACCGTCACATCACCGACCAGCGAATCATCCGAACCACCGGATTCCGAACCGGCAACACCGCCACCGCCAGAGGTAGAACCACCAGCAGCCGCATCCGAGCCCTCAGTCGAGGAATCACCAATCACCGAAACCGCGTTCCCGCCAACATTCACCGGCGCCACAGCCTCAACCACAGCCGTCACATCACCGATCAGCGAACCATCCGAACCGCCGGATTCCGAACCGGCAACAGCACCACCGGAAGTAGAACCACCAGCCGCCGCATCCGGACCGTCAGTCGAGGAATCACCAATCACCGAAACCGCGTTACCGCCAACATTCACCGGCGCCACAGCCTCAACCACAGCCGTCACACCGCCAAGCAGCGAATCATCCGAACCACCGGATTCCGAACCGACAACAGCACCACCTGAGATCGAACCGCCAGCCGCCGCATCCGAGCCCTCAGTCGACGAATCCCCAACCACCGACACCGCATTACCGCTGACATTCACCGGCGCCACAGCCTCAATCACAGCCGTCACATCACCGACCAGACCGTCATCCGAACCACCGGATTCCGAACCGGCAACACCGCCACCGCCAGAGGTAGAACCACCAGCAGCCGCATCCGAGCCCTCAGTCGAGGAATCACCAATCACCGAAACCGCGTTACCGCTGACATTCACGGGCGCCACAGCCTCAACCACAGCCGTCACACCGCCAAGCAGGGAGTCGTCTTCGCCGGACGATGCCTCGCTGCCAGCGGCTACTTCCGCATCCGATGACGACGTCGACCCCTCAGAGGAAGCGTCCCCAATCACCGAAACGGCGTTACCGCTGACACTTACTGGCGCACTTACGCCGCCCAGTACTTCTGTGCCGGGTTCCGCGGCGGACGCCGCCCCAGCGCCAAGGACCAGAATTCCCCCGGCTAGCAGGAATACTTTGATCCCTCGTTGTATGTACGTTTGCATGATGCTTTCTCCTGAATTGATGTTTGACGTGGCGCTTCGAGCGCCACAGAAGCTCGTCTGCTACCGCATGGAGGGCAGCGATGAGCTCATCAATCGGGAGTTGAGCCGGGATCGAAAGTTGGCCCCTGGGGCAGTGCCGCGGAATTGCGGGACTGTCCGGGGTCCGTCGACGAAAATGCAGGATCGAATGAGGATGGCATGTCAGCAGCACCAACGCCGCCTGGCCCAGCAGATCCAGCGGAGGCAGAACCGGTGCCGGAACTGACCATCGGCGAACCCGTTGGCGAGGCGGCTGGCTGGACGTCCGAAAGCGTCAACGAAGGAGCTTCCTGAACAACAAACTCGGCACCGGAGGCAAATATCGACGACGACGTCTGGTCGACCGGCGGGCCACCAACGGTGATGCTCGACGGACCTACGCGCCCACCCGCCGGACGATCGTCAGCAGCAACCGATGTCTTCGTGACAGAAACTTCTGAAACGCTGCTGGAGTCAGCAAGCATTGTCGGCTCGTTATCAACTTCGGAAGCCACTGGTGCGCCCTCGGGAACAACAGGTTCGACAACATCGGGTGCCGGCGCCGCCGGTGCAAGAGGATCCGAGACAGGCTCAACCACATCAACGACCGGATCCACGACTTCCACAACAGGATCCACGACCGGCGTCACCACATGTTCAACAACATCGACCACCGGATCCACTGTCTCGATCACCGGATCTACGGCATCGACAACGGGAGTGAGAATCCGCTGAACCGGCGGAAGCACTGGTGCCACGGTTGCATCCACCGTTTCAAGAACCGGCTGCGTGACGCGTGAAGTTGTCCCCTCGGGAACCACCCGGTTGACCACCGGAACCTGGGACACCACCGAATCAACTACGGAGGTGACCGGTGCAACTGTCTCGGCAACGCTCACTTCACCGATGAGCTCGGGTACGTTACTGACGATGTCGGACACTGACGGAGCAGCCGACGACGACGGCGCCACCGCTTCAACCGCCGGCTTCATTGCCGATCCGACTTCTTCCAACACAGCTTCAGTGGGAGTCGCAACTGACTCGACCACGGAGGTGAGGGCGCCGGACAGGCCGTTGGCGCCGTCGTCGGCTGTTGCTGTAGCGGCGGAAAGCGCCAGGAAACTCACGGCTCCGCAGCCGCCGAGAAGTGAAATGCGCAGGGCGGCAGCGGCAGCTCGGCGAATGTGCCGTTCCATCTGTCACCACCCCCTGTGGATCGCTTCCCCAGAAATTAAGGAACGCATGCTCCCAATTCGGTGTAAATAGTCACTTGGATGGGCTAACTCCTGAAAAACTTTCCCGCCCAAGCGAGAAGCCCCGGATTCACGCGGGGAATTGCGCGAGTCCGGGGCCTTTCAAAAGCAGATGATCAGCTAAGCGAGGACAGAACCTCGTTGAGCTTTGCGGAAGGACGCATCACCGAAACGACCTTCTCAATGTCGGGGCGGTAGTAGCCACCTATGTCCACCGGTGATCCCTGGACTGCAAGCAGCTCGGAAACGATGGTTTCTTCGTTCGAGGTGAGTTCCTTCGCGACGGCGGAGAACGCAGCTGCCAGTTCTGCGTCCTCGGTCTGCTCGGCCAGCTCCTTTGCCCAGAACTGTGCAAGGTAGAAGTGGCTGCCGCGGTTATCCAGTTCGCCGGCCTTACGGCTGGGCGATTTGTTCTCCAGGAGGAAGGTGGCGGTAGCGCGGTCAAGCGTGTCCGCCAGAATCTGCGCCCTCGCGTTGCCGGTGGAGGTGGCGAGATGCTCGAAGCTCACGGCGAGGGCGAGGAACTCACCCAGGCTGTCCCAGCGCAGGTGGTTCTCGCGGACCAGCTGCTGCACGTGCTTGGGAGCCGATCCACCGGCGCCGGTCTCGAACAGGCCGCCACCGTTGATCAACGGAACGATGGACAGCATCTTGGCGCTGGTGCCCAGCTCAAGGATGGGGAACAAGTCCGTGAGATAGTCGCGCAATACGTTTCCGGTGACGGAGATGGTGTCCTCGCCCTTGCGGATGCGCTCCAGGGTGAAGGCGGTGGCCTTGACGGGCGAGAGGATCTCGAGCTGGAGTCCCTCCGTGTCATGGTCCAACAGGTACTCGCGAACCTTGGCAATGAGGTTGGCATCATGAGCGCGGTCCTCGTCAAGCCAGAAGACGGCGGGCGTAGCGGAGGCGCGGGCGCGGGTAACGGCCAGCTTCACCCAGTCGCGGATGGCAACGTCCTTGGTCTGGCAGGCACGCCAGATGTCGCCCGGCTGCACCTCGTGCTCGATCAGCACTGCGCCTGATCCGTCGAGAATCTGGACCGAACCGGCGGTCTCGATCTCGAAGGTCTTGTTGTGGCTACCGTATTCCTCCGCGGCCTGCGCCATGAGGCCTACGTTCGGAACGGTACCCATGGTGGTTGGATCGAAGGCGCCATTGGCGCGGCAGTCATCAAGCACCACCTGGTAGATGCCGGCATAGGAACTGTCCGGCAGGACTGCGAGGGTATCCGCTTCCTGACCGTCCGGGCCCCACATGTGGCCGGAGGTGCGGATCATGGCCGGCATGGAGGCGTCGACAATCACGTCGCTGGGCACGTGCAGGTTGGTGATGCCCTTGTCTGAATCGACCATCGCCAGGGCCGGGCCGTCGTCGAGCCCCTTGCGGATGGCGGCCTCAACCTCACCGCGCACGTCCTCGGGAAGCTTGTCCAGCCCGCTCAGGATGGAGCCGAGGCCGTTGTTCGGGCTAAGGCCTGCAGCCTCGAGCTGCTCGCCGTAAGAGGCGAAAACCTCGGGCAGGAACGCGCGGACGATGTGGCCGAAGATGATCGGGTCCGAGACCTTCATCATCGTTGCCTTCAGGTGTGCGGAGAACAGCACGCCGTCGTTCTTCGCAAGCTGAACGTGCTCGGCGAGGAACTGATCGAGCGCTGCCGCGCGCATCACGGTTCCGTCGATCACTTCACCGGCGAGCACACCGAAAGCCTTCTTCAGAACCGTTGCAGTGCCGTCTTCAGCGACGTGCTGAATGGTGAGGGAACTGTCCGCCTTCATCACCACGGACAACTCGTT
Organism: Arthrobacter tecti; assembly: GCF_054511355.1. NCBI lineage: Bacteria > Bacillati > Actinomycetota > Actinomycetes > Micrococcales > Micrococcaceae > Arthrobacter > Arthrobacter tecti. The sequence goes on from NZ_JBTNCT010000016.1 coordinate 10,175, forward strand.
GGAACGGAAGTCGCCGTCGCTCATAGTTGCGACGTTGGTCTTGGAGTCCGCGGACCAGGTACCCATGGTGTGCGGGTTCTTACGGGCGTAGTTCTTCACCGACTGGGGTGCGCGGCGGTCGGAGTTGCCCTCACGCAGCACAGGGTTCACGGCTGAGCCCTTGATCTTGTCATACCGTGCACGGACATCCACTTCCTCGTCGCTCGAGGGGCTGTCCGGGTAGTCCGGGAGCGCGTAGCCCTGGCCCTGGAGCTCGGTGATGGCGGCCTTCAGCTGCGGCACCGAGGCGCTGATGTTGGGCAGCTTGATGATGTTGGCCTCCGGCTTTGTGGCCAGCTCCCCCAGTTCGGCCAAGGCGTCGCCGATGCGCTGTTCCTCGGTCAGATAATCACTGAAGTTCGAGATGATGCGCCCGGCCAGTGAGATGTCGCGGGTTTCCACCTCCACACCCGCCGTCGAAGCGTACGCTTCGATGATCGGCAGGAACGAGTACGTGGCCAGCATGGGCGCTTCGTCGGTGTGGGTATAGATGATTCTGGCCATTGTTAGGCGTCTCCCTGAGGGTCTTTATGTGCTGAATTATGTTGGTGCTTCAACGTGTCTAACGTACCGGTTTAGTGAAAGAAGTGGCGTGCCCCGGTGAAGTACATGGTGATACCGGCGGCCGTCGCGGCATCGATGACCTCCTGGTCGCGCACCGAACCGCCGGGCTGGACGACGGCGCGGACACCGGCGTCGATCAGGATCTGCAGGCCGTCTGCGAAGGGGAAGAACGCGTCCGACGCCGCCACGGCGCCACGCGCGCGCTCCTCGCCAACACCTGCGAGCGTGTTGGCCCGCTCCACTGCGAGACGGCAGGAATCGAGCCGGTTGACCTGTCCCATTCCGACGCCGACGGCGGCACCGTCCCGGGCGAGCAGGATTGCGTTGGACTTCGCGGCACGGCACGCGGTCCAGGCGAAGGCGAGATCGGCGAGGGTTGCCTCATCGGCCGGCTCGCCCGCGGCGAGGATCCAGTTCTCCGGATTGTCGCCATCGGCCTGCACGGTGTCGCTGACCTGAAGGAGGACTCCGCCGGAGACCTGCCGGATTTCCGTCGGGTACCGGTCATAGCCTTCAGGAAGGGCGAGAAGGCGGATGTTCTTCTTCTGCGAGAGGATCTCCACCGCATCCGGCTCGAACCCCGGGGCGATGACAACCTCGGTGAAGATGTCCTTCACGGTCCGGGCCATGCCTGCCGTGACCGTCCGGTTGGCCGCAATCACCCCGCCGAAGGCTGATACCGGGTCACAGGCATGCGCTTTGGCGTGGGCGTCGGCGATTGGATCCGCTGCGTCTGCGGAGCCGACGGCAACACCGCAGGGGTTCGCATGCTTGATGACGGCGACGGCGGGTTCTGTGAAGTCGAAAGCGGCACGCAGGGCGGCGTCCGCGTCCACGAAGTTGTTGTAGCTCATCGCCTTGCCGTGCAGCTGATCGGCCTGCGCGATTCCCACCGGAGCGGCCTTGTCCACGTAGAGCGCGGCCTGCTGGTGCGGGTTCTCGCCGTAGCGCAGCACCTCGGAGCGCTCGAGCGCCAGACCGGCGTAGGCGGGCCAGTCCACAACGCCGTCGCCGTCTTCGTCGAGGAACTGACTCGCTGTCCAGGTGGCCACCGCATTGTCATAGGACGCTGTGTGCGCAAAGGCACGGGCCGCGAGCCGCTGGCGCGTCTTCAGATCGAACCCGCCCTCACTGGCGGCCTGCACAACACTGCCGTAGTTCGCGGGATCAACCACGATGGCGACGGCGGCGTGGTTTTTCGCGGCCGAGCGGACCATCGCGGGACCACCGATGTCGATCTGCTCGACGACGTCGTCCTGTCCTGCTCCGGACTTGACTGTGTGAACGAACGGATAGAGATTCACCACCACCAGGTCAAAGGCCTCAATCTCCATCTGCGCAAGCGTATCCATGTGGGCCGGCACCCGCCGATCGGCAAGTATCCCGCCGTGCACGCGCGGGTGGAGGGTCTTGACGCGTCCGTCCAGCATCTCGGGCGAGCCTGTCACGTCCTCGACTTCCTGCACCGGGATTCCGGCGGCCGCAATCTTCCTGGCCGTGGACCCGGTCGACACAATCCGCACGCCGGCGGAATGCAACCCCCGTGCGAGTTCCTCCAGCCCCGTCTTGTCGTAAACGGAAATCAGTGCGCGGCGGATGGGAACGCGGTCAAGGTTGGTCAAAGTCACGCAGGTCTCCAGGGAATGAGTGCAGTGGGATCGTTCCAAGTCTAAAACACTGCTTGCTGCTCTCTTTCAGCCGGGCAGACGGGTTACGAAGCAAGACTGTCCGTGCGCGGCGGTATGGTGTTCGAAAAGTTGGATCCCATGCGAGAGAGCCCTTGTGAGCACCCACACCGAACTTCCCACCGGCGACCAGGTTGTCCAGGATCTGCCGTGGCGCTGGCGTGTGCAGGGCAGGATTTTCCTGATCGGCGGGCTCGGCTTCATGTTCGACGCCTGGGACGTCACACTCAACGGCTACCTCATTCCGTTGCTTTCGGATGAGTGGGGCCTGACGCCGGGGCAGGCTGCCTGGGTGGGCACGTCCAATCTGATCGGCATGGCGGTGGGCGCTTTTGCGTGGGGGTCGATCGCCGACATCATCGGCCGCAAGAAGGCGTTCACGGCTACGCTGCTGATCTTTTCCCTGTTCACCGTGCTGGGCGCACTCTCCGGGGACCTCATCTGGTTCTGCATCTTCCGGTTCCTCGCCGGCTTCGGCCTGGGCGGCTGTATCCCGGTCGATTACGCCCTGGTCGGCGAGTTCACACCGAGGAAGCACCGCGGCCGCGTTCTCACCGCCATGGATGGGTGGTGGCCCATCGGCGCAGCCCTGTGCGGTGTGGTCTCAGCGTTACTCATCGCCGCCTTCGGCGACTGGCGTTACCTCATGCTGGTGATGGTGCTTCCGGCATTGCTTGTCTTCTGGGTGCGGCGGTCGGTCCCTGAGTCGCCCCTCTATCTGGTCCAGCGTGGACGAACTGACGAGGCGAAGGCCGTGATCAACCAACTGGTTACGAGCACGGGTGGAACCGCACGGCGATGGCGGCTGCCCGAAGCCGGTGACGACCCTCGGCTCACGCTCGGTGGCCTGACCGGGCAGTTCACGGCGCTGTGGCGGTTCAACTGGCGCATCACCCTGGCCGCCTGGGGTCTCTTCCTGACCATCCTCCTCGTCTACTACGGCGCCCTGACCTGGATGCCCCAGATCCTGATCACCGCGGGGTTCCGGCAGTCGGTCGCCTTCCTGACAACAGCCGGTATGACTGGCATTGGTTTCCTTGGCGTCGTGGCCGCTGCCCTGTTGGTGGAACGTGTGGGGCGAAAGTGGATTCTTGCCGTGTCCGGCCCGCTGTCCGCCGTCGTTCTGGTGATCTTCGCCCTCAACGTGGAGTTGCCCGTTGTTGCGACGTTCTGGCTGCTGGCGTTCGGCTTCACCATTCAGGTGGCCATCCCGGTTCTCTACACCTATGTGTCGGAGCTCTATCCCACAGAGCTGCGGGGTTCGGGATTCGGTTGGGCGTCAACGGTTTCCCGTGTCGGTGCCGGCCTGGTTCCACTGATCTTCGGCTCGCTGCTCTGGCCGTATCTGGGGCTGCCGTTGACCTTCGCGGCAACTGGGCTGCTGGTACTGCTCGCGGTGCTGTGGATGGCCCTGAAGGCACCCGAAACCCGTGGCGCCGCACTTTAGTTGACAGCCCATGTGAGCTGGGACACGCTAAGGTGATCCACTCTCCCGGAGGTCTCAATGCTGGTGCGCAACGCCGCCGTCGTCGTTCTTGCTGCTGTTCTTGCAGCGACAGGATCCGCCCTTCCAGCGCAGGCCAAACCCAAACCGGGACCTGACGGACCAACGGCCCTCTCTTCGTTGCGCGCACCGGTGACGGACGAGAATTTCTACTTCGTGATGGCCGACCGCTTCGAGAACGGGACCACCGCGAACGACGACGGCGGGCTGGGCCCGGATCCGATGGTCTCCGGCTTCGACCCCACCCGTAAAGGGTTCTATAACGGCGGTGACCTCCAGGGCCTGCTGGAGCGAATGGACTACATCGAGGGGCTGGGGACCACCTCTATCTGGCTGACGCCGAGTTTCAAGAACAAGGCGGTGCAAACCGCAGACGCTTCGGCCGGCTACCACGGCTACTGGATCACCGATTTCACGCAGATTGACCCGCATCTGGGCAGCAACGCAGATCTGAAGGCGCTCATCGATGAGGCCCACTCGCGGGGCATGAAGGTGTACTTCGACATCATCACCAACCACACAGCGGACGTCATCGGCTACGAGGAGGGAGCCCGGATGCCGTACATCGCCAAGGATCGGGAGCCCTACCGGACTGCCGCGGGCGAAGAGTTCGATGACCGTGATGTTGCCGGGAGCGAGGACTTCCCGGAGCTCGACAGCGAAGAGTCCTTCCCATACACACCCATACTCGAAGCCGGCGAGGAGAACCTCAAGGTGCCGGCCTGGCTCAACGATCCCTCGCTCTACCACAACCGTGGCGATACAACCTTCGCGGGCGAGGATTCCTATTACGGTGACTTCTTCGGGCTTGATGACCTCTTCACCGAACACCCCACCGTGGTGGACGGCATGAAGGAGATCTACCAGACGTGGATCGCGGACTTCGGCGTGGACGGATTCCGCATCGACACCATGAAGCATGTCAATGACGAGTTCTGGCAGGAGTTCGGGCCTGACGTCCTGGCATTCGCCCGCGAACAGGGCAAGGACGAGTTCTTCATGTTCGGCGAGGTCTTCGACACCACCAAGGACTTCACTTCCCAGTACACCACCCGCAATTCGATGCAGGCGGTGCTGGACTTCCCGTTCCAGGATGCAGCCCGCGGATTCGCGTCGCGCAGCGCCGACGCCGGCACTCTGGAGGATTTCTTCCTCGCAGATGACTGGTACACCGACGCGGATTCGAACGCCTATAGCCTGCCCACGTTCCTCGGGAACCACGACATGGGGCGAATCGGCGGGTTTATCGCCGCTGATAACCCCGGTGCACCGGAATCCGAGCTGCTTGCCCGCGACGGCCTGGCCCACGAGCTCATGTACTTCTCCCGCGGCAACCCGGTGATCTACTACGGTGACGAGCAGGGCTTCACCGGCCCGGGAGGCGACCAGGACGCCCGCCAGACACTATTCGCGAGCCAGGTGCCGGAGTACCTCGATGACGACCTGCTGGGAACTTCGTCCACGCACGCCGAGGACAACTTTGACACCAGCCACCCGCTGTACCGGAAGATCCAGGAGCTCGCAGAGACGACGGAGGACCACCCCGCCCTCCGCGACGGCGCACACCAACACCGGTATGCCGCCGAAGGTGCGGGAATCTACGCCTTCTCGCGGATAGATACGCGCAGGCAGCGTGAGTATGTGGTGGCACTCAACAACAGCACCGAGGAGCAGACCGCCAGCATCCCCACCTACCTGCCTGGGCGTCCGTTCAAGAAGGTGTACGGCGACGGCGATCGCCAGCTCAAGAGCCAACGCAACGGCACCCTGGAGGTGACCGTGCCCCCGCTTTCGGCAGTGGTGTACGAGGGCGTCAGCCGCATCCCCGGTTCGAAGGCCGCGCCCGCAATCGCGCTCGATACGCCCACACCGGCTGAGGCGGACAACGGGCGGATGCTGGTCCAGGCCGACGTCGATGGCTCCTCGTTCTACCAGGTCACCTTCGAGGCACGGCCGGACGGCGGCACGTGGACACCCATTGGCACCGACGACAATGCGCCGTACCGCGTACTCCACGACGTCGCGGCGCTCGACCCCGGAACAGACCTGGAGTATCGGGCCGTGGTACTGGACAACAAGCGGCACACCGCGGCAAGCCCTGTTGTCGAGGCGGAGGTGCCTGCCGCCGTCGTACGCCTTGAATCTCCCCAGGAGAACGCTTCAGTGCAGGGAACCGTGGAGGTCCGCGCGGTTGCGGAGCCGGAGAAGGCCACGCATGAGGTCACGCTCGAACGAAGCATCGACGGCGGTCCCTGGACCGGGATCGGGACCGACACCTCCTCCCCCGCCTATACCGCCTTCGACGACATCGCGGGCATCCCCGACGGGACGGAGATCAGATACCGCGCGGAGCTGGGCGGTATCTACAGCGAGGTACGCACTGTGACGGTCGGCGAGAGCTTTGAGCAACCGGACGCCGTTTCAGCGCCTGGCAGCTTCAACACGGAGATCGGTTGCGCCGAGGACTGGATGCCTGCATGCGGCGCAGCACAGTTGACTCTCGACCCCGCGGATGGGATCTGGCGGCTCAACGTCGACGTCCCTGCCGGCGATTACGAGTTCAAGGCCGCCCTCAACGGAACCTGGGACGTGAATTATGGCGCGGGAGGAGCGCCGGGCGGTGCGAATATCCCGTTAACGCACGACGGCGGCCCGGTCACCCTCAGCTACGACCACCGGACCAACGTGATTACTGTCGAATAGGTGCAACGAGTCAGCAGAAATGACTGGCTGCGACGGGGAACCTAGCTATTTCTAGTCCGAAAATGAGGTGACATGTGTGGATCGGTGGTCACGGTGAGACGCGGCCGGCTGCTGTCGCCGGGCGGATGAGGTGGTTGTTGATTCAGGCGGCGGGTGTGAGGGTGACGTTGAAGCCCAAGGCTTCGAGCTGGCGGACGTGGTTGCGTTTGCTGGTCTCGGGGTTGGTGTGGCAAGCGTAGTAATCCACGCCGAGGTCGTTGAATCGTATGTTGGGGTCGTTCAAGACGTGCCAGATAATGGTCAGGATGGAGCGTCCGACGGCGACGACGGCGCGTTTGTTTCCCCGTCGCCTGGCGATCCGCCGGTAACGCTCACCCAGGAAGGTCTGTGTTTTGCCGGCGTTCACGGCAGCCTGCCCGAGGGATCTGGCGAGATAGCGGTTGCCTTTCCCGGAAGAGGCGTTTCCCTTGGTCTTGCCTGCGGAGGTGTTGATCCCGGGAGCGAATTTAGCCCATGAGCACAGGTGCGCCGCGGTCGGGAAGCGGGTCATATTCACCCCGATCTCGGCGATAATGGCCGCGGCGGCCATGGCTCCGATGCCCGGGATCTCCTCAAGGCGTGCCGCCGCGTCCGCGAAAGGGGCAAGTTCGGCCTCGATCTGCGCGTCCAAGGCGGCGATATCGGCCTCGGCGGCATCGACGCGGTCCAGCACCCGCTCCAGCAGGAACCGGTGGTGGTCATCGAAGCGCCCGGCGAACGCCTCCTCGAGCAGGCCCATCTTGGCCCGCATCCGCGACCGCGCCATCTGAGCCAGCGTTTGCGGGTTTCGCTCACCGGCGACCAGTGCTGCCATCATCTCCCTGCCGGAGACCCCGAAGATACCCGCAGCCACGACGGAGAGTTTGATGCAGGCATCCTCCAGGAGCTTCTCCACCCTGTTCTCCTCCGCCGTGCGCACTCCGACCAGGTCGACCCGGTACCGGGTCAGATCCCGCAGCCGGCGGATCGGGTACGGCGGAACGAAGCTCGGCCGCAGCATCTGCCGCTCGGCGACCTTGCACAACCAGACCGCGTCGAGCTTATCGGTCTTCGGCCGGCCGGGCAGGTGCTTAACGTCGCGTGCGTTCACCAACCAAGGCTGGAGCCCGTGCGCCTCGAACAGGTAGAACACCGGTTTCCAATAATCGCTGGTGGCTTCCATCACCACCCGCTCGACTCCCAGGCCAACCAGATGGTTAGCCAGTTCCGCCAACGAACCGCTCATCGTGGAATGCGTCGACACCTCCTGCAGCCGCTTCCGCGTCCCGCCCGGCGCGGGCAGACGGACGCAGCACACCACCTCCGCCTTGCCGATGTCCAGGGCCGCGACCCTTTCAATAATCTCTTCCTCGTCCCGGGCTTCAGCCAACATGACCTGATCCCTCCCTATTGCTTGCGCCGGATGGATAAGGTGGCCGCCTGCGGGACCACACGGAACACCAGAAAATCTAGTCCTCGTGCTCGCCAAACCCCGGCGGCAACAGTGAACGGCCCACAACGTGATCCCTGCCCCCGGCTGCTGAACGGCCTCAACGAACCATAGAAAAGACGGAGTCAACAGGTGACCACAACAACATATTCAGCCCGGAACGGGCGACCCGCAAGGGACGCTACCGCTGCTGCTGAGTGGATGGGGTGAGGGCCAGCTCGCGAAGGGTTTCGATGAGGAGCAGCCGCTCCTGGACCTTGATGCGTTCGTGGAGGGTTTCCTCGGTGTCGCCCTCCAGCACGGGCACTGCAGCCTGGGCGAGGATGGGTCCGGTATCGATGCCCGCGTCGGCGATCATCACCGTGCAGCCCGTGATTTTCACGCCGTAGGCGAGGGCATCGCGTACACCGTGGGCTCCGGGGAAGCTGGGCAGCAGCGCCGGGTGGGTATTCAGGTACCGGTTGGGGAAACGGTCAAGGAATCGCTGGTCAACGATGCGCATAAACCCTGAGGAGATGACGTAATCGGGTTCGAAGGCGGCCGTGCGCGCGGTGAGCTCGGCGTTCCATTCGGCACGGCTCGCATGGGACTTGAAGTCCACCACGAAGGTTGGGATGCCTGCCGCTGCGGCGCGCTCCACACCATAGGTTTCCGGACGGTCGGCCCCCACCGCCGCGATCTCGACGGGTAGGTCCCCATCCTGCACTGCGTCGATGACGGCCTGCAGATTGGACCCGGACCCGGAAACAAGGACAACTATGCGCATGGCTTCAAGGGTACTGGTCGAGGGCCCCGACTTGAGCGCCAGCGCTCCACACCGGTTGGGGTGCACCAATCGCGCGGCTTTGGAGGCAGCAAGAGCGAGTCGGACTGCGACACGCCGCGACTTCACGGCATCCGGAACGCAGAGCCGCGAGATCTCGAACAGGGTGGGTATCGGTCGAGGACCCCGACTTGAGCGCCGGATTGGCCGGAGCAGAAGTGGGCGCGCACTTCGCCGCGGAACGCCTAGGGTTAACCCATGACCCAGCCAGGTCCCTCCGCCCCACCGAAGCAGCCGAAGCAGCCGGAAAGCAGCAACAATTCGACCCGCACGCTGCTCCGCGTGTTCATGCTCCTGCTCCTCGGCACCCTGCTGGCTTCCAATTTCCCGCTTCCGTGGAAGGTGTTGGGGTTGCTCTTCGGCCTGGCATCAGTCACGGTCGGCGTCCTGGCACTCGTGGGGTTGGTGAAGCAGAAGGCTCCGGCGGTGCTGCGGGTTTCAACGACCGTGGGCCTCGTCGCGTCGCTGTTCCTGACCCTCGGACTCGGAGCGGCCATCCTGCTCTGGCCCGTCACCGAGCGCTACGAGGACTGCACGTCGCGTGCCCTCACAAGCCAGGCTCAGCGCGAGTGTGACGACGGCCTCCGCAACCTTGACGGCTTCCTCAACCCGTAGCCGCTTTAGATCCGGCAGCACCCGTGAAGGGATCTACCCGTTCTCGCGCTCCAGCAGCGGACCTGCCGCATAACCGACGACGACGCCGACAGCCACCTCAGCGGCCACCCACAGTCCCGTCCACATCGGGTCCGGTCCAAGCTCAACGAACCGCCCGATGCCCGCCGACGCACCGGAAAGCAATGCGAGCACGGCAACACCCAGCCCTGCCATGACGCCGATGAAGGCACCGAGGGTGAGCGTGGAGGCCGTTGCCGTGAACCACCTCGCACGCACCTTCAGCTGCAGCCACTCATCGAAATGGTTCTCGCCTTCCCGGAAGAACCACAAACCCGCGAGCACCCCTGCCACGACCGGCAGCGCGAGGGCCGCCATTCCATAGTCCAGCGTTCCTGACGGCACGGCGCCGAGAATCGGGACGGCCGGAAGCGGGCCAGCCGTTGTTGCCAGCGGCGTAATGGAACTGCCGGTTCCAAGCGCAAACCCCGCACCGGAGGACCAGGAGAGCGTCCAGATGGCGAGGTTCGGAAGGAAACCCAACTCACCGATGGTGACCACTGCCCCGCCAACTATCCCCGCGTCCAGCCGCTCGTAGATGGTTGCGATGCTGGCCCAGTGAATTGCCAGTGTTACAGCGAGCAGGAGAGCGGCCAAGCCGAGCGCGGCGACAACGGCCAGGAACGAGGCCCTGACCGCGGACCATACGTAAGAGCCGGCCCAGCGGGAATGCTGGCTGGTGGTTGAGATCCATTCAGCGAGATCGACCCCGATAAGCCTCCCCCAGGATCCCGCCTCCCGGTAAGCACCGATGATCATGCCGAGACCTGCCGCGATGAGGGGCACCGAAGCACCGGCAGCAGGTGAAGCCGAGGTGGCGCCGTCGTCGGCTAGAAAGGCCGCACCGAACCCAAACGCGGCGTACACCACGAGTGCGCCGAGGAGCGCCTGCCACAGCTGGTCCGTGTAGGAGGCGCGGGCAAGCCTGCGCCCGGCGCGCCACGCCAGCAGGAACGGAAGAAGTGTGAGCGCGAGCGGGACCACCCAGAGGGTGCCCGTCCCGCCGTCGGGCAGGGTGATTTCCAGGGGTACTCCGTGGATCACGAGCCACGCCTGGGAGGCAAGCCGAAGGGTTCCCAGAGCCTCCCTGGCAGCGAAGCCGCCGGTCAGCCAGACACCGGCCAGGGGAATCACGACGACCAGCGCTGAGACCACCGCTGCCTGCCCCAGTTCGAACGCGCCCTGCAGCCACAGGGGCATCGGCACAGCTCGGGGTTTGGTGGGAAGTCTCATCCCTTCAATGGTGCCACCGGGATGGGCGGGAGCCCCTCAACGACTCGGGCGAGCTGGCTCACGCGGACGCTAGCCGACGAGGTCGAGAATCCCGTTCACGAACGCCGTTGCCGCCCCCAGGAACGCGATGATGATGACCGCGAAACGGGCGTGCCGGTCGCGGATGAAGCGGGCCAGCTGCTCGCCGGCGAAGATTCCCACGACAATGGTCAGCGGAATCACCACCCACATCCAGGCATCCAGCGGAGGTACCTGCGTGGGATCGATCAGCAGCTTCACAGTGACGGTCACCGTTCCTATGACGGCGAAGAAGGGCTGCAGAGTGGCGGCGAAGGGCCGCTGCGGCCAGCGGGACAGCAGCGCATAGGCGCTCACGGCCGGCCCTCCGACCCCGGCCATCGAGTTGGTGAGCCCCGCAGATATCCCCGCGACCGCCTTGGGCACGTTGCCGGTAACCACCACCGAGGAGCGCTGCATCACCAGTGAGAGCGTCAACGCCACAAGCACTACGGCGCCGACGGTCACCGCGAGCGGAGCGCTGGGAAGGGCTGCGGCGGCAATCGAGCCGGGCACGGAACCGAACACGGCGGGGACGGTGAGCCAGCGGAACATGCTCCAGTCGATGTCCCGCCACACCCGGGGAACGATCAGCGCGGAGGAAACCACGCCGCAGATGTTGATCAGCAGCACGCCCTCGTGCGGGCCGAGGATCAGCACCAGGAAAGGGGACACGAGTAGCGCGAAACCCAGCCCCGCAATGCGCTGCGCAACGGCACCGACCAGAATGAGGCCGAGGACCAACAGGAAAAGGGCAATCGTCACCCTAGATACAGTACGCCGAGGCAACCGTTAGGGTGGCAACATGAACCATGCAGCAACGGCCCTGCACACGGCAGACTGGCGTCGTCGGGTGTTCGCCCTGTACCGGGAGGTTCGGGACGCCGCAGCGGACGGATCGCCGGCGCTCGCCCACGCCCACTGGCGCACCGAGCGGGACCGCCTGTTCGCCAGCCATCCGGCGTCGCCCCTTCCGTCCGAGGCACGCACACGGTTCACCGGCCTCACAGTGGCGGCCTACAACGCCGATTACCGGTTCGAGGCGGCGATCGACGACGACGGCGCCGGTCAGCTGATGGAGGTTCCCACCGGAACTGACGGCGTAGTGCCGTTCGCCCGGCTGGGGAGCGTGGTGTTGGACGGCGTCGGATCGTTGGCGCTATGGCGGTTGAAGTCCTACGGCGGCGGCCTCTTCCTGCCGCTCCGGGACGGCTCGTCCGGCGCCGGCGGAAGCTATGGCGGCGGGCGGTACCTGCTGGACACGGTCAAGGGAGCACATCTCGGCGAGCGCGAGGGGCGCCTGATCGTTGACCTGAACTTCGCGTACAACCCCTCCTGTGCTTACGACGAAGCGTGGGCCTGTCCCCTGCCCGGCCCTGACAACCGGCTGGACCTGGAGCTCCCCGTCGGAGAGCAGTACACCGCGTACTAAAGGCACTGTTCACCGGGATGCAACCTCCTGCTCGCCGGGTGCACAGACGCCGCTGGCAGGATCTGTGGCGTGAGAGTCGCAGTGGTTGCCGAATCTTTCCTTCCGCACATGAACGGGGTTACACACTCCCTGTTGAAGGTGCTGGAGCACCTGCGCAGCCGGGGCGACGAGGTATTGGTGATCGCGCCGTCGTCGTCGTGGTCGGACGAGAAATCCCTTGCGACGGTCGAGGGCTACCCGGTAATTCCCCTGCCTTCGTTCCCGCTGAAGGGCTACCCGACCGTGCGGTTGGCCGCGGGAACGGTTGCAAGGGTCCGCCGGATTCTCGCAGACTTCGCACCCGACGTCGTCCATATCGCTTCCCCTTTTGTGCTCGGGTGGCGGGCGGTTCAGGCCGCGAACCAATTGGGACTGACGACCGTGTCCGTCTACCAGACGGAGATACCCGCCTACGCCTCCCGCTACGGCGTGCCCTGGCTGGAGAACGTGCTGTGGCAGCGGGTAGAGAACATCCACGCCGGTTCCACGCTGACGCTGGCGCCGTCGTCGTTCGCATTGGAGCAATTGGGGAACCGCGGCATTCCCCGGTTGCGGCTGTGGCGCCGCGGGGTGGACACCGCCCGTTTCACTCCGGCGAAGCGGGACGGGCAGTGGCGGCGTTCGGTGGCACCGGTGGGGTCTCGGATCATCGGGTACGTGGGCCGGTTGGCTGCCGAGAAGCAGGTGGAGGACCTCGCAGGGCTGGACGCCATCCCGGGCACTCGACTGGTGATCGTCGGGTCAGGACCGGCCAAGGATTCGCTGAGGCGGAAGCTGCCCGGAGCCGTTTTTGCCGGCTTCCAGACCGGGAACGAACTGGCTCGGATCATGGCCTCGTTCGATGTCTTCGTGCATCCGGGTGAATCGGAGACGTTCTGCCAGACCATTCAGGAAGCCATGGCTTCCGGAGTACCTGTGGTGGCGACCGGACGTGGCGGCCCGCTGGACCTGGTCGATTCCTCACGGACCGGCTGGCTGTATGAACCGGGAAAGCTGAACCAGTTGCACGCCGGCGTCATGGACCTGCTGGGTGATGACACCAAGCGCCGGGCCTTTGGCAGGGCCGCGTACTCAGCGGTTCAGGGACGCACCTGGCCGGTGCTGTGCGAGCAACTGGTGTCCTACTACGCCGAAGCTATCGACCTGAACAGCAGAACGCATTCCGGACGCTACCGCACTGTGCGATAGGAAGCAGGCTTAGGACATGTGGCACACTGGCCGCATGCAGACCTTCCTGCCCTATCCCGACTTCGCAGCAAGCGCGGCAGTGCTGGACCAGGCACGGCTCGGAAAACAACGGGTCGAGACCCTGCAGGTCCTCCGGGCCCTCGTGCTGCCCGATTACGGCTGGCGACGCCACCCCGCCACCCGCATGTGGATGGGTTACGTCCCAGCCCTCACGGTGTACGGATTGGCGATGGTCCGGGAGTGGGTCTCGCGCGGTCACGCGGACAGCACGGCCGGCTTGATCAGCGAGTTCGCACCGGATTCCGCTGCGGCGTTCAACGCCGGGACCGGGCCGGAGCCGGCGATGCCGCCGTGGCTCGGTCAGACGGAGGTGCATCTGAGCCACCAGTCCAACCTGATCCAGAAGGCGCCGGACTTCTACCGGGACCGGTTCCCCGGCATCCCCGAGAACCTGCCCTACACCTGGCCGGAGCCCGAGCTCGAGCTGATTCCAGTTGAGCCGGTCGGCGAGCGTTTGTGGATCTGGCATGGACCGGTGGACATTTCCGACGGCGACACGCTGCACCTTCCGAACCATCCCCCGGCCGGTAGGGCCGTGCCCAAGTGGTCGCGACAGTACACGGCATTCACCGCGCTTGCGCGCGATGGGGACGCTGCCGCCGTCGTCGTTGATGGTGGCGCCCGGCTGCAGACGGGCACGCTGGGTGCGCTTTCAACGGACGACGACGGCGCCCAGGCGGCGCGGCGACGCATCGATTTCTCGGGCTGGCTGCGGCGCACGGATTTTGCGTATCCGGCGCTGCTGCAGGATACGCGGCGGTTCTATGCCGTCGAGGCGCCTTCGCTCGAATCGAGTGGGCGCTGAGAACCACGCTCCCGTCGGAAGATGGTCCTCAGCTCCCGCTCGATGAAGGGTTCTAGAGGCCGATCAGCTCGAACCCGACGCTCGGACCGCCCTCGCCGCGCCCTGTCGCCCAGCGCACCTGCTCGGTGGCCTGCTCCTCTACGGGCCGGCTGTCCAGGGCGCGGAGGTACTGCTCGTGTGCGGCAAGGGACAGGATCGCTTTTTCGACGCTCTCCTCGCTGACCGGCGTGGCGTGCGTGGGATTCATGCTCATGATCGCCGTCCACTTGACCTTGTGGGGCGGGCCGTCAAGGTCAGGGAAGATCCACTCATTCGCCGCGTCCGCCACCGCGTTGAGAACCGAGCGCCCCAGCGCCCGGTGATCCTCGGAATTCCAGGTGCCTGGGCCCCAGGAGTCGCCGTGGTTCAGGGTGACGACGCCGTCGGGCTGGTGCCGGCGGATGACCGCCGCCAGATCGCGGCGGAGCTGTAGCGACTCCGTGATCCGGCCGTCAGGATAGTCCATGAATTCCAGGACCTCAACTCCCACCCGGTCGCAGGCGGCGCGCTGCTCAATCTCGCGGGCCGGGCCGCTCTCACTGGGCGGCATTCCGGCGATTCCGGCTTCGCCCCTGGTGGCAAGAACGTAACGTACCTCTTTGCCCTGCGCGATCCATTCGGCGACGGCGGCGGACGTGCCGTACTCGGCGTCATCAGGGTGAGCCATCAGGACCAGCGCCCGCTGCCAGTCCATGGGGAAGGTCTCCATGGCTACAGCGCGCCGCCGGCCGTGGGCGGCATATTCGGGTCATTACCGGCGTCGCCCACGACCTCCCGGGCGAGGAAGTTCTCGACGTCGAACAGGTTGTCCGCGCGCTGCACGATGGCCAGCAGCGTGGACATCGACGCCACTTCCTCGACCTGCTCCTTGAGGAACCACAGCATGAACTGCTCACCGAGCGCATCATTCTCCGAGCGTGCCTGGGCAAACAGCGCCTCGATATCCCGGGTTACCTGCTTCTCCTGCGAGAGTGCGAGCGCTACTGGATCCTCCACGGAAGAGAAGGTGTTCCGCACTTCCTCGACGCCGGGGATCTGCACCTCATGACCGCGGTCCAGCATGTATTGCACCAACATCAGTCCATGATTCCGCTCCTCGAGGGACTGCCGATAGAAGTGAGCGGCAAGCCGGGGAAGGTCCTGTCCGTCGAACCACACCGCGATGGCAAGGTACTGCTGGGATGCGGCGAATTCGTTGCCGACCTGCTTGCTGAGCAGGTTGGTAAAGGTGTGCCTGGCCATGGTGCCCTTTCGTTGTAGAGCCTCCGCGGTAGCATGCGGGGGCTTCTCCTAGGCAGGCTTATCATTGGAGCAGCACCCGCGCAAGCCGCTCAGCCTGCCGTGCCGACCCCGCTGAACTTTCCCCGATGGAGGATCCCATTACAGATACCGCCGCCCAGCATGATGTGTACTTCGGCGCCCCCGAAGTGGAGAACGACGTCGAACTCCTCGAATCCGCCTCCACCGCCGCCGTTGAACGACTGAACGACCGCGACGACATCACTACAGTCAAGCGCCGGTTCGCCCTCATCAACACCGATACAACGCCGCATCAGGCGATGGTGGAGGATCTGCTGTTCATCCGGGAAGCGCTGGAGCGCGCCGGAATCGAGTACCTGCTGGTGCGCGGCAATGACGAACGTCCGGTAGTCGCCATCGACCTGAAATACCGCGAGCAACTAAGGGTTGCCCTCGTGGAGGCCTGCCGGAACGAGCCCTTCTACTCCCGCACCGTGGACACGAAGCGGCGTACCACCCTCCTTGTCGCTGACGGCTCCCTTTCGCCCAGTGACAAAGCCCGTATCTTCCGGTTGTTCCGGCCGCGCATCGAGCCGATCGGCGGCCTGACCTTCGGTCCCTCGGCGGGCGTGCAGATAGAGCTGTGGTCCCTCGACGGGAACCACATTGTGCTGCCGATGGAAAACTCCCTGACCCGGCGCACCTTGCCGTCCAACGAAGTGGTGCGAGGCTCGGTCACCCGGCATGGCCTCGTGTGGCCCACCATCGACAACATGTTCGCGGATCACGCCACGGACATCGACTTCGAGATTGACCTCGTCTTCTCCTGGGTGGACGGCAGTTCCCCGGAGTACCTGGCCGCACGCGCCGCCCGCATGAAGGATGCCGTCGTAGGCGAGGGCGATGACCACGAGGCACGCTACCGGCAGATCGATGAGCTGAAGTACGCGCTGCGCTCGGTATACATGTTTGCGCCGTGGGTCCGCCGGATTTTCATCGCAACGGACTCGGACCGCCCGGAGTGGCTCGCGGAGCATCCCTCGGTGACGCTGGTCCGATCAGAGGAGCATTTCAAGGACCCGTCCGTGCTGCCCACGCACAATTCGCAGGCCGTGGAAGCCCAGCTCCACCACATTCCGGGCCTCTCGGAATACTTCCTTTACTCCAATGACGACATGTTCTTCGGCCGTCCTGTTGGGCCGGACATGTTCTACTCCCCCGGCGGGATCACCAAGTTCATCCAGGCAGACACCCGGATCGGGCTGGGCGAGAACGACGCCGAACGCAGCGGCTTCGAAAACGCTGCCCGGGTGAACCGGCGCCTGCTGCATGAGCGTTTTGGCCGCATCACCACCCGCCACCTCGAGCACACGGCGGCTCCGCTGCGCAAGAGCGTGCTGTTCGAGATGGAAGAGGAGTTCGCTGAGGAGTTCGCCTCGACGGCCGCCTCCACGTTCCGTGCGAAAGACAACATCTCCGTCACCAATTCGCTGTACCACTACTACGCACTGCTGACCGGCCGTGCGGTGACGCAGGAATCGGCGAGGGTCAAGTACATCGACACAACCATGCGCTCCGGGCTGCGCAGATTGCACAAACTGCTGGACAAGCGGAACGCGGACCTGTTCTGCCTCAACGACGGCAGCTTCCCCGAAGTCCCCGCCGAGGAGCGGGCAAAAGCTGTCACGGATTTCCTGGAGAAGTACTTCCCTGTGAAAGCGCCCTGGGAGAAGTAGGTCAGACGCCCGTCAGCTCGCGTGCGGGCGCCGCGTCTTCAATCCGTACACCGGCGGCTTCAAGGCGGCGGCGCGTCTCTTCACGCGGCACGGTCTCTCCGACTGCCTTGTGGGTGCCGATGGGCACCACCGAATTGACCACGGTGTCCTCATACACGTGGACCAGGTTATAAGCCTGCGCACCGTCGCGGCCGCGGGTGCCGCCGTCGTCGTACGCCAGGTCCTGCGTGTAGCAGGTGGCCGAGGCCACCGACACCGGGATGCCCGCGAAAAGGGCGCTGGTTGAGTAGTGCAGGTGACCGGCCAGAATGGCGCGGACGTCGGTACCGCGCACGACGTCGGCGAGCCGGCTTTGGTCGCGCAGCTCCACCAGGACCGACAGATCCTGGATGCAGGGCACCGGCGGGTGGTGCAGGGCGAGGATGGTCCCGGCCGGCGCGGGGGTGAGCAGTTCGTTGGCCAGCCAGACCAGTTGCTCGTGGCTGATCTCGCCGTGGTGGTGCCCCGGAACCGTGGAATCCAGCGTGATGATGCGCAGGCCGTTGACCAGGTAGCTGCGGTCAACAGGCGCGGCGTCGGCCGGCTGGCCGAGGAGCTCGGTGCGGAAGGTTGCTCGGTCATCGTGGTTACCCATCGCCCAGATCACCTCCGCGCCGAGCTTGTGGGCTGCCGGCTCCACGATCGCGCGGAGCTTCGCGTAGGCCTGCGCCTCGCCCTTATCCGCGAGATCGCCGGTGAATACAAGCGCCTCGGGCCTGCAGCCGGAGGCTTCCAGTTCGGTGAAGATCTGCCGGAGCCGGGCCTCGCTGTCCACCACCCCGTAGAGTGGTTCGGCCCCGCCCACCAGGTGGGTGTCGCTCATGTGCAGGATGAAATGCTGCGGCCGCGGATGCTCGGCCGTCCGGAAGTTCATGATCGCCTTCTCGATAGCTCGAATAGCTTTCACTTCATTTAACCTTCATCAAAGCAGAGAGATTCCTGCCAAGAGATGAACATCACACGGCGAGTCTGTTAATACTTCGCCGTCGTCCCGCCGTGCATAAGTAATTCGCTGTCGTTGTGGTGCTGGCTTGCTTCGTTCCGTGTCCCGCGCGATTTCGTGCAGGTCTGCCGCCCACTGCCCGGCGAACAGCGGCGTGTCGTGAGCAACACGCCGCTGTAGCTCGTCATACCTGCACGGAATCAGCGCGGAGAGCACCCAGCACGGTCGCGTACCATCCGTCAGGTGGAACTGATAGCGCAGTGGTGGAATCGGATTCTGGCGGGCTTTACCCGGAGCCAGCCGCCCGAGTTGAGCCTGACCGAGGTGGGGATCATCCTGCTCATCGCGGCGGCACTGTCGATTCCCCTGGCAACGTGGCGCTATTTCGGGCTCTTCAGCACCGTCGTACACGAACTTGGCCATGCCTTCGCTGCGCTGATGACCGGCCGCCGGGTGACCGGCATCCGCCTGAACTTCGACCATTCCGGACTCACGACGTCGTTCGGCCGCCCCGGCTGGCGGACCGCCTGGGTGAGCTTCTGGGGCTACCCGGCACCCGCCGTCGTCGGTGCCGTTCTGGTCTGGGCAGGTTTCGCGGGCTGGGCGCCGGCTGCGCTGTCGGTGGGGGCGCTGGTGCTGCTCGTGTCGCTGCTATTCATTCGCAACGCGGGCGGCGTGTTGATCCTGCTGGGCTCGGTGGCGGTATCCACCGTTCTGGTGTTGGGGGTGCCGCCCGAATTCACCGGCCACGTTGTTGTGGCCCTTGGGATTGCGCTGCTGGTCGGCGCGGTACGCGACCTCGGCAAGGTCGCCGCAGTCCACGTACGACGACGGCGGGAGCGCGGACAATCAGACGCCCACCTCTTGCACCGCTCCACTGGTGTCCCGGCCGTTGCGTGGCTGGTGCTCTTCGCCGTCGTGATCGCGGGGTCACTCGCGTGGGCGTGGAATTCGGTAGCGGCAGGGCTCGGGCTTTAGCTGCCCTGCAAGCAAAACGTCGTCACCGGCAAATAGGATCTCCTCGAAAGTTGTCTCGCGCTTCGTTGGAGGGGAAATCTTGGAAATTGTTCTGTGGACGGCAGTCGCTTTGTACTGGGTTCTAGCACTGCTGTTCGTTGCTGTGATCGTTCGGATGACGTTCGTGTGGTTCACGCGGAGGTACCTACCCGAACGCAGTAAAACGCCACTCCAACTCTTGCCGATCAACCTCGGTTACGAGAACGAGTCCCCACTCCCGGTGACACGCCCCGACCAATACCGAATGCTGGCTCATCTATCAACGCAACGACAAACCCTTTTCTTCGTGAACGCGATGGCTGTCGGCATGACTGTATGTTGCTTACTCATGGCACATGGCGTAATAAGCGAGAACCGGGTTCTCTTCATCTTCGCGCTACCCGGCGGTCTGTTGGTTGGGCTGATAATTGCTTTCGTGTTGGAGCACCTTTACCACGCAACGATGCCCGTCGAATCATTCGCGATGCATGCGAGAGCTCTGATGGCGGTCGCTAACGCATTCGAGGAGAGCTCGAGCATGCATGTGCACCACAGGTTCTCCAGGAGCTGCCTCAAGTTTGTATCCAGTGCCGGGCGGCTTGGAATCGAACGAACGAATATTTGACGATTATCGAGCACAACGCTAGAGATGGCAGAAGAACAAAAGCCTCCGCTCAAGAGTCGTTACTTACAACCCAGCGACTCCTTGCTGAAGTGTATTCGGGAGAACACTCCGAAAAAATCGTGAAGGCTACAGCGGGTACCAGCTTCAAGAAAGTTGTACGAGTCATCACCGCATCGGTGGTCGGTGCAGGGGCGGCAGCTACTTCGATTGGTGCGGTTCAGACTTTGTTCAGATAGCCCGTCAAGATCTACTCCTCGCCGAGCGGGCCCTCCGGCTCGGTGATGAAGCCCTGTTCCACCATGAAGTCGAACGCCACGTCCGCCGGCTCCTCGCCCTCCACGTCGACCAGGAGGTTCATTTCCCGCAGTGCTTCGTCGGTGAGCGTCGGCGCAATCTGGCCGAACACCTCGGCAAGCTGAGGGTATTCCTCAAGCGTTTCCGTGTAGTACACCGGTGCGGCGTTGTAGGCGGGGAAGAAGCTGCGGTCGTCCTCGAGGATGGTCAGGTCCAGGGCGTCGATCCGGCCGTCCGTGGAGAACACTTCGCCGAAGTTGCAGTCGCCGTTGTCCGTGGCGGAGTACACAGCGCCGGTGTCGTAGATGCCGATGTTGTCCTCCGGCACACCTTCAGGCGTACCGCGCTCCATGCCGTAGTGCGCCAGCATCGGTGTCAGACCGTCAGGGCGCGAGTTGAATTCAGCCTCCACGCAGAACGTCCGCTCTTCCACGGGCAGCTCGGCGATCTCCGAAATGGTGCTGATGCCGCCGAGCTCCTCCACGGCCTCGCTGCGCACCGCGAGCGCGTAGGTGTTGTTCAGCGGAGCGGGTTCGCCCCAGGTCAGCCCGTTGGCGAGGTCAGCCTCGTATACCGCCTGCCACTGCTCCTCCTGGTCGGGGATACCTTCCTTCTTACCGAGGTAGGTGAGCCAGGCGGTGCCGGTGTACTCCCAGGTGACATCCGCCTGGCCGGAGAGCATCAGCTCGCGCACCGGCTGGCTGCCCGGCACGTTGGTGAGGTCGGTGACATCGAAGCCCGCTGCCTGCGCTGCGAGGACCGAAATCTTTCCGAGGATTAGCTGCTCGGTGAAGTTCTTGGAAGTAACGGTCAGCGGCGCGCCGTCGACCACCTCGGTGATGCTGCCAGGCCCGGCAGCAGGAACATACGAGGTGGCCGATTGCAGCCCACAGCCCGTTGCCAGGAGACCGGCAGAGAGAACGACGGCGGTTGCCGCGCCTCGGCGGACGGCGCCGGGAAGTGCGGAGAAAAGCATCTAGAGTCCCTTCGGCCGGGCGACGTGTTCGACCACGCGCCCGATCCAGTCGACAAACAGTGCAAGCAGGGCCACCAGAATGGACCCGGCGACCAGGACGGTGGTGAGGCTGAGGTTCACACCCGTGATGATGAGGATGCCCATGCCGCCACCGTTGATGAAGGCCGCGAGCGACGCACTGCCTACCAACAGCACCAGGGCTGTCCGGATACCCGCAAGCATCACCGGCACGGCCAGTGGTAGCTCCACCTTGAACAGCACGGAGGCGGCGCTCATCCCCATCCCGCGACCTGCCTCAACCAAACGCTGGTCGACCTGCGTGATGCCAACCATGGTGTTCCGCAGGACAGGCAGGATCGCGTAGAGAACCAGTGCAATCATCGCGGCGGTGAAACCGAATCCAATAGCCATAGCCAGCAGCACAACGAGGCCGATCGCCGGCGCCGCCTGGCCGATATTCGCCACCGCGAGCACGGGGCCTGTGAAGCGTCGAAACGCCGTGCGCGTGAGCAGGATCCCGAGCGGAATCGCGATCAGGAGCGTGATGAGGGCGGATACAGCGGTCAGAACCAGGTGATCCAGCGCGTTCCCGAGCAGTTTGTCCGGTGCCAGGGTGTTCAGCTCAACATCAGATAGGGCGGCTGTCAGGAGCCAGGCCACCACAGCACCGAACACCGCGAGGATGCCCAGCAACTGGGAGATGAGCGGACGCCAGGAGGGGCGCTTCACCTCAGAATGGACCTTGGCGGTCTCCTCCGGTGCCTGCGGCGGTGATAGCTGCGTGGTTGTTGTGTCACTCACCCGGGCGCTCCCCCACTGAAGCAGACTGCGCTTGAACGGCGTCGAGCGTACCGGTGTTGATGCCCACCGGACGCCCGTCGGAGTGCGCCGTCATGGCCTGCTTATGCGCCCGGGTGATGGCATCCATCACCGTTTCGACGTCGATCACGCCAAGAAACGCATCACGTCGGCCGGTCACGAGCGCGGCGCCGGCACTCGAAACCAGCATGGTGTCCAACGCGTCATTCAGGGTGGCGCGGTCACCGACCACGGGAAGCTTGGCGTCGACGTCGTCGTTCACCCGCTCAAGGCGCGAGAGCTGCCGTCGGGTCAGCCACTGGATGGGCCGGCGTCGCGAATCGACTACCACGGCGTGGTCGTGGCCTGCCTCATCGAGCCGGGAGAGTACGTCGCTGCCGAGGTCGCCGATATCGGCGACGACGGCGTCGGCCAGCTCTACCTCGTTAACGCGCGTGAGGGTGAGCTGCTTCAGGCCGGCACCGGAACCGATGAAGTTCTCGACGAATTCGCTCGCGGGATCTGCGAGGATCCGCTCCGGGGTGTCGTACTGGACCAACTGTGCGCCCTCGGTGAAGATAGCGATCCAGTCGCCCAGCTTCACGGCCTCATCGAAGTCGTGGGTCACGCAGACGATTGTCTTCTGCAGCTCTTCCTGGATGTTGAGGAGCTCATCCTGCAGCCGCTGCCGGGTGATCGGGTCAACCGCCCCAAAAGGTTCGTCCATCAGCAGGACCGGAGGGTCCGCTGCTAGCGCGCGGGCTACGCCGATGCGCTGCTGCTGACCTCCCGAGAGTTCTTTCGGGAAGCGGTCGCGGTAGGTGGCGGGGTCAAGGGAGACCAGTTCGAGGAGTTCGTCGACGCGAGCCGCGATCTTCTCTTTGCTCCAGCCCAGCATCTTGGGGACGATCCCGATGTTCGTGGCGACCGTCATGTGCGGGAACAGACCGCCGGCCTGGATGACGTAACCGATGCGCCGGCGGAGCGCGTCGCCGTCGATGTCGGTGACGTCATCCTCGTCGAGGACTATGCGGCCCTCGGTCGGCTCGATCAGCCGGTTGATCATCTTCAGCGTGGTCGTCTTGCCGCAGCCGGACGGACCGACCAGCATTACGATCTTGCCCGCCGGTATCTCCATGGTGAGGCCGTCGACGGCGGGCTTCTCTTGACCGGGATAGCGTTTGGTCACCTTGTCCAGCAGAATGCTTGCGCCGGTGACGGCATTTCCCGTACTTGCGGGACCTGTGTTGTCGGGCTTCTGGATGGTCTCAGACACGGATACCTCGCGGGGTTGTGATGCGGCCGAGGCCGACGAGTAGAAGGTCAAGGATGAGGGCAAGAATGATCACGGCGACGACGCCTGTGACCACGGATTCGACGGCATTCGCGCCGCCAAGCCGGGATAAGCCGGAGAAGATGAAGCCGCCGAGTCCCGGGCCCAGCGAGTAGGCGGTGATGGCTGCGATGCCCATGACCATCTGCGCGGATACCCGGATTCCTGCCAGGATCACAGGCCAGGCCATGGGGAGCTCCACCTGGACGAGCGTGCGGACCCTGCTCATGCCGATACCGCGCGCGGATTCAACGACGCCCTTGTCGATCCCGGTGAGGCCGACAACGGCGTTGCGCAAAATCGGCAACGTGGCAAAGAAGGTCACAACGATCACCGCCGGTGTCACACCGAAACCGAAGGGTGCGATGAGCAGGCCAATCAGCGCGAAGGACGGAATGGTTAGCCCGACGGCAGACACACTGTTGGCCAGGGACGTCAGCGCGCCGCTGCGATACACCAGCGCTGCAATTGCCACGGAGAGAACTGTGGCAAGAATGAGGCACTGCACCACTAGGCTCATGTGTTGCCAACTCGAGAACAGGATCTGGTTGAACCTGTCTCCTACAAATTCCAGCACATCAAGACCTTCTTCACCATGGTTACGTATCACTCAGCCGTGACCCTAGCCGGATCTCCCGGCGTAGCCAGCGACCACCATAAGCACACGGAGGTAAAGGTTGCATCACACAACGATCACGGAGCGGTCACTATTTGAATCGTCAAACACTGGCGTTCGACGGCGGGACGGACATAGGCTCGAAGTCCAGGCCACAACTCTGCAGGAGGTTTCAGTGATCGCGAGCCATATTCCGCTCCGCCTCAGTACGGGCGCTTTCATCCTCAATTCCGGTTTGACCAAACGGAACATCGATCGTGACAGCGCGGGCTATCTGCAGGGCATGGCGGCCAACGCCTTTCCGCAGGTGAAGCAGCTCGATCCGGAGAAATTCGGCAAAGTCATCTCAGCGGTTGAGACGGGATTGGGTGCGGCTCTCCTGCTGCCGTTCGTTCCGAGCCGGCTCGTGGGACTGGGTCTCGCCGCATTCTCGGGCGGGCTGCTCGCCATGTACTTCCGCACACCCGAAATGACCGAGGACGACGACGTACGCCCGAGTCAGCAGGGCACACCCGTGGCGAAGGACGTCTGGATGTTCGGCATCGCGCTTGCGCTGATCATCGACGGTGGTCGGCGGAAGTAGGAACCTCCAAGCGACCGGAAGACTTTATCTGCCAAGCCTCAATTTCGGCGAGCAGTTCGCGTCGGCGCGCGTCAGTGATGAAGGCAGAGCGCACTGAGTTCCTTGCAAGCTGAACCAGCTGATCATCATTGAAGGCAAAGGTGCCCTGAAGCTGGTTGAAATTCTCGTCCAGGTAGCCGCCGAAGTAGGCAGGATCGTCGGAATTCACGGAGACATTCAGACCTCGCTCCAGCATTTGGGGCAAGGGGTGATCGGTCAGCGTATCGACCGTCCGGAGCCGCACGTTGGACAAGGGGCAGACTGTCAGTGGCGTCTGGTCCGCGACCAGTCGCTCCACCAGGTTTTCGTCCTCCAGACAGCGGATGCCGTGGTCTATGCGAGCCACCTTCAACAGGTCGAGCGCTTCGCGGATATATTCCGGCGGACCCTCCTCTCCGGCGTGAGCAACGCATTTGAGGCCGGCTGCATGTGCGCGCTCGTAGAGAGCAGCAAAGTTCCGCGGCGGATTGCCCACTTCGGCCGAGTCCAGGCCGATGCCGATGATCGGCGCATCCATCGCCAACAGGTTCTCAAGCACAACCAAGGCCTCATCGGCCGGCTCATCCCGCAGGAACGCTGCGATCAATTCAGTACTGACGCCGAATTCCTCCTCGCTTCCTGCCAGCACCGATGCAACCCCATTGACGCAGGTCTCGAGGGCTATTCCACGGGACTGATGTGCCTGGGGGTCCATCATGATCTCCGCATGCCGCACTCCGGCCGCAGCTGCCCTCCGGAGGTAGGCACGCGTCATGTCCGCGAAATCCTGCTCGGTCTGCAGCACAGCCATGTTCGCGTAGTAGAGGTTCAAGAAGGACTGCAGGTCCGTGAACTGGTACTGTGCGCGCAAATCCTCAAGGTTGGCGTACGCTAACTCGACACCGTTGCGTTCCGCAAGCGCGAGGATCAGCTCGGGCTCCAGCGTTCCTTCAATATGCAGGTGCAATTCGGCCGTGGGCAGCAGTGCCATCAGTTCTCCCGTCCGTCGCGTGTAGGAAGCAAGCGTAATACCCCGCGATGGTAGGTACGGACGACGGTCGTCACCGCGGCGCGGACCACAATAGTCTTGCAACTATGGAATCGCCGATCGAACGCTACCTGCAGAGGATCCACCAGGAGATTTCAAGCCTCAAGGACGGAAAGCCTTACAGCACCATCCCGGCGATGGCCAACGTCAATCCCGATAACTTCGGCATCTGTCTTACGACAGTGGACGGCTACATCTACGAGGTGGGAGACACTCGGGAAGAGTTCAGCATCCAGTCCATCTCGAAGCCGTTCACCTACGGTCTGGCGCTGGCGGATCTCGGTCTTGAGGCGGTGGACGAGAAAGTTGACGTAGAGCCGTCCGGGGACTCGTTCAACGAGATGTCGCTGGCCGAGGGCACCGGCCGCCCTTCCAACGCGATGATCAACGCTGGGGCGCTGACTGCCACCTCACTCATCAAAGGGTCCGGCGGCAATGCACGCTTCAAGCGCGTCCTCAACACGTACTCGGCTTTTGCCGGACGGCAGCTGAGCGTGAACAACGCGATCTTCGAGTCGGAGTTGGAGCACGGGCACCGCAACCGGGCCCTTGCCCATCTGTTGAGATCCTTCAACATCATTGAGGATGACCCGACTCCGGTCCTGGAAGACTACTTCCGCCAATGCTCGGTGCTGGTTAACTGCCTGGACCTCTCGATCATGGCCGCAACACTGGCGAACAGCGGCCGTAACCCGATGACGGATAAACAGGTGATGGAGATAGTGCCCATTGAGCGCGTGCTTTCAGTGATGACCACCTGTGGAATGTACGACGACGCCGGCGCCTGGATCAGCACGGTGGGCATGCCTGCCAAGAGCGGCGTGGGTGGCGGTACGATCGCGGTGCTCCCTGGTCAGGTAGGGCTCGCCGTCTATTCACCGCCACTGGACGAACATGGCAGCAGTGTACGCGGCATGGCGACAAGCCAGCGGCTCTCCCGCGACATGGAGCTTCACTTCGTGCGTGCTGCCCGCACCGGTAAATCGGCTATCCGTTCCACCTATGACATCACCGCGTCGCCATCGGGCATTCGCCGCAATGATGAGGCCACGGACATTCTTCGCAACCATGGCCACCGTGCTCGGGTCATTGAGCTGAACGGTGACCTCCTCTTCGCCGGAACGGAATCGATGGTCCGTGAGCTGAGCGCGCTGGAAGAGAACGTCGAGCTGGTGATTCTGGACCTCCGCCGAGTGGATGAAGTTGCAGATGTGTCGCTGCGCCTGCTTGCAGAAGCCCGGGAGAACCTGGTCGACGACGGACGGGAACTCGTCCTCATAGACAGCGAAGGTACCCTCTCTGAAACTTTCGAGGACGTTGACCGCGCGGTGCCGACCTTCGACACCCGGACCGCCGCCGTCGAGTGGTGCGAGAATCAGCTGATCACCAGATATGGCGACGAACTGAGCCTGCCGAGCCGCGTGGACATCGCCGAATGCCCGGCGCTGAACCCGCTGAGCCCCGATGACGTGCGGAAGCTGGCCGAACGCATGGAACCGCGCGAGTACCAGGACAGCGAGGTAATTCGACGCATCGGGCAGCGCTTTGGTGGCGTGTTTTTCATTCTGTCCGGGAAGATCACCACATCCGTGCAGGGCCCCACGGGTCACCGCGTCAAGCTCACCACCCTCAGCGCAGGCATGACCTTCGGCGAACTCGCCCTCGGCAGCGACGACCGTCAGGAAACCACGGTGAAGGCATCCGGCAAAGTCGAAGTAATGGTGCTCACAGCCGATGCAATATCGCGCTTGGAGTCGGAGGACCAGCGGCTTGCGCTCGAACTGTGGAAAGCCCTGACACGGGACGCCTACACCCGGGTTGACCTATACCTTCGGGAGACCGCGATACGGATCCGGGACTAAGTCACCCTACGGTTCCAACTGCATCGATGTTCACTTTCTGTTCGAGTGAGCGAAAACTGTGGATCTTGTTCAAGTGCAGTTGCTATACCTTTTCACACGGCCGTTCAACGAAGTCGCCGCGTCAGACAAAGGAGTTCGACATGAACCAAACCCCATCCCCATCTCTCTCCCGTCGCCGTCTGCTTGAGCTGGGTGCCATCGGCGGACTGGGCGGATTGTCCCTCGCCGCCGGCGTCTCGCCCGGCATGGCCTTCGCCGCTCCAGGCAGGACCGGAGGGGTGACCGTCACCGACCTGGGCCCTGCAGTGCTGAACTTCTCGCTGGCGGCCGGCATCCCGGTCGGCAACGACAAGGTCTATGTCGCCTCCCGCAACATCGAACCAATGCAAATTGTCGGTTTTGACCTCACCACCGAGAAGGTCACCAGCATCACGCCGTGCCCCGGAATCAGCACCCAACTGTTGGCGGCAGATCCGGAGGGCCGCTACGTCTACTCCGCCATCCGTGAGTACGACTCCGCCCCCGGTCCCGGATTCATCCGACTGGATCTGTCGAAGGCAGGGGCGCCCAAGGAGGATCTCGCCGCGATCCCCGGGCTGGACCCGTACGCCATCACTGTCTCACCCGACGGGGTGGTCTTCTTCGGCGGCCAGGAGAAGGGCCCCAAGCTGCGGCAGTACGACCCTTCGACCGGACAGCTCACCGTAGTGGCTACTCCGGACCCGAACGTGCCGATGATTCGCAGCCTGGCAGCCACCGAGACAACTGTCTACATTGGTACTGGTGCGGTCCAGGGGGTCACGCCAACCAGTACGAAGGCCGGTCTTTTCACCCTGAATCGGGCCACCGGTGAGGTACGTTCCATCCTGCCACCGCAGTTCGGGGGCAAGATCGAAATCCGTGAGCTGGAGATCATGGGTGACGAATTGTGTGTCCACTGCCGGGGCGGGGGCTACGCCGCGCTCGCATTCATCAACTTGGCCGACCCGACCAAACAGCGGGTGATCGAGGGAACTGGCGGCCGGATGCCGAAGAAGCTCGGTGACAAGATCTACTGGTCGGGCACGGGTGGTGTCCGGGAGTACTCGCTGACCACCGGGACGAGTCGTCTGATCACGCCCGCCGGGCTGGACATGGGTGAACTCTGGGGACTATGGATCCGTGGCGACAAGGTAATGGTGGTCTCCGCTTTCGGGCTGATCATCGAGATCGATCCCGTAACTACTCAGGGCAAGATCTACGACCTCGTGACTGGTGGAGCGCCTGTCGGTCCGCAGCTGGCGATGTCGGTGGCCGCGGGTGCGAAGTCGGTCTATGTGGGCGGCACCAACGCTGTAGGCCGACACGACCTCACCACGGGTGAGCAGACCCGCATCCTGACCCCCGGCGAGGCAAAGGACACCCTGGTCCGGGAGGGTGTGGCGATCTTCGCCCAGTACAACAGCGGCGGCATTCTGACCTACGATCCTGACATCGACGACGGGACGGCACGTAAGGTCGCCAGTTCTTACCCGAACCAGAACCGTCCGCACCAGATCGTTTGGGACGACGTGAACCAGATCGCTGTAGTGGGGTACCGCTCCGACACACTGGACGGCGGATCGGTGATGACCTTCGACCCGGCGACGAACGAGACCACCAACGCGGTCAACCCGATCGATGCCAAGCAGATGGTGCGCGCGGTGGTCTGCCACGAGGGCATCGCTTACCTTGGGGGGCAAACCACGGACAATCGTGGTGGAACCGTGGTGGCCTGGGACCCGATCGCGCAGCAGGAGCTGTGGCGGATCACCCCGCAGAGCGCCCCCACTGGTGTTACCGGGCTGACGGTCCGCGGCGGCCACCTCTACGTGATGTGCTTCCGCGGGGACTTCTTCGTAATCGACCTGGCCACCCGCCAGATCATCCACCAGGCCAATCACGGGCCCATGGTGCCGAATTACGGCACGCTCCTGGTCAGCCGCGGACAGGTCTACGGGGCCTCGGACAAGGCGTTCTTCCGCTTCGACAAGAAGACCTTCGTCCGTGCCGACCTCGTTTCAGACCTCAACGGCGAGTGGTACGGAATCCCGCGGGCGGCTGTTGACGAGCGTGGACAGTTCTACGCGATCAAGGGCCGCAACCTGGTGCGGATCGCGGTGGGTCCCCGAGCATGACCCAAGCAAACAACGACGTCGGCACCTGACCTGGGTGCCGACGTCGTCGTTTGTTCGCAGTTCCATCTAGGCCATGAGCAACAGGTCCTCCACGGCGACGCGGTGAACCAGTTCGCCTCCCCCGGCCACACGGTTCGCTTCCTCGATTGCGGTGACCGCCAGGCGCTGCAGTTCCGTGCCCAGCGAACCCGCGGCGTGCGGTGTCAGCAGTACATTCGGAAGGTCATAGAGCTGATTGTCGGCCGGCAGATCCCACGGCGTGGTCACATCGAGGATGGCGTACAGGTCCTGCTTGCACAGACGCCGAATGAGGGCATCCTGGTCAACCAGTTCACCCCTCGCCGTGTTGATGAAGGTAGCGCCGGGCTTCATCAGCCCGATGACCCGCTCACTGATCAGGTTGTGCGTTGAGGGCAGGGATGGGGCATGGAGGGAGATCACATCGCTCGTGGAAGCCAGTTCGTCCAACTCCATGAGGGTGACCCCCAAATCCCGCGCTGCATCAGCATCAAGGTAGGGATCTGCCACCACCACCTCAAGCGCGAACGGTTTCAGAAGCTCGATCACATGCCGGCCGATGCGTGATGCGCCAACCAGACCCACCCGCTTCTCGAAATTGCCCATCTCCGGGAACATGGCGTCCGGATTGATGTGACCCCTTGTCGACTTCAGGGCGGCGTTGAGCTGCAGCACTTTCTTGTTCGCCATGAGGATGGCCGCGACCGTGTACTCGGCCACGGGTATGGCATTGGCGGTAGCAGCCGTGCTCACTTCGATTCCCCGGGCCCAGCAGGCGGCATCCAGGTGGTGCTTCACGGAGCCGCCGGCATGGATGACGTAACGCAGGTTCGGCGCCCGGTCCAGCACGGCGTCGTCCACCATGGGAGCGCCCCAACCCGTGATCAGGACCTCCACTTCGGGCAGCACAGCGTCAGCCAGGGGCGAGCTGAAGGTAGTGAGGGGTTCATCAGCGAGCACCGGCAGGCTGGGGCCGAGATGGGCCCGCCTCCGCGGAGGGAAGATCCGGGCGAAAACATCCTCGCCCATGCTGAACGCGACGTTGAGACTCATTTGATGCTCCCTGCCGAAAGACCGGCCTTCCAGAACCGCTGCAACATAATGAACGCAGCGATCAGCGGGATGATCGAGAGCAGCGAGCCCGTAATCACCATGGGTACGTAATCAGGTAGAAGCGTTGTATAGCCCTGCCAGGTAGCCATACCCAAACTTACGGGGAAAAGCTCCTGGCTGGACAGCATTACCAGGGGAAGCATGTAGTTATTCCAGACGTTCACGAACTGGAACAACGCAATAGTGATGAAACCCGGCATGATCATCGGCAATGAGATTGAGATGAATGACCGGATGGAACCCGCACCGTCAACGCGGGCGGCTTCGAGAGTTTCGTCCGGAATGTAGGACGCTGAGAAGACGCGGGCCAGATAAACGCTGAACGGGTTGCAGAGTGCAGGCAGGATCATCGCCCAAATAGTGTTGGTGGCATTCACCGTGGAAGCCAGCAGGTAGAGGGGAAGAACAGTTGCGGTGTTCGGAATCAGCACCCCGACCAGGACGAAGGCAAAGAGCTGGTTCTTGAAACGGAACCGGAACTTATCAAACGCGTAACCGGCCATCACGGAGATGAGCCCACCGAATACTGCGCCTACTCCGGCGTACAGGAAGCTGTTCAGGATCCAGCGGTAAAACAGGCCGTTGTCCTGGGTGGACACGGCAACCACGTTGTCGATGAGGGCGCCGCCGAAGCTGAGCGCGTTCAGACCGTACAGTTCGTCCACGCTCTTGGTGGACGCGAATAGCAGCCAGGTAATGGGCAGGATCATGTAGGCGGACCCGAGGATCAGCAGGGTGTTGACGGTGACCTTGCTGCCCATCGGCTGCCGGGTGGTGGTTTCAACACGCTCCGGCTCGGGACGGCGCTTGCGAGTGGCTGAAGTCTGCGGAGGTCTGGTTAGCGTGCTCATCCCTTGCTACTCCTGGAACTGAATCGGGTGACGACGAATGAAAGTACAGCGGCCAGCAGGGCGATGATGATGGAGGCTGCAGCGGCGAGGTTCAGGTCCTGCCTGTTGAATGCGGCGTCGTACGCCCACATATTTGGAACGAACGTGCCGGTCACCGCCGGCGTGGCTTTGGTGAGAATCTGCGGCTCGGTGAAGAGTTGCAGGGTCGC
Source organism: Arthrobacter tecti (assembly GCF_054511355.1). NCBI lineage: Bacteria > Bacillati > Actinomycetota > Actinomycetes > Micrococcales > Micrococcaceae > Arthrobacter > Arthrobacter tecti. The sequence continues at coordinate 41,939 of NZ_JBTNCT010000016.1, forward strand.
GATCGTAGTGAACAACATGATCACACCGAGCGCGGGGGCAATCAGCGGCAACTTGATGCTGATCGCAGTGCGCAGTTGGGAAGCACCGTCGACGACGGCGGCCTCCAGTACGTCGCGCGGAACAGCCTGCAGGGCGGTGAAGAGAATGATGACGTTATAACCTGTCCACTCCCAGACTCCAATGTTCACCATGGCCGGCAACACCAGCTCGGTGGAGAAGAAGTCGATGGTGATACCACCGTTGGCGAGAGTCGAGACAATAGGACTGACGCCCGGGCTGTAGAGGTAGGTCCAGATCAGTGCGGCGATTGCTCCGGGGACGGCGTGCGGCAGGAACAGGAGTACCTGGAAGGTTTTCTTTGCCCGTGCCACCACCGAGTCCAGCAGGAGTGCCAGGAAAATGGCTCCGCCCAGCATCAATGGGATGTACATCAGGCAGTACAGGCCCAGACGGACGAAGCCGCTGACAAAGGTTTCCGAACCGAGCACATGCTGGTAGTTCTCGAGGCCGACGAACAGTGTTTCCGCGCCGCCGAATCCCAATCCGCTACTTCTTTCGGAGAAGAAGCTGAGCCCCAGCGAGTAGATCACCGGAGCGATCATCGTAAGGATGAACAGGGCGAAGAAGGGTATGAGGAATATGGAAGCCGTGCGGCCTCCGCCTCCCTTATCGACGTTCTTGCGCGGCTTCCGCGTCAGCGGCTTCGCTTTCGCCGCGCTCACCACGACCGCAGTATCCGGACTGGACATCCCAGATCTCCTTGTAAAGGTTGTCCCTTGCGTCCCGGGCCCAGCTCTGAAGCGGGCCCGGGACGCATGTGGGATGTGTACTATTCGGTGACGGAAAGGCCGGACTGCTCGAGGCCTTCCACGGTTGCCGCTTGGGCGGTTTCGAAAGCATCAGCCACTGACGGGCCGTCCGGCGCAACTTTGCTGAAGGCATCCTTCAGGGCGGTGTTGGTGATTTCGTAGTTCGGTCCCCACTGCCAGCCGGAGTTGATCGTTGCTGCTGCGGCGTCGAACACTTCATAGATGTCGTTGCCAAAGAAGGTCGCGTCATAGGCTTCCTTGGCTGCCGCGGTCAGGTCCGGGTCGGCGAAGTAGGCAGAGCCGGTGTCGCCCCGGGCTCCCACAGCCGCCGGATTCGTGGCCGCATACTCAATGAACTTGGCGGCGGCAGCAGCGTTCTTGGAGGACTTCGGAATCACGAAGCTCGATCCACCGAGGAGGGACCCGCCTTCGCTTGGCAGCTGTGCAGCAACCCAGTTGCCTTCCTGGCCCTCAGCGCGTGCTCGGATACCGGTTGCACTCCAGCTTCCGCCGAACAAACCTGCGACCTTCGAGTTTGTGATGTCGGCGGTCCATTCGTCGCTGAATGCGTTGACGACCTTCAGGATTCCCTGGTCGATCAGGCCCTGGTAGCGGTCAGCGACCTCGAGGGAGGCGGCGTCAGTAATGCCGACCTTCCAGGTGTCCTCCTCAGCGGCGAACCACTGCGCTCCGTTGGCCCAGGCCTGGCCCGCGAGCATGGGTGCTTCGTTGGGGTTGAAGGAAGCCAGCGCCACTCCGGGGAACTTCTCCTGCACCGCGAGCCCGGCTGCTTCGAATTCCTCCCAACTGGTGGGCAGCTCCACGCCTGCTACCTCCAGCATGTCTGCCCGGTACCAGGCAACCATGGGCGGGGTGTCGTACGGTGCAGCCCAGGTCTGGTCACCGAGGGTGACCAGGTCTGTGATCGAAGGCTCAATCCCATCGATCATTTCGGCTGGCAGCACCTCATCCAGTGGGATGACGTTGCCGGAGGTTACGAACTGGGGCAGGGACGCGTATTCGACCATTGCGACGTCGGGGGCGTTGCCGGCCTCGATGGCGGTTGTCAGCAGCGCGTTGCCGCCGTTGGCCGTGTTGGCTGCCTCTTCGAAAGTGACGGTGATGCTGTCCTGGCTTTCATTGAACGCTTCTGCCACCTTGTCCATGCCGGCGAGTGCGGACGAGAACCTGATTTCTCCGCTGGCATTGCCTGCAGGTGATGCGTCTTCCGCAGGGGCGCCGACATCGCCGCCACATGCAGAGAGGAAAAGGGCGCCGGCGAGAAGGCCGACTCCGAGGGTTGTTGAACGGGACTTGCGCATTGTGTTTCTCCTCACAACAAAGCTTCTAGTCCCACCATTGAATGTGTTCAGAACTGATCAGGTCAATCACATTGTGTTGAGTTGAACAATATTGAACATCCAGGTCCCGGTACTAGCCGTCTATGGTCACGGCGCTTGTGTGGGCAGCCCCAGTGGACTCGCGGACGATGAGACTCGGCGCAAGATTGACGCTGCGCAATACATGCGAGGCCGCGCCGCTTCCGCGGTGCGACAGCCGCTCCATGCACATCGTCACAGCCGAATATCCGACGTCGCGCTTCGGCGGTGCCACGGCGGTCAGAGGCACACCTGCCAGTTCAGCCACCTCGTCGTCGTAGGCCACAATCGAGAGATCCTCCGGAACCTCGAGCCCTGACTCCTGGGCGATGCCCACCAGCGCGATTGCCTCTTCATCGGGAAGCACCAGCACGGCGCGGGTGTCGCTGGCCACGCAGTCGTCGAGAAACGCTCGAAGGACGTCCCGGTTGTTCCCAATACCCGGACCTGCCCGGGTGAACTCGATAACCGGCGCGTCCGGTTCGAGCCCAAGGCGCTGCACAGCCCTTCCATGGCCCTCTCTCAGCCATGGTGCCGTGGGACTGGTGGCTACGGCCAGACCTATCCTGTTGTGACCAAGGGAGGCCAGATGACGCACGGCAAGTTCCGCCCCGTAGCTGTGGTCGGACATCACCGATTCAAGACTTGCCCCGGCAAGCTCAGCGCGACCTGAACGTTCCACGAGCACCACCGGCACTCCCAACCTGGAGAGCAATTCCAGAGTGGGCGAACCATCATCGGTTGAGCCGGAACTAGCCAGGAGTATCCCGTCCACACCGTTGGCGACGAGCCGCTCCAGTTGGCGGCTCTCCTCCTCAACTGAGTAGTTGCTGACCCCTAGCACGAGCCTCGCGTTGTGGACTCGTGCTGCCGCCTCTGCGCCGCGGATCACGGCTGGGAAGTAATAGCCCGACGTCGGCACGATGAGCCCGAGCGTAGCTACCGGCCGTGTGCGCCGTCCTCCTGGGGCAGCGTTTGTCCGTCCGATACCCGCCGGTACCGCTCCCCCATGGACGCGCTTCAGCAAGCCCTGATCAGCGAGCTGCGCAAGGTCCCGGCGGATAGTCATTCCCGACAAGCCGGTGCGTGCTGCGAAGTCATTGACCTTCAGCGTCCCCCGGAGCTCCAGTTCCCGGAGGATCTTTTCGTGGCGTTCTTCTCCGAGCACAACTACCCCTCCATCGACCTGCTGCTGTGTTCACTAATGTCCAGATGAGCATATCCTCCGAGAACTGAACATAGAAGTGCCTGTTACTGCACAACAAAGCCCGCCCGCACCGAAACCTCTTCGGGACGGGCGGGCTTTGAAGGCAAACCCTGGAACGTGATCAGCGACGTGGGTGGTCGTCGATCCTGACCAGGTTGCGGCCGCGCATCGTGTACAGGTAACCGTTCTCGTCGTTGGTGATGTGTGAGCCGCTGTACCATCCGCCCTTAGTGTCAGCCAGCACGGTGGTGACCGCGAAGGTCTTGGGATCGAAGCGGAAGACTGTCGTGTCCGACACCCCGTAAACCACGCCGCGGTTCGAGACCATTGCGGCAAACCCGTTGCTGACGGAGCGGACGTCTGCTGTGTGGACGAGCGTGCGCTTGGGCAGATCGATGACGTATGCGTGCCCCTTGCGCGACAGGCCGTACAGGTAGCGCCCCTGAACCGCTAGCGCTGAGGTACCGGCTCCCAGCTGCGGATCGATCCTCCACAACTCCTTGCCTGCAACGGGGTCGAAGGCAACGATCGTCCCCGGTCCTCCGGTGCCCGGCAGGCTTCCGCCCAGATAGGCAATCCCTTCCCTGGTGGCAACCGCACGGACCAGCTGAACGTTATCGATGGGATTGATGAAGGAGCGGGATTCTCCGGTGGCGGGATCGTAGGTCCAGAGCGAGCCTCCGCCCTCGGTGTCCGCCTGGGCCACCACCAGCACCAGCTGGTTCACCTCGTCCCAGACCACGTCCAGCGGCCTGTTCTGCGCTGCGGGGAACGTGGCCACCTGGTGGATCGGCTTGCCGCTGGCCGGATCGTACTTCCAGATGCCCTGGGAGCTGTATTGGCCGGTGTAGAGCACACCGCCGACTACGATGGCGTCCTTCGCTTCGCCGGGCGCCTGCATATTGAGGACCTCGTCGGTGCCGAGGGTGTGCCGGGCGATGACGCCGTTGCCGCCCACATACGCGTATCCGGCCCCTGCGGCGATTCCCATGACTGTCTGCGGATCCGCTGGGGCACCTGCTTCGCCCAGATCCCATGCCACCGAGGTTTTCGCAACCGGATCGATCTCGGCGATGAACCCATAGCCGGAGGTGACGAGGAGCTTGCCGTTCCTGCTGTCAACGCCCCAGATTTCACCCAGGGATGGTCCCTCGAACTCGAGCTGCGCGATCGCGTTGGTGGCCAGGGAGTAGACCATCACGCCGAACTCGTTGGCGAAGTAGACGTTGTCATCGATGATGGCGAAGTTCTTCGCTGTCTTGCCGATCGAGGTCGCTATTGTGTAGGATCCAAGGTCTGCAAGGTCGATTGCAGCGACCTTGGACGGTTCCAATGATGACGCCGTACCGACAAGGAGCTTGTCGTTGAAGATGGACAGGTCGCGGATGCTTGGGTCCGGCAGCATCTCGGTAGGCGTGATGTTGGTGAATCTCCTGGTCGCCCGGTCGTAGGCATACAGGCAGGCCCGGCTCGTCTTGCCACCGCCCGCGATGGTGCTTCCCGCGCCGAAGAACACTGTGGTGTCGGATGCGGCGACACCTCGGGCAAGGGTTGCGCCCGGGTCGGGGACGCCAAGATTCACCACCTGCCCGGTGACCGGTGAGTACTCCCACAGGGCCGGTGCTGTTCCACTGCCTCCACCGACCGCGTAGACCAGCCCATTCGGTGCGACGCTGAGGTCACGCACGTCGCGGTCTCCGATTCGGCCGATCGCCGCAATCGGGGTGCTGAGGGAATTCACGTCCCAGCGGTAGAGGTTCGCCTGGGGGCCGCCTGCGTCCTGAAGGACACCCGCATAGAGATAGCGTCCGCTCGGGTCAGCGGCCAGTGCCTGGATGGTGTGCCCGGTTCCAAGCTCAGTAGTGGCAACAACCTTCTGGGTGGGAATGTGGAACGCAACGATGCGAACCGGGTTCAGGTTACGGGAGCCGACATAGAGGGTGTCGCCGATGCGCACTGCCGCCATGAGGGAAAACTGAACGACGGCGGGGCCGAGGTCGAGGATTTCAGTGCCCTTGGCTGGTCCGCGGAAGGCGCTGACCCCTGTAGCTGTTGCTGGAGCTGCCGCGGCAAATCCCAGGGCAGCAGCCAGTCCGGCTACGCCGCCAACCTGAATCGCTGTGCGACGCGTCATTTCGTGGTTGTGCATGTTCTTCCTTCTCTCGGACGGAGCCGATGAGACAGGGCGAGGATGCTGTTCTCATAATCGTCATCGGCTGTGATGCGTCCCACTATGTTCTGGCAACCGTTCGCACGCTGTCCAGCGATTTTGCTCACTTGAACACCAAATGAACATATCTACACAGGTAGAAGGATACGGAAGGTCAGTGCGCGGAAGTGAACGACGGCGCGTCGTCGTCGTGATCCGGTGAAGCAACCGGTTCTGCTGAAGCGGGGCGCACGGTTGCAGCATCCGGCCCGGCGGGAGCTGCCGGCTTCCGCACGAAGAGCGCCGCAACCACCGCAAAGAGGAAGATCACCGCTCCGCAGAGAAACGCCATCCGGATTCCGCCGGCAAGAGCCGGTATTTCAGAGGCGCCCCCGGCTGTCAGCGCGCCGCTCTGAATGGCCATCACCGAGACAAACAGGGCAATACCCGCTGCACCGGCCAACTGCTGGACGGTCCCGACCACGGCGCTCGCGTGCGAGTAGAGCTTGGGCTGCACCGACCCGAGCGCGGAGGTGAACAGCGGGGTGAACATTCCGGCCAGGCCCACGCTCAACAGCACGTGAAGAGCCAGCACCAACGGAACCGGCGTGGATTCACTCACCAGGGTCAACGACCAGAACACCGCTGCGACGATCACCGCTCCGGGAACTACAAGTACGCGCGGACCATGCCGGTCAAAGATCCGGCCGACCACGGGTCCCAGGAGCCCCATCGCGAGACCGCCCGGCAGCAGCATCAGTCCTGCCTGAGCGGGCTCAAGGCCGAGGACGTCCTGCAGGTAGATCGGGAGCAGGATGATGGTTCCGAAGAGGGCCATCATGCTGATCGACAACACAAGAATGGATACGGTGAACGTGCGCGAACGGAAGGTCCGCAGATCAAGGAGCGCCCGGTCGCGGCGCTGAAGCACCAGTTGACGGCTCACGAAGCCGGCCAACCCCACCAGCCCGACGGCGAGCGGCACCCAGCCCGGAACGGCGGAGCCGCCGGCCGCCTCGCCGAACTGGCTAAGGCCGTAGATGATCCCACCGAACGCGAAGGCCGAGAGGATCACGGAGAGCACATCGATGGGTGCGCGGTGCGGCGTTGTCACGTTCTGGATCCGGATTCCACCGAGCACCAGGGAAGCCACCGCGATCGGCAGCACGAGCCAGAACATCCACCGCCAGTCCAAGACACTGAGGATGATTCCCGAGATGGTGGGGCCGATCGCCGGAGCAACCGAGATGACGATCGAAATATTGCCCATTGTCTTTCCGCGCGACGACGGCGGCACGAGGGTCATGACCGTGGTCATGAGCAGCGGCATCATGATGGCCGTACCGCTCGCCTGGATCACGCGGCCCACCAGCAGCATCTCGAAGCCCGGAGCCATCGCGGAGACCAGCGTTCCCAGACTGAACAGGCTCATCGCCACAAGGAACACGGGCCTTGTGTTGAAGCGCTGGATCAGGAAGCCCGTGATCGGAATGACAACCGCCATGGTGAGCATGAACGCCGTCGTCAGCCACTGGCCGGCGGTAGCCGTGATCTGCAGATCTTCCATCAGGCGCGGGAGCGCGACGCCCATGATTGTCTCGTTCAGGATGACCACAAACGCCGAGACAAGCAGCAGGGAGATGACCAGCCGGTCGCGTGCCGAGATCTCACCGGCTGGTGCGGTCACCTGGTCCGTACTTTGCGACACGGAAATCCCCCTGGGAAAGTTGCTGGTTGGTGTGGGGCGAGAACCGCACAGTGGTTCCAAGCCAGATGTTCCGGAACTTATTCCCGGCACCGGCCCGCGGGCGTACTGTTGCTGTTGAGCGCCCGTGCTGCCTACCCAACCACCCGTTGACGCACGAAAGGAAGTACACGCCATGACCACCACGCCGCCGAATGAGCCCCACCCGGATCCCTCCCAACCTCGGCCGCCGGGTGAACCGGCTCCGGAGCCGCAGCCCTCGCCCGACCCGTACCCGCTGCCCGGTCCCGGCCCTGACTCACCCAATATTCCGCCCGAACCGGATCCGGGCCCCTCACCTGACCGGCCGTTCCCGGAGCCGGGTCCGTCCATTCCTTCCCTGCATTGACATTCCGTCCCGACATAGACGCCCCTGGAGTCCAACGCCGAAGTGACTGACCTCGCCGAGATCGCAGCTGACCTGTACTCGAAGCCGCTGGATGACTTCACAGCTTCCCGCAATGAGCGGGCAAAGTCGCTTGCGGACAAGGACCTCGCCAAGGAGGTCAAGGCGCTACGCAAACCCTCGGCGTCGGCCTGGCTGCTCAACATGATGAGCCTGCACCGCGGGTCCCAGTTGGCTGAAGCGCTGCAATTGGGCGCCGCGATGCGCCAGGCGCAGAACGAGCTGGACCGCAGCGAGCTGAAGAAGCTTGGGACGCAGCGCCAGCAGTTGATCGCAGCGCTGGTGAAGGACGGGACGGCGCTGGCCACGGAGCTGGGCCACCCGGCGAGTGCTGCCGTGGCCACGGAGGTCGAGCAGACGCTGCGCGCGGCAATGGCCGACGCCGGTGCTGCCGCTGCCGTCGGCACGGCCCGCCTGATCCGGCCGCTCGAGGCGTCGGGCTGGGAAGCCGTGGACCTTGCCGGTGCGGTCGGTGGACCGTTCAACGCCGGTCACGCCTCCGATGAGAACGGTCGCGATAAGGACGGCGACCATACGGATGAGGAAGCGAACGACACTTCAGCGGAAGCCCGCGCTGAGTTGAAAGACGCCGAAGACCGCGCGGAAGAAGCCGAACAGGCACTCGTTCGCGCAACGGAGCGCGTTGAGCAACTGGACCGCGACCGGGAGGACCTGGCCAATCGCGTCAAGGATCTCCGCAAGCGGATCCGTTCGCTGGAACAGGACATTGACGCGATCGACGACGACGCAGACGACGCTTCCCGCGAACGCACGGAAGCTGAGCGGGCCGCGAAGGAAGCGGCGCGGGAGGTCGACCGCGTGCGCAAGCTGGTCGAGAAACTCACGCGCAACGGCTGATGGGCCGCGTTTCGGCCCGGCGGCCCAGTCGTAACGGTGTCGCCGGGCCGCACAGCGTCGCCCGAGCCGCGCTGCGGTGCGCCGCCGTGCGCCGGTAACGCGGAAATAACGATCCCCAGTGGCGCGGATCACAGCGCCGGGACCCGCCGTCGTCGTCGTTCCCCGCAATGGTGTGGATCCGCAGTTTCCCCGGAAAAGCACCCCTGCGTTTCTCCATCGATCACTCGATCACAGGCCGATCACGCCGGGTTGAAGCGGATGCCAAGCATGCTTAGCGTCAATAGTGCGCCGCGGAAACCACACAGCAGGAACGCTGCGTACGGAGCGACAGTCAACCGAAGAGGAGACCGGTATGAACACGCGCAAGCACATGTCACGGACCCGAACTCTGGCACTCGCGGGCCTCATCCCATTGGCCACACTGAGCCTCGTGGGTTGCAACAGCACCTCCGGCACTGAGGAAGGCGCAGACGTGGAGGACGTAGTGGACGAGGACGAGGAGGTTGCACCCTACAACGGTGCGCTTGATTCCGAGTTCCACGACGCCTACTCCAGCTACATCGGTGAGGAAGTGACCGTATCGGCTGACGTCAACGAGATCGTCTCGGACACCTCATTCACGATTGCCGGCACCGATGACACCACCGTAGAGGCGCTCCTGGTGGTCACCGAGGGCGAGATGACCGAAGTGGAGCCGGGCCTGACGGTGTCCGTTACTGGCACCGTGATGGAGTCATTCGATCTTCCGACGGTCGAGGAAGAAACCGGACTGGATTTGGAGGACGACGCGTACGCCGACTATGACGGCGAGAACTACATCGTCGCCAGTGAAGTGGACACCTCCGTTGATGCAGACAGCTGACAACGCTCAGGTCCCCGAGCGAGCGAAGCGAGTTTGGGGGATGTTGTGAGCGCTGACAACGCGGCGCATCCCGTGAGCAGGAAAGGCCGCCGCCTGGCAGATGTTGTCCGGGCGGCGGCCCTGCTGAGCTGTTTTGCCTCAGCCATCTGGTGGGACATCACCGAGATCATCCGGTTCGTGGTGGTGTTTGTCCTCCTGTTGGTGCCGCGCATTGCCCGGGTGCCCGGTGGCTTCGACCTTGCCTTCAGCGCCACCGTCCTCGTAGCCGCGTGGAGCGGCGTCGCTGGCTGGTATGCGCAGATCTCCTGGTGGGACATTCCCGTGCACCTGCTGACTACAGGCGCGTGCGCGGCGATGGCATGCTTCCTGCTTGACCGGGCCGACATTGTTCATCCCATGGTTGACGGCAGCGGCCTGCGGAACCGTTGGCGCCTCATCACGCTGACGCTGGCGTTCGGCTTCACCATTGCGGTGCTGTGGGAGTTCCTGGAGTGGTTCGGGAACGCCTTCATTTCCTCGTCCATCCACGTCGGTTATGTGGACACGATTGGCGATATGGCTGCCGGCGGGGCCGGTTCACTGCTTGCCGGCGTATGCGTGATCCTGTGGGCGTCCCGGCGGGCGCAGCGAGCGAATGTAACCGAATCGTGAGATCAGTCAGCCTGCTTATCAGTTAAGAATGGGAGATATGAGCGAAATGAGAGCGGACAAGCGAAGGTTCAGCGCGGACGATGCACAGCGCGGGCATAAGGCCCACCGTCGTCGTACGCTGGGCATCATCGCGGCCGGTGTGGTTTCGGCAGCAACACTGGCACTTGGCTGGTTGCAGTTGCAGTCCGTGGAGCGCGCCATCGGAGTCCAGGTTCCGGACACAATGGTGGGAGGGTACGACGCCGACTACGCCCAGGCGGTCCGCGATCTGTTGAGCGCCCCCGTCATTGAGCGCTACCAGAGCGTGCACTACCTGTGGGACCTCCTCTTCCCTGTGGCCTTCGCGGCCCTGATCATTCTGCTGGTTCAGCGCTTCAGCGGGGGCAGCGGGCTGCGGTGGATCTTCTATGCCGTCGCTGTCCTCTATGCGGCAACGGATATCGCTGAGAACTTCGCAATCGAGGCAATGTTCGCCTCAGTTGAAATGACGGCTTCAGAAGTTTCGCTTGCCAGCTTCCTGACGACGGCGAAGTTCGTGCTCTTCGCCGCCGCCATCCTCGCGTTCGTCCTTTCCTTCATGCTGAACCGCAGCACCTCACGCCGGAGGGCTGGTCAATGAGGATCAGCCCTCCTCTACGGGACGTTCGCCGAGGGTAATTTCGACTTCCACCGTCTCACCCTCACGCAGCACTTCCGCTGTTACGGTTTCGCCCGGGTTGAACCCGCGGAGCGCCGCCAGCAATTGCTCTGAGCTGGCGAGCGGCTCGCCGTCCAGGGAGACCATGATGTCCCCGGTCTCGATGCCGGCTTCCGCTGCGGGGCTGCCCTCCTCCACCGCGAGCACTGCCACGCCCTGTTCGACGTCGAGCCCCAGCTGTTGGGCGATCTGCGGCGTCACAGTGCGCGGGGCCAGGCCGAGGAACGCGTGCTCGGCGGTGCCGTCCTCCAGCAGTTCCTCCGCGACTTCGACGGCGGTACCCGCCGGGATCGCGAAACCGAGGGACACGGCGCCTGCCTGCGGCGGGATATAGGCCTCGCTGATGCCGACAACCTGCCCCTCCCCGTTCACCACTGCGCCGCCGGAATTGCCGGGGCTGATCGCGGCGTCGGTCTGGACGAGATCCACCAGTGACTGGCTGTTGGTCGCGGATCCCGGGATCTCGCGGTGCAGGCCGGAAATGATGCCCGCCGTTGCGGTGTTCTCGAAGCCGAGCGGGCTGCCGATCACAATCGCCAGCTCCCCCACCTCGGGCAGTTCGGTCTGGAACTCGGCGGCCGGCAGCCCGGTGCGGTCCGCCTGTACGAGAGCGAGGTCGGTAACGACGTCGGTCGCGACCACCGTGCCGGTCACGCGCTGGCCATCAGCGAAAGCCACCTGCACTTCCTCGGCCCCGCGCACCACATGCTCGTTGGTGAGGATGAGCCCGTCCTCGGTATAGATCACGCCGCTCCCGAGGCCGCCGCTTTCCAGGAAGATCGTCACCACTGAGGGCTGGACGTCGTCGATGATTCCGGGGATGTCGGCGACCGTCGCGGCCGGAGTATCGACGGCGTCACTACCCGTCTGGCCCGTCTCCGCCGCTGGAGAACTGGATTCTTCGGCGGGCTCATCGGTTGCTGTGCAACCGGCAAGGGCGAGGGACGCGACGACGGCGACTGCCGCGAGGCGCGCCGCCTTGGGCTTGGGTGCATGAGGGGTTTCCACGTGGTTCTCCTTCGGAAATTCGGGAAGTTTCTTCATTCATTCCTACCAACTAAGCAGGCTGACCAAAAGGAGCAGCCCAAGGAGTTACCGGGCTGTGACGTTCTTCAGCTGCACTTCCCCCAGCACGCCGTCCCGCGCAACGGCCGTCAGGTAGGTGCAGTGCGGTTGCCTGCGCCGGTCGGTGGGCGAGCCCGGGTTGAGCAGCCGCATGCCGCCCAGTGTGAGGGTGTCCCACGGGATGTGGCTGTGCCCGAAGACCAGGATGTCGACGTCGTCGAACAGGTCATCCATGCGCTTCTCCCGGCCTGCGGCGGAGCCCGTTTCGTGGATGACGGCGAACCGTACGCCTTCCAGCTCTGCCCGCGCGATCTCGGGCAGGCGGGCCTGCAGGTCCGCGCCGTCGTTATTTCCGTAGACGCCGATGACCTTCCGCGTCCGCCGCTCAAATTCCTCGAGGAGTTCGGTGCTCACCCAGTCGCCGGCATGGATGACGACGTCGGCGGCCTCCGCTTCCGTCCAGAGAACCGGAGGCAGGCGGCGGGCCCGCTTGGGCAGGTGGGTGTCCGCGATGATGAGCAACCTGGAGGCCATGGGCCAAGTCTGGCATGCCCGGCTTTCACTGAGCCGGGAGCAACCCGGACCGGGGTGGGCGACATTTCCCTCCCCGCAGCCCACTCTCCTCGGTCCCGTGTCCGTTTCGCTCACTACGCGTGGGAAGCCCACACGTAGTGTTGGGCTATGGGGAATCAAAGGCGTGGCCATATATGGTTTGCGGGGATTATCGGAGTGCTGGTGCTGGCCGCTTACGCGGTGGTGGGGCTGCTGCAGATAACCGTATGGAATCCGCTCGCCGCCATGCCGGGGATGACGCTGGAGGAGATCCACGCCGCGGCAGCCGGGGCCAATGAGCCGCTGGAACCCACCGGCGTGATTATTTGGGCTGCTGTTGGGCCGCTGCTCGCCGTCCTTGTTCTGATTGTCGTCCTGCGGCGGCCGGACGCACGCCCGCTGAACGTGATTATCCCGCACCTGCTGCTTGTAGTGATGGGTACTCCTTCCTACTGGTCCGCCTCGTTCACCCATGGCATGAGCCTTGCGGACACGTTCGGAATCAGTGGCGGCGACCATGCTCCATGGGGAAAGGTGCTGTACGCCGTAAGCGCGCTGGCCCTCATTGCTTTCGTGGTGATCATCGTCGTGAGAGGCCGCCGGCCCCGGGACGTTCCCCTTCTCTGACCTGTGTGTATGGGAAGCTCGGGGAATGACCATTCTGATTGCCGGTTGCGGAGATCTCGGCACGCAGACCGGGCTTAACTTTGCCGCCTCGGGGCACCGCGTGGTGGGGTGGCGGCGCTCCCCGGAGAAACTTCCTCCTGAGATCGATGGTGCCGCGGTGGACCTGACGCGTCCCCTGCCCGCACTCCCGGAGGCGACCGACGTCGTCGTAATCGCCCTGACAGCAGGCGGTCGCACAGAGGCTGCCTACCGCTCGACGTACTACGACGGTGCGGTCAACCTGCTGAACGCCTTCGAGCGTGACGGCGTGAAGCCGCGTCGGATCATCTTCGTGTCCTCCACCGCTGTCTACGGGAACGACGACGGCGCGTGGATCGATGAATCGGCGCTCCCCGAGCCCGCGACTCCCACCGGCAAGATCCTCCGTGAGACCGAGACGATGCTCACCGACCGGGCTCCGCAGACGGTACTGCTGCGTCTCTCGGGGATCTACGGGCCGGGCCGCACGCGGCTGATCGACCAGGTACGTTCCGGCGCCGCTCTGAAGTCCGCGCCGCATTGGACCAACCGGATTCACCGCGACGACGCCGCCGCCGCCATCGTGCACCTCGCACGCCTTGAGATTCCGGCGCCCGCGTATCTGGGAAGCGACTGCGAACCCGCGCTCCTTGCCGACGTTCACCGCTTCCTTGCGGACGAGCTCGGGCTTCCTTTCCGGCACGAGCACGACGACGACGACTCAGCCCTGCAGCCCGCGACCGGCAAGCGCTGCGACAGTTCGCTGCTGCAGCGCAGCGGTTTCGAGTTCACCTACCCGACGTACCGCGACGGCTACCGCGCCGTCTTGCGCGGCGTCGGGACTCGTCACCCGTAGGCCCCGACTTTCACACGTTGCACCTTTCCAACGGAACCGTTGACTCCGCGCATACGAAGATGTGCGGAAACCGCGGCGAACGCGCGGAGGAAACGGATCCGCGGGTTGAGTGCAGCAGTCTCGCTTGGATGGGGGGCCGGCAGTGGACACACGACGGAAAGTCCGGACACGATTGAGGCCCCGCACTGTAATGGTGCGGGGCCTCAACCATGGATCAGCCGACTGACGATCTAGCGGCGTTTCCTATCCACAGTGGAACTGCGCATCTGCCCAGTCACCGTGATCGTTGCCAACGCCGTCTCCGGCGTTGCCCACGATGAGATTGACGTACCGGGCACCGGTCAGGTCGACGTCGAGCTCAATCGTCTGGCTGTCCGGACGCATGACCGGGGTCTGCGTGAGTCGCCGCCCGTCTGCCCACACCTCGAACTGGATGGTTCCGCGTGTCGGCTGAGCGTCATCAACACCGACATCGGCGGTGAAGCGGGTGCACTGGCCACCAACGAAATACTCGATGTCGCTCGCAGCGTGCGCACCGAGGCCCTTCTCGTAGGCGGTGCCGTTGAGGGTCAGCGGCGTACCGTCGCCGGTACCCTGATCGCCATTGGAGAGATCGCGCTCAACCGGTCCCCACCCGTTGGAGGCGCTCACCCACTGGTGGTCGCTGGCGAACACGGTTTCCGTTGGCGCCTGCGGCAGCGTATACACGCTCACTTCGCCACGTGCCGTGCGTTCCCCGACGGGTTCGCTGGTTGTGGTGTAGGTTGCGTCGGAACCGATGGTGTAGTTTCCGTCGGCACTCGCCGGGGCGGTGACCTGCCACTTCGTGGTCAGCGAAGCGCCCGGCGCCAGAGTGGCGGCGGTATTCGGCGTCTCCGCCTCCGCGGTCCAGCCCTCGGGAAGGTCGAGGTTCACGGCCACGTCGTTGATGACTGCCGGTTCGTCCGACGTGAAGGTCGTGGTGAACTCGTTCTCGGCGTTCTGGGTCACCACATCCGGGACCATGTCAACGGAAAGCTGCGCACAGGCGGGGATGGCCTCGGCCGGACCGAGATCCTCCACGAGCAGGTTGTCCAGGATGAAGTCCGCACCCCCTGAGCCGCCGGAGCGCTCCAGGCCAACCCACGCCTCGCCACAACCACCGGCTACGATGGTGTGCTCAAACCGCGTGGTCTCAAGCGCCTGTGGAAGGGCCTGCGACTGGGTCTGCACAACACCGTTCGTCCCGTCATACCCGCCGACCCAGTTGTACTGGTCGGCCAGGGCGTTCTGGTAGTCGAAGGACACCCGGTACTCATGGCCCGGAGTCATCGGCACCGTGTAGTTCGACGTACGGTACACAAGGCCGGGACCGCCGCCGGGGCCGCGGTTCTCCTCGTGCGCCTTCAGCGACCACTTGCCGTCGATCGCATCGTCAACTGCCTTACCGTTCCACCCCTTCTGGGTGTACGGGGCGTTCAGTTCGGACAGATGCGTCCTCGGATCATTCGCTCCCCCGGCGTTGCCCTTCACGAAGGGGCCCCAGCCCTGGTCCACGTTCTCGAAGTCCTCGGCCAGCACACCTTCGGTGGGAACCCGCTCAGTCTTGTTCACGCGGATGTCATCCACGCGCACGGGCGCTTCGCCGTCGGCAGCTTGAATGGTGAGCTTGGGAGCCGCACCGCGCTCGGGAACATCGATCAGAACCCGCAGGCGCTGGAAGTGGGTGCCGTGCTTCTCATCCGCGGCGATGAAGTTCTCCGCTCCGGAGCTGCTCACCGTCTCGGTTGCCGGTTCCACACCGCCCTCGATGGAAAGCGTTGTCTCCCGCTCCTTGCCCGGCTCAATCTCCACCCAGGCACTCACGGAGTAGGTGCCGGCGTCGAGCTTGCCAAGCTTCTGGCTGATCGAGGAAGCACCCGCGCCGAGCACGGCGTAGCGGTGGCCAAGATCATTGCGTTCGATCTCCACCGAACCCTGCGGGCTCCAGGCGTCAAGGTTCGCGGCGTTGAATCCTGGATCCTGAATCGGCGTACCCTCACCGAATTCAGCATTGCGCGGCAGTACGGGGCGCTTGTCGTGCACCAGCACGTACGGCTGTCCGGCTTCGGCCTCGATGGTTACTTCACCCTTGGTCACCTTCGGAGCTGCAACCTCAACGCGGCCATTGTCAGTGAGCTTGAACAGTTTGTAGGCTCCGCTCTGGCGGAAAGTGTCCGGAAGCTTCCACGTGGTGGTGCCGCCGGCCGGGTTGTAGTGGTACAGCTTCTGCTGCTTCGATTCGTCCCCATCACTGGCCCACGGGAGGAGGTAGGTGTCTCCGCGGAGCACCTCTGCGCCGCCTACGGTGATGATCCGGTCCTCGGCCGAGGTGCCGGACACCGAGAGGTTGCCGGTGAGGTCAATCCGGTTCTGCTCCCACTTCAGGATTTTCTCCTGCTGCAGGAACTTGGCGGGAAGGTTCTTTACCCAGATGTTCTCGTAGAACGCCTCGTAATTGTTCTCTCCGGTCCAGCCTTCCCACTCCACGATGTTCGCGTTGCCGAGCAGCGGGTGCGGGTTCCAGGTGTCCTTGTGCGAATTCTGCACGAACCGGATGATGTTCGAGTTCACGCCCTTGTTGGTGGAACCGCCGTAGTTCTCATCCGTGGCCCAGTGCGCCCAGGTGTTATTGCGGAACAGTTTGTCGGACCACTCGGAGGAGACCCGGAAGCCGTTTTTGATCAGTTCGTCCTGCATGCGGTCGGCGAGCCAGCCGAACTGGTAGAAGACGTCAACGTAGACCCAGTCGAGGTTTTCGTGTGTCTGGTCGCGGAACTTCCCCATCCGCTCTGCAAGGTAGCCCGAGAGGATGTCCTGGCGCTGGTCGATGTAGTAGGACTGGTCCAGCCAGTTCCATCCCTTGGCATTCGGATCAAACATCCCAGTGTCAAAGAACAGGGATTCCGGGTAGGCCTCGGTCTGGTTGATGTGGACACCGAAGGAGGCGTTCCACTTCTCGCCCTCCTCGAGGAGCTTGTTCAGATCCTCGAGCCCGCCCGCTCGGGTGTTGTAATTGTCCGCGAAGTCGGTGTTCGCGGAGTCATGGCCCTCACTGCCGAAGCCCTTCAGCAGTGCGCTCTGGCCCAGACCGTCGGTAGCAAGAGCAATGCGTTTCGTGTCATCCAGGGTGCGCAGGAACGGGTGCGTGGCCTGCGATGCAAAGTTGAAGGGGATGCGGTGGACCACCTTGTCGGGGACCTGCTCACCCTTGAAGGGCATCACTGCGATGTTGTTCCGCAGGGCGATAGCGCCATCCTGCCAGTCAACCGCGCCGTCGTCATTCGCGTCCGGGGTGATGGCGATCCTGGTCCAGGGAAGCTCTTCGGTCTCGGTGGACTCATTGGCGCGGTACAGCCACTGGCCGCTGGAGATGCCCATGCGGACGTTCTCCCCGTCCTGCTCCGCCTGCCGCCAGAAGCGGCCCTGGTCGCGGAAGCCCGGACCGGAGGATGTGTCATACAGCGAGTTGGATTCCAGCGCCGCTGCAAGCTCCGACGTGTTGGCGATAGCGAAGGCGGATCCCTTCGGCTGGGCGTCGATCGGCGTTGCGTCAGTGACCGGCGTGAAGGTGTCACCGCTGACTGCCCGATCCACCGAAATGTTGGCCGTGGAAACCTGTGAGCCGCTCTGCGCCGAGGAAACACTCACCAACTCGTGGCCGGGAATCTGGATAGTGCGGATTTCGGTATCCGAACCGTCGGTGATGCCGGTGACCTCAAAGGTCACAACGCTTTCCTCTACGCTGATCCGCGCGTCAAGTTCAGCACCTTCGATGCCTGGGAAAGTCAGGGTGTAGTTGACGGCGGCGTCGCCATCCTCCTGCACGACGACGTCGGCCGGCTGGGCCTGCCCGTTGATGGTCACGGCTTCGAGGGTGTCGGCGTTGCCGCCCAGAACGGCGTCGGTCGCCAGGTGCTCGTACGAGACAACCTGCGGAAATTCCGAAGAAACGGTTACTGCCAGTTCCCCCGACGCGATGATCTGTGTGTTCCCGGCCTCCTGTGCGGCGGCGGGTAGTGCTGCCAGTGGGGTGAGGGCCGACGCCGCCACCACCCCGATCACTGACAGGCTGCCCGCACGCCGCAGGCGCTGTGATGAGCTGCTCATCTTTCTCCTCTTGCTGGTCCGCTGGACTCCTGCCGCGCCCGCCTTCGGGTCCCCAGAGCGGCAGTGTTATGGATAACATGAATCACTATTCCACTGTTGGACACGTCACACAAGAGGATGCAGCAGGATTGGCGACAGTCAGAACGACTCGATGTACTCTTCGCTCGAGCCAAGGTCCGGTTCGTCCCGCAGCTCCGCGTGCGCCCCGGCCTGCTCAAGCTCCAGGACTAGAACCCGGTTGAGCCCGGCCTGCAGCAGCGGGCAGGGAACGTAGTACGTTGCTTGCGGCCCAACCTCCCAATAGCGCCCGAGGAGGAATCCGTTGATCCAGACGAACCCCTTCACGAATCCCGGAAGCGCGAGGAAGGTGTCCGCAGGATCCGCACATTCGAAGGAAGTCTCGAAGAAGCCGGTGTCGCTGACGTCGACTGAAACCTCAGCCAGGCTTGCCGGGTTGAATCCCTCAAGGTCAATGGCAATCTGCTCCCAGCCATGGATCAACCGGCGCCCAACGGTCACTCCCTGCAGGATGCCTTTATGCTCGCCTAGGTACGGCCCGTAGTTGATGCGGCCTTGATTCTCGACCAGGATTTCGAGCGTCACGCGCTTTCCCTGCCCGACGACGGCGAGTCCGCCTGCCCCGGTCCCGCGGTCCAGCACTCCCACCGGATTCCCATCGAGGAAGACCTGGGCCCTGTCATGCAGGCCCAAAACACTGATACGTGATTCGCCGCGCGGAAGTATCGGCGTGGACCGGTAGAGAACCAGGCCTGCATCAAGGCCCAGCTCCTCGAAGGTGAGCGGTGCTGCCGAGCGGACCGGTGCCGCGAGTCCCCGCATCGTCTCAAGCAGGCCCGCGCGGTGGTTCATCGCCAGCCGTGCGGGAGCCAACCGGCGCACAGCTTCGGGCAGTGCAGCAGCCGGCAGCGCGCCGTCGTCGTCATTCTCCTGGTTGCGCAGCACCGCGCGGATCGCGTGGAACTTCTCCGTGAGTGTGCCGTCTTCGGCGATGGGGGCGTCGGAATCGTAGCTCTGCACCGTGGGCTGAAGCACGCCGTCGGCATGGTTTGCTCCAGCCCAGAGGCCGAAGTTGCTGCCGCCATGCGCCATGTAAAGGCTGACGGAACCGTTCTCGGCCAGGATTTCCGCGACGCCGGACGCCGCGCTTTCGGGCGTGCGCGTGTGGTGTTTTTCGCCCCAGTGGTCAAACCAGCCGTTCCAGAATTCAGCGCACAGGAACGGTTCTGAGTTGCGGCGGGTGCGGAGGAGCTCGGCGGCGTCCTGCGCACCGCTGCCGAACGTCGCGGCCGCCATGGTGCCCTCGAGGGTTCCGCCGTCGAGCATGAGTTCGGTTGGGCCGTCCGCGGTGTAGATGAGCTCGTCGATTCCGCGGGATGTCAGCGCATCGCGCAGCCAGGCGAGGTACGCGGTGTCATCACCGTAGCTGCCGTACTCGTTCTCGAGTTGCACCGCCACCACCGGGCCCCCATGAGCGGCCTGCCGTTGTTCGATGATGGGCATCAGCTCATCGAACCAGTCGGCGAGGGGCTCGAGGTATCGCCTGTCGCTCGATCGCAGCGAGATACCCGGAACGCCGGTGAGCCAGGCTGGGAATCCGCCGTTATCCCACTCGGCGCAGATGTACGGCCCGGGACGCACAATGACGTCCAGCCCAAGCTCCGCCGCAAGGTCAATGAACGCACCGAGGTCCCGCCAGCCCGTGAAGTCGGTGGGCCCGGGCTTGCGCTGGTGGAAGTTCCACGCCACATAGGTGTCTACGGTGTTCAGCCCGAGTGCTTTCAGTTTTTCCAGGCGGTCGCGCCATTGGTCCGGATGGACACGGAAGTAGTGGACGGAACCAGCAAGGATACGGTGCGGCTTTCCGCGCCGGGCAAGTTGGGAATCGGCGAACGTCAGCGCAGCACCCGCGGGTTCGGTTCGGATGGGAGAGGCATTCTGCAGCAGGGTCACTCCTTCATGTTACGGATAACAGCACGGGAGCTCAACGGGACTTTCGCTCGCATCCCGGGAAGTTACGATGTTACAGGTACCGTCAGTAACATCGCCCGGAGGAAGCACCATGCCCATCGAGACCCGCCGCCCCCCGTCGATGCGCGAGGTCGCCCAGGCTGCCCAGGTCTCGGCGCAGACTGTTTCGCGCGTACTCAGCAACCATCCGCACGTGCAGCCGGATACCCGCGCGCGCGTACTTGCTGCCGCCAACAAGCTCGGTTACCGGAGGAACAACACTGCGCGGGCACTCGTGACAGGACGGAGCAAAACCCTCGGCGTGGTCACCCTCGCCACCAGCTTCTACTCACGCGCTTCTCTCGCCCTGGGGATTGAGCACGAGGCCAGACGATCCGGCTACACCGTCAACACGTCGACGACGGCGTCACTCGCCTCCCCCGCGATCGGCGCCTCCATCTCGCGCCTGGTGGATCAGGGCGTGGACGGACTCGTCATCGCGGTTCCGCTCATCGACGTCGATGAGCCGCTGGAGCAGCTGACGCGGCGCGTACCCACGGTGGTGGTGGACGGTTCGCGGACCTCCGCCGCCGACGTCGTCGCTGTTGACCAGGCGATCGCCGCACGCCTGGCAACGGAACACCTCCTGAACCTCGGGCACCGGACGGTGTGGCACCTGGCAGGCCCTTCGGAGTGGTCCGACTCCGCCACCCGGGTGATCGGCTGGAAGCAGGCCCTTGAGGACGCCGGCCGCGACGTTCCGCCCGAGCTCCACGGCGACTGGACACCGGAAGCCGGCTACCGGAACGGCCTGTTCCTCGGGCGGATGCCGGAGGTCACGGCGGTCCTCGTGGCGAGCGACGAGATGGCATTCGGTTTGATCCGCGCGCTCACCGAACTGGGCCGTCGCGTGCCGGAGGACGTCTCCGTGGTGGGCATCGATGACATCGCGCTCGCCGCCTACAGCAATCCCCCGTTGACTACGGTGCGGCAGTCCTTCGAGGAGACAGGACGGCGGGCGGTTGCGCACCTGCTGCGCCAGATCAGCGACCCTGAACTGGACTCGGCTCCGGAACTGGTGCAGCCGGAGTTGATTGTCCGAGCGACAACGTGTGCGCCGACCTCCACCTAAAAAGATAAGTATGCTTCCCATTCGCCCCCTTTGTGCCTACTGTTGAACCGTGCAGTGCGGCGCGGCCCCACACGCTTCGCCGACCGGACAACTTCGTGCAGCCAAGCAAATGGAGGTTCCGATGGAAGAAACACTGAGAAACGGGCTCGCGTCAGTCATAGATTTCGTGCCCAAACTGCTGTTGTTCCTCGTCATACTGATCGTCGGGCTCCTGGTGGCCAAGGCGATCTCCAAGGCGCTGGACAAGCTGCTTGAGCGCGTCGGTTTCGACCGGCTCGTGGAGCGGGGCGGAGTAAAGAAGGCCCTCGCCAAGTCGTCGCTGGATGCCAGTGACATCATCGCCAAAATCGTCTACTACGCGCTGGTCCTGTTCGTCCTCCAGTTTGCTTTCGGAGTGTTCGGGCCCAACCCGGTCAGCGACCTGCTCGAAGGAATCATCGCCTTCCTGCCGAAGATCATCGTTGCGATCATCATCGTGATCATCAGCGCCGCGATTGCCGCAGGAGTCAAGAGCCTGATCCAGGGCTCCCTGGGCGGCCTTTCCTACGGGAAGATCCTGGCGAACATCGCGAGTATCTTCATTCTGGGCATCGGCATCATCGCGGCCCTGAACCAGGTGGAAATTGCGACGACGGTGACCACACCGATCCTCATCGCGGTCCTCACAGCGATTGTCGGCGTCATTGTCGTCGGCGTGGGCGGCGGGCTGATCAAGCCGATGTCGCAGCGCTGGGAGCACTACCTCAACAGGGCCGAGGCGGAAGCGCCAAGGATGAAGGCGGAAGCCCAATCATCGCCGTCGGCATCTGAACAGCTAAAGGGCGCCGCTCATGAAGCGAAAGCACGCACCCAAACTCACGACGCCTCAGGCAGCACGCAGGTAAACCGGCCGGACGAACCGGACGCTCCGCGCTTCCGCTAACCCAACACAACTCCGCTAACCCAACACAACAAGGAGAAACCATGAACATCGACAAGCAGCAGATCATCGACCTCCTGAAGAACCAGGGCGATAACGACAAGGCCGACCAGGCGGACAAGGAGCTCCCCGACCAGGTGGACACTGACCGCGATTCCGGCCTGCTGAGCAAGCTCGGAATCAACCCGCAGGACCTCATGGGCAAGCTGGGCGGCTTCATGGGCTGATTCAGTCCTCATCGAGGGGCCACTTATAACCGTTTTGCCGGCGATCTCGCGGTTATAAGTGGCCCTTCGAAGTGCAATGTGCGTTTTTCCATGCGCTGCCGGATGAGAATGTCGTGAGAACTCGGGCGGATGCCTTGAGTAGCAGGGCGGCGTGAGCTTTCATGGAAGTACGACGACGGCGAGCGCTTGAGGAGGTGCCCAATGCAGCTTCCCCCTCCGCCGGGCCGGGCACCGGTCGCGAACTCTTTGCAGCCCGAATCCACCGGTATTCCGGGCTTACCCGGAGACGCTGGCGGACAGATCCTCGGCGACGGCCGATACGAGGTGGGCGACCTCCTCGGTGCCGGCGGGATGGCCGAAGTACGCCGCTGCCACGATTTGCTCCTTGACCGCGAGGTCGCCGTCAAACTTTTCCGCAGCCATTCCGAGGGCCGCCTGTCGGACCGTGAGCGCACCGAAGCCCAGCTTCTTGCGAGCCTGGATCATCCAGGCCTGGTAAAGGTGCACGACGTCGGCCGTTCCGCACAGTTCGGCTGGGTGGTCATGGACCTCATTGACGGGCCGGACCTGCACCACCTGTTGTATGCGGGACCTCTGGCGCTTGAGCAGGCGCGAACCATAGGGCACGATGTCGCCCGCACGCTGGCCTACGTGCATGGCCGCGGAATCACCCACCGGGACGTTAAACCCTCCAACATTCTCACCCGTGACGCGGATCCCCATTCCGGCCAGTTCGGCTACGTGCTGACCGATTTCGGGATCGCGCGCCGGGCGGACAGCGCCCGGCTGACGGCCACCGGGGAAACCATCGGTACCGCCGCCTACTTCAGCCCCGAGCAGGCGCGCGGTGACACGGTGAGTCCCGCCAGCGACGTCTACTCCCTGGGCCTGGTGCTCCTGGAGTGCCTGACGGGAGAGACAGCCTTCCCGGGCCGAGGGCTCGAAACGGCCCTCGCCCGGCTGCACCGCTCCCCCGAGATCCCGCCCTCGGTCAACCCCGCCTGGCGGCGCCTGATCGCCCGGATGACCGCAGGCGATCCCATTGAACGCCCGACATCCGCCGAAGTCGCCCAACTGATGGTCGCCAAACGTGAGCGGCTGCTCTCCGAAGGGCGCCCTGCAACCGTGATCGCCCAACCGGTCCCGGAACCGACCCGCCGAAACTTCGTGCTGGGTGTCAACGACGACGACCGGCCGGACCCGGCTGCAGCCGAACCTGCGGTCCATCCAAAGGAGCAGCCGAAACGGCAGGCCCCGTCGGCACCGGGACTCACGAACAAGCCGGATCGGGGCGCCTCGACGGCGAAGGCTCCCCGCGCGGGCCGTAAGCGGCGCGCGCTGCTGGCGGGCGCCGTCGTCGTCGTTCTTGTCCTGGTGGCCGCGGCGGTGGTCCTGGTGAACCTTCTTGGGCAGGCGTCGCAGCCCGAGCCGTTGCCATCGGTGCCGGGAGAGCCCGGCGAGCGTCTGTCCGAACTCTACGAAAGTGTGCAGCCATGAGACCACACCGGTGGGTGCTCCTGCTGGCGATTGCCCTGCCCGGCCTCGGCGCCTGCGGAGGCCCGACGTCAATGGAGCCGGACGTTGCGGAGTCGTTCCAGCAACAGGTGCGGACGCTGGCCACCCTCACGCAGGATGGCCAGACGGAGCGGGCACTGGAAGAGGCCGCGGCGCTGAAGGCGGATGTGCAGGCGGCAGCCGCCTCGGGGGCCGTGACGGCGGGCCGCGCGGATCGGATCGAGGCGAGCATCGATTCCTTTGTGACCTCCATCCGACCGGTGGAACAAGCGGAGACCGTTCCCATCAAGCCTGGCCCAACGCCGTCGGTCTGGCCGACCTCCGCGCCGATCGACTCCGATCCTCCCGTGTCACCGCCGAAGCAGGTCACACCCGATGACCGGGCGGATGGCGATGAAGAGGACAGCGAACGCTCCGAGGAAGAGGCCGAAGAAGCGCGGGACCAGGCGGAAGACGAGGCAAAGGAACGCGAGAAGCGCGAGGACGACTAGCGCTGGACCAGACCGATTCCGGCGAGCGCGATAGCAGCGACCAGGAGGGTTGAAGCAGCAGCAAGGATGAACGGGCGCGGGCCGACCCGCCGAAGGTTGGCCATCCGTACTCCGCAGCCCAGCGCGAACATCGCCGCGGACAGCAGGGCAGTCTGTGCCAGGTTTCCGAAAACCAGCACGGTGCCCGGCACGTCAAGGAACGAACGAGCGGCAACCATGGCCAGAAATCCGAGAATGAACAGCGGGACAATCGGCGGGCGGGCGGCGTGCAAACCTGCTGCGCCGGACCGGCGCTGACGGACACGCTGCCGAACGCTCAGGACGGTTACCACGGGGGCGAGCAGAAGGACGCGGGCGAGCTTCACCAGGACAGCCGCGCTCAGGGCGCCGCCGCCGATCAACCCTCCGGCTGCGACCACCTGCGCGACTTCGTGGACGGACGCGCCCGCCCACAGCCCGGTGAGTTCCGGCCCCAGGCCGAGCAGTTGTCCCGCCAGCGGAATCAGGGGAATCAGAAGCGTCCCGAAGATGACCACGAGTGCGACGGCGGTGACAACGTCCTCTTCCTCGGCGTCGCTGGCGCCCTCAACAGCCGCCACGGCGGCGGCACCGCAGATGGAGAAGCCGCAGGCGATCAGCAGGACCTGCGCGGGGCGCATCCGGAGCAGCCCGCCCATGAGGAGTGTGCCGAAGATTCCGCCGAACACAACGCAGACGACAACTGCCAGCATGGGCGCGCCGAGTGAGAGGATGTCGTCCAGCACAAGCTGCAGGCCCAGGAACACGATGCCCAGCCGCAGTAACCGTCGGGACGCGACGGCGAGACCCGGCGCCGTCGACGCCGGAAGCGTCACCGAATTGGTGACGACGATGCCCAGTACGATCGCGATGATCAGCGGACTGACGCCCGGCAGTAGCAGCTGCACGCTCAACGCGATCACCACTGCCGCTGCGCAGAGCAGCAGTCCGGGTGCGTGGCTGCGGAGGCGGCTCGCTCGAGCGTACGTATACATTGCTTCGATGCTTTCATCGGGTGCGCCGGTCCGGTAGCCGTCGATTTCGCATGCAGGCATATGCTTTCCATATGAGTGAGCGGTGGCCGAACCTCAGAGCGCTGGAGCTGTTCGTCGCCGTCGTCGACGAGGGAAGCGTGGGCGCCGGTGCCCGGAAGGTGGGTCTTGCGCAGCCCAATGCGAGTCGGCTCGTCGCGGAGCTGGAACTGTCCATAGGAACGGCGCTTCTCAACCGGAGTCCGCGCGGCTCGACGCCCACGGCAACAGGGCTGCTGTTCGCCGAACAGTCGCGTGCTGTCCTCGATTCCGCGGGTCGATTCAATGACTGGGTGCGGGAAGCGGGGAGCACGGAGGCGCCGGAACTGAAGATCGGTGCCAGCATGACGATCGCTGAGCATCTGCTGCCCGCCTGGCTGACCGGGCTGCGGCGGCAGGTGGGTCCGGTGCGCGTGGACCTGCGCGTCCTCAATTCCGCGCAGGTGCTGGAGGAAGTCCGCAACGGATCGCTTCAGGTAGGTTTCGTCGAGACGCCGCACGTGCCGGATCGGCTGAACTCGATGATGGTGCAGCAGGATGAACTCGTGGTGGTGGTCGCCCCCGGGCATGACTGGTCCGGCCGCGCCGGCGGGGTGAGCCTTGAGGAACTGTCCCAGACCGCGCTGGTGGTGCGCGAACAAGGGTCAGGGACCCGCGAGGCCCTGCAGGAGATCCTTGCCGGCCTACAACCGGTTGAGCCGCTGCAGGTGCTCGGCAGCAACGCTGCGGTGCGGGTGGCTGTCGCATCCGGGGCTGGACCGGCTGTGCTCAGCAGGCTTGCCCTCGCCGGCCAGCTCGCGAGCGGCGAACTGGTGAGCGTACCGTTGCAGGATCCGCAGGCCCGGCGCCCCCTGACCGCTGTCTGGCAGGGGCCACGACGCCTCACCGGGGCCGCCGCGGAGCTTGTGGCCGTGGCCGCACAACCGGCCTCGTCGGGCACTGCCTGAGCTACGCGCCTACCGGCCTACCGGCCCCCCTGAGACCTAAGCCAGTACGCTTAGGGGCATGCGCACGATCACCGAGAACTGCTACCAACTGCAGCGCTCCAGGGGAGCCAACGGCTACCTGATCCGCGCCGCAGGGCACACCGCCGTCGTTGATCCAGGCCTTGCAAACGGGCACGACGCCGTGCTGCAGGAGTTACGCGATGCCGCACCCATTGTCGGGCCAGTCACCCACATCCTGCTGACCCATTACGACGCCGACCACACCCAGTCAGTCCGGCGCCTTCAGCGCGAGCTGGGTGCAACGGTTTGGCTTGGAGCGGCAGATGCCGCCATCCTGCGACGCGATGTTCCGCCGCCCACCCGGTTGCGCCGCGCCCTGTTCCGCCTGATACCGGCCCGCTTTCCCGAGTCGGTCACCGAGCTCGACGGCGAACGCGAACTGTTCGAGGGCGTCAGCACCTTTCCAACGCCCGGGCATACACCGGGTCACGTCGCCTACCGGTTCGGGGATGTTCTGTTCAGCGGGGATGCTGTCCGGGTTGAGCGCGACGGCGGTATCAAACGCTTCTTCAGTGCACTGAACAGCGACAATGTGGCGGCAGCACGGACCACGGCTGAACTTCAGCGCCGGATCGACAACGGTTCGGTGCGCTGGATCTGCCCCGGACACAATCCGCCGGCGCAGGTGCCTTCGGCCGGATAGCGGGCGCGCGCCCCGTCCCTCGACGCAAAAGTGCCGTTTGTTAGCGCGATCGTGGCATACTTCCCACGATCCTGCCCACAAGCGGCACTTCTGCGGATCCCGGCCGAGCTACACCTCGCTGACGCTCGGCGCGGATCCCTGCCGATAGGCTTAGCGCCATGCGCACGCTTCGACGACTGCACCTCTTCGCCCTGACCCGGTCCCTCGTCATGCGGGGTGTCATGGCTTTCGCTGCTGCGCAGGCACTGGTGATCGCCGCCATCGTGCTGGTTGATGCGGTGCAGAAGAAGCTGCGCAGCAAGCGTCCGGGCTTCCCGCACCCGGGGATTTTCGAATCGGCAGTGGCCCAATCCGCTACCACCGTCTACACCTACGGGCACGATCTCTACGAGGAGATGCTCTCCACCATCCGGAACGCCCGGCACACCGTCATGCTGGAGACGTACATCTGGAAGGGCGACGCGATCGGCCGGCAGTTCAAGGAGGCCCTGAACGAGGCGGCCGCCCGTGGCGTGAAGGTCTATGTGATCTACGACGGGTTCGCGAACCTCGTGGTCCCGCCAACTTTTTACCGCTTCCACCCGGATGTGGAGGTCTTCCGCTTCCCGGTCATCCGTCCATCGATCCTGTTCACGAACATCCGTGGGACCGGGTTCGATCACCGCAAGATCATGGTGGTGGACGATTCCATCGGGTTTGTCGGCGGCTACAACATCGGCTCCCTGTACGCCTCGAAGTGGCGCGATACGCACCTGAAAATCGAGGGGCAGTCCGTGTGGGAGCTGCGGCAGGCGTTCGCTTCGTTCTGGAATTCGGCGCCCGCCCAGCGTCACCGCCCGCTGCCTGAAACCAGCGCCGAATTCTGGGAGCCGCGACTCCGGGCGGTCAACAACATTCCCGCGAACCTGGTGTTCCCCATCCGCGGCGTCTACCTTGATGCGATCAACCGGGCGCACAGCCACATCTACATCACCACCGCCTACTTCATTCCGGACCAGCAGATCCTGGAGGCACTGCTCCGGGCGAGCAAGCGCGGTGTGGACGTACGGGTGATCCTTCCCGAGGATTCCAACCATGTGGTCTCCGACTGGCTGTCCCGCGGCTTCTACTCCGCCCTGCTTCGCGATGGGGTGAAGATCCTGCTCTACCAGAACGCCATGATCCACGCGAAAACCGCCACCGTGGACGGCCAATGGTCCACCGTCGGAACCGCGAACATCGACCGGCTCAGCCTGACCGGAAACTACGAGATCAACATCGAGATGTTCGACAAGGACCTCGCCGCCAACATGGAACGCATCTACGAGACCGACAGCAGCAACTGCCGCGAACTCTCCCTCGAGGAGTGGGAAAGCCGCCACATCGTCGCCCGCGTCAGCGAGGCGATCCTCGCGCCCCTTCGACCGTTCCTCTAGGATTCACATTCCCTCAGCTGAGTGACGTCGACGGCGTCGGGACACCGTCCGAATCAGTCAGGGTCGGAGGCGAACCGGGACAGGTAGCCCTGCCGCGACTGGTGCACGTGGCCGGCCATCAGCTTCTCGGCCTCGGCGGCGTTTCCGGCGTCGATCGCGGCCATGATGCTCCGGTGTTCGGTCCAGGATTCCTTGCCTCGGGTGTCCACGTCCGTGGCGTAGAGCCACTCGATCTTCCCCGAGATCTGGCGCAGCAGAGCGGTCAATGACGCACTCCCGCTCAATTCCGCCACGCCCAGGTGGAACCGCATGTTGAGTTCCGGCAGCAGTTCCAGACGGTTCTGGGCTACGGCGGTGTCCCCTTCGTCGAGCACGCCCGCCAGCACCTTCCGGGTCTGCCACCACTCGACGCTCGGTGCACCGGAGTCGAACTGCGCTGCAGCCCGGCGTGCTGCCCGCCGGGCAGTTGCCGATTCCAGTGCTTCACGCACGAAGAAGAGGTCATCGGCGTCGTCGACCGGGATCTTTGACACCGTGGACCCGGCGTACGGCTTGGACTCCACGAACCCCTCAGCCTCAAGGGCCCGCAACGCCTCCCGGACCGGCACCCGCGAAATCCCGTACTTGGAGGCAAGTGCGGTCTCGGTCACGCGGGTGCCCGGAGGCAGCGTGCCGAGGATGATGTCCTTGCGGATTTCATCCTGGACGCGCTGCTTCGGCGGGGCGTCCTCGCTGGAAACCCGCTGCTCGGTCCCAGTCTCAGGCTGCAAACGCTGCCCCGGGAATCGCTTCAAGTAACTCCTCGGTGTATTGGGCTTCGGGGTGAAGGAATACCTTGTCCACGCTGCCCTCCTCCACCACGGAACCGGATTTCATCACCAGCACGTTGTGGGCGATCTGGCGGACCACGGCGAGGTCGTGGGTGATGAACAAGTAGGTCAAACCCAGCCTATCCTGCAGCTCGGCGAGCAGGCCCAGAATCTGGTCCTGCACCAGCACGTCGAGTGCTGAGACAGCCTCGTCGCAGATGATAAGTTCCGGCTCCAGTGCAAGCGCACGCGCTATGGCAACACGCTGCCGTTGCCCGCCGGAAAGCTCGTTCGGCCGCCGCTGGGCCAGGGAGTGCGGGAGTGCCACCTGGTCGAGCAACTCAGCCACGCGGCGTCGTCGGCTGCCCTTGTCTCCAACCTTGAAGATGCGCAGCGGCTCATCGATAAGGCGCTCGATGCTGTGGGTGGGATCCAGGGAACCGTATGGGTCCTGGAACACGGGTTGCACCATCCCGCGCAGCGCCCGGCGTTCGGAGCCGCGGCTGGCTGTAATGCTTTTACCGTCCACCAGCGCTTGCCCGGCCGTCGGGGTTTCAAGGCCGAGGATGATCCGCGCGACGGTCGTCTTCCCTGACCCGGATTCACCGACGACGGCGGTGGTGGTCCCCCGGTTGACGCTGAAGGACACGTTGTCCACCGCGCGCACGGTACCGCCGCGCTGACCGCGAAGAGCGAACTCCTTGCACAGGTCCTGCACTACGAGAATAGGAGCCGGACCGGCAGGGGATGCGGCGCTTGATCCAGGCGCATCGACCTGGAGCGCCGCCGTCACGGACGGCGCCGCGGCCACAAGCTTCCGTGTGTACTCCTCTTGAGGGTTCAGCAGGATCTCGCGCGGCGTGCCGACCTCCACGATCCGTCCCTCCGCCATGACGATGATGCGATCCGTGCGGTCGGCTGCCAACCCGAGGTCGTGGGTGACGAACAGCAGCGAGGTTCCGCGTGCGTCGACGAGGGTCTGCAGGTGGTTGAGGATCTGCCGCTGGACGGTCACATCCAGTGCGGACGTCGGTTCGTCCGCAATCAGCAGGTCGGGCTCCCCTGCGAGCGCGACGGCGATGAGGACCCGCTGCCGCATGCCGCCGGAGAACTCGTGCGGGTACTGGCCATAACGGCGCTCCGCGTCCGGAATGCCCGCCTCCGTCATGAGTTCGACGGCCCTGCGCTTCACCTCCGCTCGCCCGCGCAGCCCGTTGCTCATGAGCGCATCGGCAATCTGCGCGCCGACCTTCATGGCAGGGTTCAGGTTGGACATCGGGTCCTGTGGCACGAGGCCGAGGCGCTTGCCGCGGATGGATCGCATCTGCGTTTCGGAAGCGCCGGCAAGGTCGAGTGCGTCCCCGCCTTCACCGAGCACGATCGATCCGCCGGTGATGTGCCCCTCGCCCGGCAGCAACCGGAGGACGGCGCCGATGGTCGTCGACTTTCCTGAGCCGGACTGACCGACGATCGCCACCCGCTCCCCCTTCTTCAGGTCGAAGCTGACCCTGTGCAGCACCGGCGCACCGCCGAAGCTGACTTCAAGGTCCCGGATGCTCAGGATGTTCCCGCTAGCGTCCTGCTGCATAGCCCTGCACTCCTCGGGGGTTCGCGGCGGCCATCAGGACGCCGGTGGATGGGTCGCTGACAACACAGGACAGGCGTCCGAGTGCCCAGTCCCCCGCGCGTGTGAGGATGTGTCCGCGCTTTTCGAGGTCCGCGAGGACGTCCTCCCCCAGGCGGTCCTCGACAACGGCGCCGCCGGGCTCCCAGGTGCGGGGGAAGAACGAGCCGGGTATCGACGTCGTATGCAGTGACGGCGCATCGATGGCCTGCTGCGGTGAATAGCCGCCCACTATGGTGCGGAGGATGTAGAGCAGTTGCCACTGGTCCTGCTGGTCACCGCCGGGTGAACCGAGCGCGACCACCGGCTTTCCGTCCTTCAGGATCAGGGTTGGGGTGAGGGTAGTGCGCGGGCGCTTGCCCGGTTCCAACGACGACGGCGCCCCCTCCTCCAGCCACGTCATCTGCAGCCGGGAGCCGAGGCAGAACCCGAGTTCGGGGATGGTCGGCGAAGACTGCAGCCAACCGCCCGAGGGCGTCGCGGAAACCATATTCCCCCACTGGTCCACAACGTCGATGTGGCAGGTGTCGCCGCGGGTCTCGCCATCGCGGGAAACTGTGGGCTCTCCCACCCCGGCGAAGCCGCTTTCTCCCGCGAACGACGGCGGCCGGTAGCCGGTCCGCAGTGGCGGGGTGAACGGCGTGTGCCCGGGGACCGTTCCTGGCCGGAATTCGGTGGACGCCTGATCGCCGATCAGCGCACGGCGTTCGGCTGCGTACTCCCCGGACAGCAGGTGGTCCATTGGCACGAATGCGTCCCCATAATAGGCCTCGCGATCGGCGATGGCGAGCTTCTGCGCTTCAAGTATGGTGTGCGCGCCGAGGGCCGTGGACGGGTCCAGGTGATCGTCGTCGAATCCGTCGAGGATGGCGAGAGTCTGCAGGAGTGCGGGGCCCTGGCCCCACGGGCCGGTCTTGGCGATGGTGTACCCGCGGAATTCAAAGGTCGTGGGTTCCTCATATCCAGCCTCGAACGCGGCGAAGTCCTCAAGGCTCATCACCCCGGCGTGATCCTGCCCGGAGGAGTGCCGGTGCGGGGTCTTGATGAATTCCACGGCGGCCTGTGCAACGAAGCCCGTCCGCCATTCCCGGCGGGCGGCGTCGATGCGCTCCTCGCGGGACGGCGACTGGGACCCCGCCTCGACCAGCCTGTCGAGGACAGCCGCGTACGCCTCGTTCTTCACGACCTCGCCGTCAGCCGGAATCTTTCCGTCCGGCATCCACAGGGCCGCCGATGTTGGCCAGTGCTCATTGAAGAGGTCCTTCACGGCGTTGATCGTTGCACCCACGCGGCCAACGATCGGGTGTCCGTTCCGGGCGTACCCGATCGCGAAAGCCAGGACGTCACCCAGTTCCCAGGTTCCGTGGTCACGCAGCAGCAGAAGCCAGGCGTCGACGGCGGCGGGAACGGCGGCGGCCAGCGCACCGGCGCCGGGCACCAGTTCCAGGCCCTCGGCGAGGTAGTGCTCGCGGGTTGCGGCAGCCGGTGCCGGCCCCTGGCCCATCAGGACAACGGGCTTGGACGGGTTCTCCGCCGTCGCGAAGACGCCGGTCATGTCGCCGCCGGGTCCGTTGAGGTGGGGCTCCACGATGTGGAGCACAAACGCCCCGGCAACCGCGGCATCGAAGGCGTTGCCGCCGCGCTCCAGGACCGCCTGTGCTGACGCCGTTGCCAGCCAGTGGGTCGAGGCGCTCATCCCGAAGGAACCCTGCAGGGTGGGGCGCGTGGTGAAGGAATCCGGTGTTGTGAATGACGTCATGGAAACAATCTACTTTCGACGGGTGTTGGTCGGATCGAGGGCGTCGCGCAGAGCATCGCCGAAGAGGTTGAAGGCAAGGCAGATCACCGCAATGCCGATACCGGGGAAGATCGCGGCTGTGGGCGAGCGGAAGATGTACTGCTGGGCGTCGGAGAGCATGATGCCAAGGCTCGGCGTGGGCGGCTGGATGCCGAGGCCGAGGAAGGACAGCAGCGCTTCGCCGATCACGGCAACCGGCATGATGACGGTGGCCTGGACGATGATCGCCGAAGTCGCGTTCGGCAGCACATGCTGGGCCATTATCCGCAGCCCGGAGGCGTCCATGGTCTTGGCTCCCAGCACGAAGTCGCTCTCCTTGATCCGCAGCGTCTCTCCGCGAACCACCCGGATCATCGTCGGTATCTGCGCGATGCCCAGGGCGATCGCCGCGTTCGCCAGGCTCGGTCCGCTGATTGCGGCGAGCCCGACGGCGATGATCAGGAAGGGGAAAGCCAGGGTGACATCCGTGAGGCGGGAGATAACGGCGTCGAACCCTTTCCAGTATCCGGCCAGCAGGCCCAAGGGAGTGCCGATCAGCACCGCGAGGAGAACCGACAGCACACCCACCTGCAGCGACGCCTGGATGCCGAAGAGCATGCGGGAGAAGATGTCTCGGCCCAGATCGTCGGTCCCGAGGATGTAGCCCACAGTGAGCGGCTGCTGGAACGGGGTGTCGAAGTGCACTTCCGCCGGGTCATAGGGTGCGATCACCGGTGCAAGGATCGCAGCAAGAACGACGACGGCGAGCAGCACCGCGCCGGTCATGCCCAGCGGGTTGGTGCGTAGCCGCCGCCATACCCTGCCGCGGCCGGTGCCGAGGGTGGAACCAGAGGACTCTGCCGTCGTCGTGACGGTTTCGGTCATTGCCATCAGTTGCTGCCTCCGACTCGGATTTTCGGGTTGACCACGGAGTAGAGAATGTCCACGGCCAGGTTGATGACGATGTAGCTGAGGGTGATGATGAGCACTACTGCCTGGATGACGGGGTAGTCACGGGTGAAGACGGCGTCGAGGGTGAGCTTGCCGAAGCCGGGAAGGGCGAAGATGCGCTCTGTGACAACGGCCCCGGAGATGAGCCCGCCGAGCTGCAGTCCAACGATGGTCACGACGACGATCAGTGAGTTCCGCAGTCCGTACCGCAGCAGCACCCGGCCCCTGCCAAGACCCTTGGCGCGGGCGGTCCGGACGTAGTCGGTGCTCATGGTCTCGATCATGGAGGCGCGGGTCTGCCGCATGATCACGGCCGCCAGTCCGGTGCCGAGGATGATTGCCGGCAGGGTGAGGTAGTAGATGCCGCGCAGCGGTTCCGCCATGACATCCACGTACCCGGAGGCCGGGAACCAGCCGAGGAACACCGCCAGGTAGAGGATTGCCAGGATGCCGAGCCAGAAGTTCGGCACCGAGAGGCCGATCAGCGCAAACCCGTTGGCGATCCACTCGGGCCAGCGGCCCCGGTACCGTTCGGCGATGACCCCGAACAGGATACCGACGACGACGGCCACCACGATCGCGTACGCCGAGAGCCACAGGGTGACGGGCAGCGTCGTCGCAATCAGCTCGGTGACGGGGGTGCCGGTGCGGGTGGATTCACCGAAGTCGCCGCGGAGGATGTTGCTGATGAAGGTGAAGTACTGGACGAGGAGGGGCTGGTCGAGCCCCAGGTCGGCGCGGATGGCTGCGAGCTGTTCCGGCGTCGCTTCCTCGCCTGCCATTGCAAGCGCCGGATCGCCCGGCAGCTGCCGCACGCCGATGAAAACGACGATCGAAGCGAGGACCAGCGTGAGCGCGGATTGCCACAGCCTGGTGAGCAGGTAACGGGTCATGCGTCAGTCCTCTTCCTTGAGTTCCTGAGGGTCGGCAAGGAACGCGGCGTTGCTCAGGTGCACCACGCCGTCGGCGAAGGTTTCGATGCCGGCAACGTTGTTGGTATAGGCGGTGAGACTGCGCTGCCGGTACAGGTAGATCAGCGGGTTGTCTTCCTGGATGCGCTGGACCACCTGGCCGTACAGTTCGGCGCGTTCGCCGTCGTCGTTGACCTGGGCTGCGCTCCGCAGCAGCTCGTCGACCTCCGGGTTGTTATAGCCCGAGTAGTTGTTGCCGCCGCCCGTGGAGAGGAAGTTGAACATGTTGCCGTGCGGATCAACGCGGCCGGACCAGCCGAGCTGGAGCATCTCGAAATCGCCGCGGGACTGTACGTCGAGGAGCGTTGAGTACTCGACGGGCAGGATGGTGAGCTCGAATCCTCCGTCCGCAACCGCCGCCTGCAACGCCTGGGCGAACCGGAGGGTGTCCGGGGTGTTGCTGACCTGCATCTCGATGGCGTACGGCGTTTCGATACCGGCTTCCTCCAGAAGGGCTTTCGCGCCTTCAGGATCGTAGGGCGGGCAGGCCTCGCTGAGTTCGGAGCTGAACGGGCTGGAGGGGGAGATGGGCGAGCAGGCGGGCTGGAACCAACTGTTGAAGACGGTGTTCACCAGCGCCTCCCGATCAATCGACATGGACAACGCCATGCGGACGGCAGCTTCCTGGGCGAGTGGGGTGCCGATCTCGCCGACGGGCTCCCCCACGCCGTCGGTGTTGCCGACGTTGATGGTCAGGCCCTGGTAGCCGAGCGACCCGACCTGCAGCACGCCCACGCCGTCCTCCTGCATAAGGGCATCGATGTCCTGTGGCGAAATGGTGTCGGCGACCTGCACGTCGCCGGAGCGAAGGTTGGCGGCGCGGATGTTCGCATCGGTGATGATCCGGTAGGTGATGGTGTCAAGGTGGACGTTCCCGGCGTCGTAATAGAGCGGGTCGCGTTCCACCTTGATCGAGGTCTGCGGCACCCGCTCCACGAACTTGAACGGGCCCACACACACCGGGTGGTCGCCGAAGTTCTCCCCGGTTTCCTCGAGCGCCTTGGGTGAGAGCATCATTCCTGCGCGGTCGGCGAGCGCAGCCGTCAGCGGTGCGAAAGGTGTTTCGTACGTGATTTGGACGTGGTTTTCATCCACCGCCTCGATGCTGCTGATCGGACCCAGTTCACTCTTTCGGGAGGATTCCTCGAGCGTCAGGTGCCGCTCCAGGGTAGTCCGGACAGCTTCGGCGTTGAATTCGGCGCCGTCAGCGAAGACGGCATCGTCCCGGAGCGGGATGGTGACGGTGAGGCCGTCGTCGGAGACTTCGGGCAGTTCGGTGGCCAGCTGCGGAACCAGTTCACCTTCGGCGTCGATGTCATAGAGCTTCTGGCACATGGTTTGCATGACGTAGCGCGTGTAGAGGGATGACGACGTCGTGGGGTCCAGGCGGTCAGGCTCCGCCGAGAGCGCCATCACCAGGTCACCGCCCTCGCGGATCTCCAGGTCTCCGATGGGAATCGAGGTGACTTCTTCCCGCTCGGGCGGGGGTTCCAGAGCCTGGATGGGTTGGCAGGCGGTCGCAGCGAGTACGACGGCGGCGCCTGCCGTTACGGTCTGGAGCAACCTTCTACGCGGGTGGCTGCTGATTCTCATGCAAATCCTCTGGTCGAGTCACGGCTCTGTGCGTCGGGAAACTGTCTTCCATTCTCCGCTTCAGCGAGAAATTGAATACAATTCTGTGAACGAGCCTAAGCTTCGTATACATTCATTACAAGATTGTTTCCGAACTTTCCCACCGAGAAGGAACCCGAATGCCCACCAAGCGAGTGTCGACCGACCGCCTCCATCTGGCACTGATGCTGGTGCTCACCTTCTCAACGGGAGTGGTGGACGCCGTCGGTTACCTGGGACTCGACCGGGTTTTCACGGGCAACATGACCGGCAACGTGGTGCTTTTGGGAATGGCTGTGGCCGGCGGGAATGACCTCCCTGTTCTGCGGCCGGCCCTCGCACTGCTCTTCTTCATGGTGGGCGCGCTTCTCGCCGGCCGGATGCTGCGGAAGGCGCCCGAAGGGTGGTCGGCGCGCACCAGTGTGGCGTTCGGGGCGGTGGCGCTGGGCACTGCGGTGATTGCCGTCGTCGTCGGGTTGGTGGAGGTCAGCGCTGACGAGGTGCTGGGCAGCGCTGTCACCTCAGGGCTGGCAACGGTGATGGGGATTCAGGCGGCCGCCGCGAAGCGGTTGAAGGTGGCGGAGATTACGACCGTCGTCGTGACCTCGACCATCACCGGGCTCGCGTCGGATTCGCGGCTTGCCGGGGGTAAGGGAAAGTTTTGGGTTCGCCGAGCGCTGGCTATCCTGCTGATCGGCCTCGGTGCGGTGGCGGGCGGATTCGCGCTGCTGATCGACCTGTGGGTGGGCGTAGCGATTTCGGCGGTGCTGACCATTATGGTGACGCTGCTCGGACACCTGCGCTACCGGCGCGACCGGCGCCATGCCGACAGGGATCTGGTGGAAGCGGCGCCTTAGGCGTCGAAATGCGTGGCCGGGCCGGTGTCGTTTACGGACAAGACAACCGCCGCGGCTATGGCGTGCAGCTCGACGTTGCGCGCATTGGATGCAGCCTTGAGGATGCTGACGGCCTCGTCCTGACTGCAGCGGTTCTGGCCCATGATGATGCCGACGGCAAGGTCGATGGTTGTGCGGTTCTCCATCGCGGCGGTCAGGTTGTCCGTGTGCTCCACGAGGGTTGCCACGCGCAGCGCAAGCTGCATGGATCGGGACGCCTTGTGGGCGAACTTTTCTGCCGCCTCGATGTGGGTGCTGTTGAAGATGTGCGCT
This sequence comes from Arthrobacter tecti, assembly GCF_054511355.1. Taxonomy (NCBI): domain Bacteria; kingdom Bacillati; phylum Actinomycetota; class Actinomycetes; order Micrococcales; family Micrococcaceae; genus Arthrobacter; species Arthrobacter tecti. Next base: position 79,226 of record NZ_JBTNCT010000016.1, read on the forward strand.
TCGCGGCAGTAGAGGTCGAGTCCGGCATTCGCCGCTCCTTCGAGGATGACGGGGACACCGAGGGCTGAACGAAGGCCATGCTCAACCACTGCGTCCGCATAGTCGCCGAACCGGTCCTCCGTCCGGAAATCCTCCACAACCACGGTGTAGTGCTCACGGGCAGCACGCAGGCACGGACCGTCGTCGAACGCGTACTGGATCTCGTCCATGGCTTTCGCCTCGTCGCTGCTGCTGGCCACGGTTCCTTCGTGCTTGGGTCTGAGGAGGGTGACGGCAGCGTAAATGGTTTTTCCGGTTGCCGCGGAGAGCTCACGTGCAGCGACCCGAACCATACCGTCGAGAAACTCCCTGATGCCGGCACTTTCAAGCACCAGGTCCTGCAGCTCGTGCCGGACCGACTCCTCATCAATAGCGTGGGTCACGTCGATCCGCCTCTGCTCGGTATAGCCTGAGGTGAACAGTCTACTTACTATCTGGAGGTGCCGTGGACAAGAACGTGGACGCACAGGTTTCCAACAACGCCGAAGCAGGGCGCTATGAGATCAGCCTCGACGGGAAGCCTGCTGGTTTCGCGGAGTACCGGTTGAAGGATTCGCGGGTCATCTTCACGCATACCGAGGTCGATTCCGCGTTCGAAGGCCGCGGTGCCGGCAGCACCCTCGCCCGGTACGCGCTGGACGACGTTCGCTCACGCGGCCTCCAGGCTGCTCCCCTGTGTCCCTTCATTGCTGCGTACATCGAGCGGCACCCCGAGTACCAGGACATCGTCGCGAAGGATTAGCCGCGTGCTCTGGTATGGAGCCGTGAACACGATCTAAGTACGACGACGGCGCCACCACGGTGGGCGCCTCGCCCCCTCCCTCTGGGGTTTCCCCGCGGTCCCGTCCTGGTCTTCCTGGTCTCCCTGCGCGTGTTCTCCCTGCGCCGTGCGGACGGCGCGTCGTTCACGCCACCGCACAAGTTCCGCTTCGACGTCGCGGGTTTTGGTGACCACCGGTGGACCACCAAGCAGCTGCCTGCGCGCTTCGATGACCTGGCGGTTGAAGTCCTCGAGCGTTTCGCGGACCTTCGCCTCGCTGTACTGGCGGTCAAGCTCGGCATCCAGCTCCGCGTCTTCTTTACGCAGCCTGAACGGGGCAGGTGCGAGGCCGGAGAGTTGCTCCCGTTCGATTAGACCCTTCACCCACCAGTCGGGATCTAGATGAGTGAGTCCTATTAGGCGGTTGCCGCGTGGACGCTGTTAATCGAAGGCGGAGGGTGTTAAACCCAGTTTGTGAAGACAGACCTTAACACCCTCCTGACCACACT